>NZ_JCAMOT010000071.1:0-21956 GCF_059512425.1 Bradyrhizobium sp. Leo78
CTGCTCCAGGGCCGGCCGTTCTCCTGGTCGTGATCAGCAAAATTGTTGAGGCGCAATTCGAGCGGATCGACTCCGAGTAGCTCAGCCGCCTCGTCCATCGCCGACTCCAGTGCAAACGTGCCGGGGGCCGTTCCCGGCGCGCGCATCGGAACCGGTTGCGGCTCGTTGGTGCGCACGAGGCTGTGACGCGTGGTGACGTTGGGGCAGGCGTAAAGGAAGCGCGTGTAGACCGCGGTCGAGTCGGAAAACTCCGCATGTGTCGAGGTTTGCGCGATGACATCGTGCTCGATGGCCGTCAGCCGGCCATCGACGAAGCCGAGCGCGAGATCTTGCGCCGTCTCCTGCCGCCGCCCGACCAGGGTGAACATCTGTGCGCGGGTCAGCTCGAGCCGCACCGGACGGTTCGTCTTTCGCGACGCCAGCATCGCCCAGAACATCCACGGCCACCACAGCTGTCCCTTGCAGCCGAAGCCGCCGCCCAGATAGCGCGACAGCACGCGGATGTCGGCGGGCGGCATCTCGAACGCATGCGCGATCATCGCGCGCGTCCCGAAGATCGCCTGGGTGCAGGTGTGGACGACGGCCTTCTGGCCTTCCCACCAGCAGACGACCGCATGAGGCTCCATCGGATGATGGTTGTTGACGGCAGTGGTGTAGCGGCGCCGGACCACGAGCCCGGCTTCGCTCAACGCCTTCGCAGAATCGCCGCGGCGGGTCGAGGCCGGGAAACGCCCGACCATCGCCGGCTCATAGGCCTGGTCCAGCGCCTGGCCCATTTGCGTCAACGTGGTGCGCGCTGCGATCGAGGCTTGTGTCGCCTTCGCCGCTTCGCGGGCCTTCGACAGCGTAGTGGCGGCGACGAGCGCGACGGGCTGGCCGTGAAAATGAATCGCCTTCTCCCGGATCAGGGCGGTTGCTGCCGACGGCTTCAGCGATGCGGCATCTTCATGCGTGACGAGGGTGGCAAATCCCGGCAGCTTGGCAGCGCGCGATGCGTCGAGCGACTGCAATTCGCCGCAGGCGATGGGCGACTCCACGAGGGCCGCGTGCAGCAGGCCCTCGGGCATCATCTCGCCTTCATAGCGGGCCTGGCCGGTGACCTTGAGGGTGCCTTCATAGCGCGCGATGGTTCGGTTCTTCACGAATGGCCTCCGGCCGTTTGCAGGGCGCGAATGACGGCGTTGCGCAGCAAGGGGATCTTGAATGCGTTGCCTTCGAGCGGGCGCGCGCCTTCGATTGCGAGCGCGCCGGCCTCGGCAAAGGCGTGCTCCGTCGGT
Organism: Bradyrhizobium sp. Leo78; assembly: GCF_059512425.1. Taxonomy (NCBI): domain Bacteria; kingdom Pseudomonadati; phylum Pseudomonadota; class Alphaproteobacteria; order Hyphomicrobiales; family Nitrobacteraceae; genus Bradyrhizobium; species Bradyrhizobium sp. Leo78. Next base: position 1,278 of record NZ_JCAMOT010000071.1, read on the forward strand.
GCGCGACCGATCAGCGCCGCCTCGCTTTTCTCAAGTCGCCAGGGCAGTGGTGCAACACCGCCAGCCGCGAGCCGCGCCTCGGCGATGACGCTATCCTCGATGCGCAGCGCCGCCGCGACGGAGACGACGGCAAATTCGAACGAGGCGCGATCGCGGATCTTCAGATAGGTCGCGTGGTTTGAGAAACGCGCCGCATTGAGCATGCGGATCGCCGTGATCATCTCCCCGGGGCGCAGAGATGAATCGGGTGCGGTGGTCTCGCCCGGCAGCGGGTAAAGCTCGGACAGTGCGAGTTCGCGTTCGCCGCTATCACTGCTCACCACGATCCTGGCGTCAAGCGCGGCCAGCGCCACCGCGAGGTCGGACGGATGCGTGGCGACGCAGCCGGGCGAGCCACCGAACAGCACGGCATGGCGGTTCTCGCCATGTCGGGTGCCGCATCCGGACCCGGGATCGCGCTTGTTGCAGGCCAGTCCCGCGTCGCGAAAATAGGGACAACGTGTCCGCTGCAGCAGATTGCCGCCCATGGTTGCGACATTGCGCACCTGTCCGCTGGCGCTCGCAAGGATCGCATCGCATACAAGAGGATAGTGCGCTTTCACCTCTGCATGGGCGGCGATGTCACTCAGCCGCGCCATCGCGCCGATGCTGAGCGTGTCGCCGGCACGGATAATGGTCGCAAGCGGGAGGTGCGAGATGTCGATCACGTCCTGCGGCGCGGTCAGCGACGCTTTCCAGAGCGGTAGCAGATCGGTGCCGCCGGCGAGATAGGCGGCACCTGCCCTCTCGCCGCGCGCGAGCGCATCGGTGAGTTCGGCCGCGCGAATATAATTGAAGGAAGCGCTGCTCATAGCCCGCCGACCTCCGCGATCGCAGCGACGATGTTGGCATGGGCGCCGCAGCGGCAGAGATTGCCGCTCATGCCTTCGCGGATGTCGTCGATCGAGCGTGGCCCCTCCGCCAGCAAGGCGATCGCGGACAGAATCTGGCCCGGCGTGCAGTAGCCGCACTGGAGCGCATCGTGCCGGATGAACGCATCCTGCAGCGGATGCAGGCGATCGGCCGTGCCGATCCCCTCTATCGTCGTCACGTCGGCGTCGCCAAAGGATGCTGCCAGCGCCAGGCAGGATGCGATCCGACGGCCCGCGACCAGCACCGTGCAGGCGCCGCAGCCGCCCATGTCACAGCCCTTCTTGGTGCCGGTGAGCCCGAGCTCGTCGCGGATCACGTCCAGCAGGGTCGCGGTCGGCGCGATCTCGCGCTCGTATCGCGTGCCGTTGATCTTTATGGACAGCGCGATGCTCTGTTTCGGAATGTTGGCGTTCGGTGATTGCGTCATGTGGTGTACATCGCCGTGGCACTGGAATGTTCGGCTGCGATTATGGCAGGCTAGGGCGAAGCTGGAAGGCATGGTATTATCCTAGGATTGGCACGTCCCCCCTTTGGGCGTTGTTCGAAAGGTGCTGCAGTGATCGAGAAGAGCCGCAGTGAGCTCGGGGATTTCCTGCGCTCGCGTCGTGAGAAATTGCGGCCGCGGGATGTGGGGCTTGCCGACGGACGGCGGCGGCGAACCGCCGGTCTGCGGCGCGAGGAAGTGGCCGAACTCGCCGGCATTGGCGTCGATTGGTATGTGCGCCTGGAGCAGGGCCGCTCCGTCAATCCGTCGATCACGACGATCAATGCGCTGGCCCGTGCGCTCAGGCTCAGCAAGGTCGAGCACCTTCACCTCAAGGCCCTGACGCGCTCCGGCGAGCGACAGGGTTTCCAGCAGGAGACGGTGCCGGCGTCATTGCAGCGGATGATCGACGCCATGAAACAGCCGGCCTATGTGACCGGGCGCAGATGGGATCTGCTCGGCTGGAACAAGGCGGCGAACGACATTTTCGCCTTCGATCAGCTCGCGAGCGAGGACCGCAACGTGCTCGTCTCCATGTTGACGCGGCCCTCGGCGCGGAAGCTGTTCGGGGCGGCCTGGGCCGATGAAGCCAAGCGCGTCGTCGCGCAGTTCCGAGCGGTGCATGATCTATGGGCCGACGATCCCGCGTTTCATGAGCTGTTGCTCAAGCTCAGGAAAGGCTGCCCGGAATTTTCGGTCTGGTGGAAAACCCACGACATCCGCGGCACAGCCGCCGGCATCAAGCGGCTGCATCATCCGAAGAAGGGCGTCGTGTCCTTCGAACATGCGAGCTTCCAGGCCAATGACGACCCGTCGTTGCGGGTCGTGATCTACACGCCGGTGAAGTAGGGGGCGGCGGGGTTCTACTGACAGTCGCCAAATTGCGGCCCCGACCACGAGGGCCTAGGCCCCCGATTTGGCGCCTGGAGAGGTGGCAGAGTGGTTGAATGCACCGCACTGGAAATGCGGCATAGGTGCAAGCCTATCGGGCGTTTGAATCCCTCCCTCTCCGCCAGTTAATTCGCCCATCCGCCACTTTTTGGACCTGCAAAAAGCCTCGGAAAACAACGTCTCCGGCCTGCCCGAGTGTGCAAGTGTCGAAGCGTGTATCCCGCAATGTAGTCCGCAAAGTAGTCCGACAGAAAAGTGCATCCGAGCGCCCCGCGCGCCGGCCCAGAGAACCGGGGCGGGCACCAACCTATCTGGTGCGTCGGCTTTCCACGTATTTCTTCCAGATCCGGCCCCCCTCAAACCTTGCAGCCAGTCTGCCGTCATGCGCTCGTATTCGGGTGCGACTTGAGGTGCTTCCGCATCGCGAGGCGCAGCGGCGGGCCTCTTGGCTAGGCGCGCTGGCGCAAACCGGCTTCAGCCAGTGGAGATGCGGGGTGAATATTCACACCGGGGAAGAGATACCGTGCAGCGATGTCGGGTTTCCGAAGGGCAATAGCCCTGAGGAGTTCCTCGCGAACATGCTCGCCTTCCTCGAAACCGCAGCGGCCAAGATTGCCAATCCTCCTCCCTGGCCGGATTTTTCGCCTGACGTGCTGCGCGATATCGCCTCGATCCAAGAGGCGGTGCTGATCGAAAAGGAGGTCAGCAAAGGTGGAACGGGAAATCCGACGGTCGTGGGCCGTGCCGATCTGTTGCGCCAAGACGTCTGGAATCGCTGGCGAGCCGGTGCGGGCCTGGCGCCTGGTGGTGAGCCGTTGTCGGACGTGCTCGGCAAGCTCACCGAGGTCGCCGATCGGCAACTTGCAATTCTGGAACGGACCTCGGCGGCGCCGACTGGTCGCTCTGCCATCTCGCACGCCCTCAGGCCGGCGAAGCCGCCGCGTCAATCACCTGAACAGCCGCCGGCAGACGTTCCGCCCACCGTCGACACATCGTCCGCGCCGAAATTCGGCGAGCTGGAAGATGAATATTTCGGGCTTCGAAGGGCTGGGGGAGCATCTGAGAGCGCCATCAGCACTGGCAGGATGCGTGCGGCGGCCTTCAAGGCACTTGTCGGAGATCGCCCAATCGATTGCTATTTGCCAATTGACCTCCAGAATTTCGTCAACGAGCTTCAGTATGTCCCGCTTGAGCTTTCGCGTGAGGGCGAAAATACCGAAGAGCTGCGACAGATGGGGATCCATGCGGCGATCGCAAAGAATAAGGCCGAAAGCTGCTACGAGCCGCTCGCACTGAAAACCATCCAAGATGGATACGTGCAGACGGTTCGAGCTATCATTAACAATGCGGTAGGATTGCATCGCCTTCGTAACCCGTTCGAAGGCTATAGGGTGCGATGGCCGGACAACGCCAAACCCTCAGTAAAGCGCGAGGCGCTCGACTACGAAAAGGTCGACAAGGTCTTCAGACTGGGTGTCGACAGCGGCTATTTGGACGACGCGATGTTGGGGCCCCTGTGCCTTCTCTCCTCGCGTCGGATCGGAATCCTTCCCTTTATCCGAGGCAGCGATTTTGACCGCAAACACGGAGTCGATATCGTTCGCGTGAATGGCATTGTCTACGACAAAGAAAAAGGCATGTACAAGCGGATCGGATACAAGACCGAGGGAAGCCTCCGCTTCTTCGTCCTACACGACTTTTTCCGCCGTATTGGCTTTGTTGATTGGGCGACCGAGCAGGGCGATAACTTTATCTTCCGCTTGCTCGCATCCACGTCCGATCCCGGTGACGTCGCATCCAAGCGTGTGAACCGACTCCTCAAAAAGGCCGGCGCCATCGGCATGAACATCGAGGTGGCCCATTTCCTGACGCGGAATAGGCTTACTCAAGAAGCGGCCGCAGCCTTGCTAGGCAGAGGCAGAAGGCAAATTGCGACCTATGCCAAGCGAGGCCCAATCCCTCGCGTGATCGCGCTCGCTTGCTACGGGTTTGAATCTCTGAGCGCGATCGGTTCTTGCAAGGCTCGGGCAGCGATATCAACGCACAACCACCCACAGTTTATACCAGCCGGGCTCCAGAGCAGAGCGAACAATCTCGCGGCGCCGCCGGCAGTGCAGCGCAACGTCAACGCGTTTCGTCGTGAGACTAAATCTTCTCTTTCCGGCCGATGACGGGGAGCACGGGTCATTGCGCTGCTAGTTTTGTGCGCCGTGACGCAAGCTAGTCCTTCGCTGTCATTCGCCGCGGCAGCCGTCGACGCTCTATTTGACAGCCGTCCCGCGCGTGTGTTGGCGCGTTCAGCGCGCGCCCAGCTCCTTTCGCGTCGCATGCGTGCAGCCAATCCCAGAAGCTCGGCAGCTATTTGGTTGGCTTCGGCGTGCGGCCTCTCGCGCTGGAGCAGCACGTCAATGTCGTCGATCGCGACCAGAGTTTTTGGGCCTTCGGGCGGCGGCAACGCCGGGGAGCCGCCGACTATCTGAACGGACTGTCATCCAACCTTCCTACCGAAGGCTAGAGAGCGAAGGAATAAGCCGTGCCAAGCATGTGGCAGACGTGGCGGGCGCTTGCTGGCTCTTGGATGAGATTGCTCTCGCCCAGGGCTATGTTCGGAATCAATTTAGGTTTGGAGACTGGTCGTAAAAGATTCCGCCGCTACGCGGACTTCGCGAGGGCGGCAAAGACCGCATGGCCTGCGATGGTTTGTTCCGGCCCGCTCCGAGACGGCCGTGCTGTTGTGGCTGTTTCTCCTCGGCACCGGCTGGAATCCTTCGACCGCCTGCGGCATCGACGTGCTCGATCCGGACGGCTGGTGGCAGCCGCATCCGCAAAGCGATCTTTTCGCGATCATTCATGCCTGGAAGGACTGCGCCAACGCCATCAGTTCTCCATCTCGATGACCCGGCCGGAATGGCATCCCTTCCGCGTGTTGCAATACGTCATCGAGAAGACGGCACCGCTTCGCAAGCAAGTGCTGGCCGAACTTGCGGACGCGAGGCGCCGCGCGGCCGCCAACCCGAAACTCAGCCTCCGTAAACCGATCGGCTCGACCGCCTCTCGCGGACGCCCTGGCTGTTCGCTGCGCGCGGCCAGATCGGTACGGTCTCCGGCTTCATCGGCGATCGATGACGAGTCCGCTCTACCTCCGACTCCGGATGTATTGCGGCGTCGCAGCGAACTGACGCGATGGGCCATTAGCAGCCATGGGCATCTCTCAGATTGATCGCCTTCGCGCTAAGTCACGGCATTGCGCCCGGCCGCCTCGCGAAACCATTTCGCGCTGAGCATCGGCGGCGCTTCTGCGTTTTGAAGTCCACCTGCACCATGCCGAAGCATCGCCGTAACCGGTGATCCACTCGAAATTGTCCATCGCTCCACATGAAGTTGTCTTTCAGCGGAATGCCTTCGGCGACGGTGCGAGAACTCACGCATCAGAACGGCCCGCCGCCGGGCGGCGCCTCGGCCGGTCCTCCGGCCAAGCTGGCCTCCCATCCTTGGAAAGTAGCCCCTCCACGGGGAATTGCATGCGGAGCGGGAAGGACCACAGAAGCGTCGGTGGCAGGCGATAATTGTGGTACCGTCCGAACTCGACCGTTCGCGGGATATGCCAAGTTTCTCGGCAGGGTTCCATAAGACAAGTCTAGCGCCGGTCGTTGCGCGATCGACCAGACCAACAGTCCTCTCGTCGGAGGTCAGGGCTCATGAGTCCCGCTACCATCACCCTGCTCGCGCTCCTGGGCGTCGTGCTGCTGCTCGCACTCTGGCTCATGGCCATCTACAACGGACTGGTGGTCGCCGGGAACCGCTTCAAGAACGCCTTCGCCCAGATCGACGTGCAGCTCAAACGCCGCTACGAGCTGATTCCGAACCTGGTCGAAGCCGTCAAGGGCTACATGGCCCACGAGAGGGAGACGCTCGACGCCGTCATCAAGGCCCGCAATAGCGCGATGGCGGCCGAGCAGAAAGTGGCCGCCAACCCCAGCGACCCGGCGGCCATCAGAGAGCTTAACCAGGCCGAGGCCCAGCTGGGCGGCATCCTGGGCCGGCTCTTTGCCCTGTCCGAGGCGTACCCGGATCTCAAGGCCAACCAGAACATGCTCGCCCTGCAGGAGGAGCTGAGCTCGACCGAGAACAAGATCGCCTTTGCCCGGCAAGCGTTCAACGACGCCGCCGCCACCTACAACATCCGGCGCGAGGTCTTCCCGGCCAACACGATGGCCGGCATGTTCGGCTTCGAGGAGGCGGCGCTGCTCGAAACTCCAGAGACCGAGCGCGCAGCGCCCAAGGTGTCGTTCTAACCCGAAACAACCACCGCTCCAGGCGTCCCATGCTTCCGTTTCCATGCTCCCAAAGCCGCCTCTGACCATGGCCACCAATTTCTTTCAGCAGCAGGATTCGGCCCGACGCCAGACCTTCCGGCTGGTGGTCTATTTCGTCCTGGCGATCCTGATTCTGATCGCCCTGGTGTACGGGCTGTTGCTGGCGCTCAGCATGTCTGGCGCCCCAGAGCCGGTGTCCTGGTGGCAGCCGGATCTGCTCCTGCTCGCGGCGCCGGGGGTGGGCCTTGTGGTCGGCGGTGCCAGCGCGTTCAAAGTGGCCCAGCTCGCTTCCGGTGGCCAGGCCGTCGCCCTGATGCTGGGCGGTGAGGAGGTGCCCGGCACGACCACCGACCTGCGCGAGAAGCGGCTGCTCAACGTCGTCGAGGAGATGGCGCTGGCCGCGGGCGTGCCGGTGCCCCCCGTCTATGTTCTCAAGGAGCCCGGCATCAACGCCTTCGCGGCCGGCTACGCGCCGGGCGATGCCGTGGTCGCCGTCTCCCAGGGCTGCCTCAACTATTTAACCCGCGACGAGCTGCAGGGCGTGGTGGCCCACGAGTTCAGCCACATTCTCAATGGCGACATGCGGCTCAACATCCGGCTGATCGGCCTGATCTTCGGGATCATGGCGTTGTCTATCATGGGCCGCATGCTCATGTTCGCGTCCGGCGGCCGCTCTTCGGGAAGGAATGATTCCCGTGCCGGCCTCGTGCTGCTGGGCCTGGGCGTGTTTGTGCTGGGCCTGGTGGGAGCGTTCTTCGGTCGGCTGATCATGGCGGCGGTGTCCCGGCAGCGCGAGTACCTGGCCGACGCCAGCGCCGTCCAGTTCACGCGCAACCCCGACGGCATTGGCGGGGCGCTCAAGAAGATCGGCGGGCTGGCGGAGGGGTCGCGCATCGACAACCCCCAGGCCGCCGAGGCCGCTCACATGTTTTTCGCCAACGCTTTCTCCGGCGGGACGCTCGCTGGACTGCTGGCCACCCACCCGCCCCTCGTCGAGCGCATCCGCCGGCTCGATCCCCAGTTCGACAGCCAATTCCCGGAGGTGCGGCCGGTCAGTGTCGATCAGGAAGAGCTCGAAGGCGCCCGCCGCGGCCGTGTCCCGCCATTCGCCGGCATGCCGAGGTTACCGGGGCTGCCGCAGGTGCCGTTGCCGGTCTTTGGGTTCGCCGACGAAGCCGCGTCCCGGGTCGGCCAAGTCGATCCGGAAGAAATCAGCTGCGCCAAGGCGCTGCACGACAGCATGCCGGACGTGCTCCGGGTCGCCGCCCAGGAGCCGTTCAGTGCTCGCGCCCTAGTCTACGCCCTTCTCCTGGACCCGCGGGCGGATCTGCGGGACCTCCAGCTGACCCGGCTGAAGGCCGGCGCTGAGCCGCACGACTTCGCCGAAACATTGCGGCTGGTCGCCGCTGTCAAGGCCCTGCCGGACACGCACCGGCTGCCCCTTCTGGACCTGACCATGCCAGCCCTGCGACAGATGTCGCCCGGCCAGCACCGGGCTTTCCGCGCCGAGGTCGAGGGGCTCATGATCGCTGACCAGCGGCTGAGCCTGTTCGAGTACACCCTCCGCTGTGTGCTGCATCGCCATCTCGACGCCCAGTTCCTGCCGCCGCGTCAGACGCGTCCAGTGCACAGCTCGCCGCAAAAACTGGCGCACCCGGTGGCGACGGTGTTGGCGTTATTGGCCTGGGAAGGCCAGTCGGACCCCGACCAGGCCGCCCGGGCTTTCGATATGGGCATGCGCAGCTACATTGGCGGCGACCACACCCACCGCTTGCCGCCCCGTGAGAAATGCTCTCTCGCTGAGTTCGACGCGGCGCTGCAAACGCTCAATCAATCCGTCCCCGCCATCAAGCGCCGGATCGTCGTCGCCTGCACGTCCTGCATCCTGGCGAACAAGCAGATCATCGTCCGCGAAGCGGAGCTGCTCCGCGCCATATGCGACACGCTCGACTGCCCGCTACCGCCGCTCGTCGTGGGGGAAGTGCAAGGACGATGAACGACAAGGCGCATCCTCGCCGTAGCCTGAGATGTCGAGCGCAACTGCGTGATATTGGTTGCTGCACATCTCGTAAGCCGCACCATTGTTTTTTCCGGATCATCCCAACGAGCAATGTCGAGCCACAATGCGCGCTTCTGAATCACTATCTTCCCCGGACTGCAGGGTTCAACAGTGGCGCGATCGCTCTCTCCATGCCCTTCCATGGGTTTCGCGCGACTGAATAGAGGCGTGACGCGAGAGTGACAAGAGCACTTTCGACCGCAAGATAGAAGCGGGCGCCGTGCGCTCGCTGATCGGGGATGCAAGCGGAGTGCTTGGTCCGGTTCGGGTCAACAGCGCCATTTGGCTGATGGGTCGATCACTTCCGCTCTACCCGATAAAGCGGACCATTTCGAAGCCAAGCCGAACTTCCCTCTTGGGCCAATAAGCGACATTGCGCACCGTAACGGCAGTAGCAAACCTCATTCAAATCGATATCCTGAATGTGCCACAAGCGCACGCAGAGCGAGCCACTTTATCTTCGCGGGAGCACGCCTTGACGCATATGCAACACTCACTGACAAAGGCCCTGGCATTCTTCAGTGCAATCGGATGTGTTCTTTTGACCGTCGCGCTCTCGACACCTAACGATCCTGCGATCAAGAACTTTTCGATAGGGCGATATTCGCAAATTACCTCTTGGTACAAGGAACGGGTTGATGCGGGCAAGGACCTGTCGGGTGCAGTCATCGCCATAGCTAAAGAGGGCAAGCTTGCTTATCTTCAACCCATTGGCTTCCAAGATCGCGCCAAGACCATTCCCATGACGACCGACTCGATCTTCTGGATCGCGTCGATGACCAAGCCGATCACCAGTGTTGCAGCCATGATGCTGGTAGACGACGGCAAGCTCGCTCTCGATGCTCCGGTCGCGAAATACCTGCCCGAGCTGAAGACCATGCAAGTCGCGACCGCGAAGCCTAACCCAGCGTCAGGGGAGATCGACATTGCTCTAGAACCGCCGAAGCGACCAATGACCGTGCGCGACCTGCTTCGTCATACTTCCGGCTTGGTCTATCCGCCGCAATTTGTAGATGAGCCGATCAACAGGCTCTATGCTAAGGCCGCTTTCAAGCCGGACAATTCCCTCGCCGAGTTTGTGACAAGTCTTTCGAGCTTGCCCCTGGCACACCAACCGGGTGAGGTCTGGGAATACAGCTGGGGCGTAGATGTTCTGGCGAGGGTTGTCGAAGTTGCTTCCGGCCAGCAGTTTGATCAATTCCTGCAGAGCCGCATTTTCAAGCCCCTCGGGATGGTTGACACCGGCTTCTATGTACCGAGCGAAAACCTCGGCCGCGTGGTCGAGGCACCAACGAAGCGTCCTCCTCAATTTGACATCACAAGGCCGCGCAAGCTCGTTTCAGGTGGCGGCGGACTTGCCTCCACGGCTCTTGACTACTTGCGCTTCTGCCAAATGTTGCTCAATGGCGGTGAGCTCGACGGAGTTAGGATACTCGCGCCTGAGACAGTGAAGCTGATGACCGCCGACGCGCTACCATACGATATTCGCTTTGTGGGCCGCAGTGTCGGCCCAGACCATGGGACAACGTTTGGGCTCGGCTTTGCCATTCGCACCAGTCGAACATCGAGCCTTAGTAGTCCCGGCGGGTCAATCGGCAGTTTTGGCTGGAGTGGAGTTTGGGGGACGGAGTTCTGGGTTGATCCGGCGCAGAAGGTGATCGCTGTACAAATGATCCAGGTCGCACCCGAAAAAGTCAGCGATTACTTCACGGCGATGCGCAATCTTACGTACGGAGCGCTGAATATCTCGCAACATTGAGTTCTTCGCGTCTTGTCGAATACCGAAGGCGACCGCTGCCGCGCGGCGACGTGCAGAAGCGGATTGCCGAGGTCCGCAAGGGGTCAAAATGCGAAGAACTCAGCGTGAGCAAATCTCGTCCGCTCCGCCCCACTAAGCGGACCCGCAGCGAGAGGTGTCGCCACTTCACTGATGGGCCAAAAGCTGCCCTTTCTCCGCACTCAACTCGTGACGTTTCACCGCGCCCAGCGCACGCCATCTTGAGATAGACTGGAGCACCTAGCGCGGAAGACGAGAGCCGGGAGGAGCCCATGGACGTCGGGGCCTGGCTGTGTGGTCTGGGGCTCGGACACTACGAACAGGCGTTCCGGGAGCACGACATCGACGCCGAGATCCTTATGGACCTCACGGCCGAGGATCTGATCGGGCTCGGCGTCGCCTCGATCGGCCATCGCCGCAAGCTGCTCGCCGCCATTGCTGCCCTGCGCGCCGGCTCAATGTCGGCGACCACCCCTGTCACGGCCGCGCCCACCGTTACCTCAGGGAAAGCGTCGATTGCACCACAGGCCGAGCGACGCCAGCTCACCGTGATGTTTGTCGACCTGGTCGACTCGACCGCCCTCGCAGCGCGGCTCGATCCGGAGGAGATGGCCGAAGTCTTGCGGACCTATCACAGCGCCGTGGCGGGCGCGATTGCGCGGTTCGAAGGGCACGTGGCGAAGTACATGGGGGATGGTGTGCTGGCCTATTTTGGCTATCCGCGCGCTCATGAGAGTGAAGCCGAACGCGCGGTGCGGGCCGGCCTCGCCGCGGTCGCGGCGATGCCCAGCCTGGGATCGGCGCATGGCGAGACGCTCGCGGCCCGTGTCGGCATCGCGACCGGCCCGGTGGTCGTCGGCGAGTTGATCGGCGAAGGCGCGGCGCGCGAGGAGACCGTGGTCGGCGATACCCCGAACCTCGCGGCGCGGCTGCAAACCCTTGCCGAGCCGGGCACCGTGGTGATCTCCGCCCGCACCCGGGAGCTCATTGGCGGGCTGTTCGAGCTTACCGAGCTCGGCATGCAGATCTTGAAAGGCTTTCCCGTTCCGGTGCGGGCGTGGCGCGTGGTCGGGGAAGGCGCCGCCGAGAGCCGGTTCGAGGCGTTGCACGGGGCAGGCCTGACACCGCTTGTCGGTCGCGAGCATGAGATCGGCCTGCTGCTCGAGCACTGGGAGCGGGCCAAGGAGGGGGACGGTCAGGTGGTGCTGCTCGGGGGCGAGCCTGGCATCGGCAAGTCGCGGCTCGTGCGGGCGCTGCGCGGGCGACTTGAGAATGAGCCGCATACGGCCCTGAGCCACTACTGCTCACCGCACCACCAGACCAGTCCGCTTCATCCGGTGATCGGCCTGCTGGAGCGGGCGGCGGGCTTCGCGGCGGCCGATCCCGCCGCAACGCGGCTCGACAAGCTCGAGGCGCTGCTCGCGTTATCGACCGATAATGTCACCGCGGTGGCCCCGCTGCTCGCGGCATTGCTGTCGCTCGAGACGGATGCGCGCTACCCGCCGCTTGATATGAGCCCGCATCGACAGAAGGAGCGAACGCTCGAGGAGCTGGTCAATCAGGTGTTGGGCCTCGCAACACGCCGGCCCGTCCTCGCCCTGTACGAGGACGTGCACTGGGCAGATCCGACCTCGCTCGAGCTGCTCGATCTCCTGGTTGACCGGGTGCAAGGCGCCCACGTGCTCGTCCTCATCACCTTCCGGCCCGAGTTCGATCCGCCCTGGACGCGCTATGCCCATGTCACCGCGCTGACCCTCAGCCGCTTGAGCCGCCGGCAGGGCGCGACCATGGTCGCGCGGTTGAGCGGCGGCAAGGCGCTACCTTCTGCGGTGCTCGACCAGATCGTCGCCAAGACGGACGGCGTGCCCCTGTTCGTCGAGGAGCTGACGCGCGCCGTGCTGGAGACCAATCTGCTCCGGGATGAGGGCGACCACTACGCGCTCGCGGGGCCGCTGCCGCCGATGGCAATCCCAACCACGCTGCAGGAGTCGCTGCTGGCCCGGCTCGACCGGCTGGCCCCGGCCCGAGAGGTAGCCCAGGTCGCGGCCGCGATTGGCCGGGAATTCACGAGCTGCTCGCGATTGTGGCCTCGCTGCCGGAGAGCGATCTGCAGGCGGGGTTGGATGACCTCGTCGGCTCGGGCCTGGTGTTCCGGCGCGGGATGCCGCCTCAGGCGACTTACAGCTTCAAGCATGCGCTCGTGCAGGACGCTGCCTATGCGACGCTGTTGCGCGCGAAGCGGCAGCGCTTGCACGCCGGGATCGCCGCCGCGATCGAGCAGCAATTTCCCGGGACGGTGCAGGCGCAGCCCGAACTCCTGGCCCACCATTACATGAAGGCCGGGCTCGCCAAGCCAGCGATCGAGTATTGGTTGAAAGCGGGACGGCGAGCCATCGCTCGCTCGGCGATGGCCGAAGCAGTCGCGCAGTTGCGGAACGGGCTGGATCTGCTCCTGGGCCTGCCGGAGGCCGATCGTGGGCGGCTGGAACTTGACCTCCAGGTGACGTTGGGCGTGGCGCTGATGGCTATGCAAGGCTGGGCAGCGCCGGAAGCTGGGCGGGCCAACGCCCGTGCCCGCGAGCTCTGCGAGCAGATCGGGGCCACCGCCCAGCTCTGGCCCGTGCTCTATGGTCAATGGGTGTTCCACGGCGTGCGCGCCGAGCACAACGCGGCGCGCCACGTGGCAGACGAGTTTTTGCGCCGGGTGCAGGATCATCAGGAGGCTTCCGTGACCCTGGTGGCTCACCGCGTCAGCGGGACTGGTGCCTTCTGGCGCGGCGAGGTGACTGCTGCCCGTCCTCATCTGGAGCGGGCGCTCGCTCTCTATGACTCGGAGCGGCACGGCTCGCTCGCCTTCCTCTACGTGCAAGATCCGCGCGTCGCGGCGCTGTCGGGGCTGTCATGGACGTTGTTTGCGCTGGGCTATCCGGACCAGGCTCGGGCGCGGAGTCACGAGGCGCTCGACTCCGCCCGCGAACTCGCTCACTTCAACACGCGGGCCTATGCCCTGTTGTTTGCGTGTTTCTTCGAGCAGTACCGTGGGGCCTGGCGCGAGGCAAAGGACCGAGCCGAGACACTGGTTGAGCTCTCGACCGAGCAGAATTTTCCGCATTTTCTCGCGGCGGCCACGGTGATCCGGGGATGGGCGCTGACTCAGTCGGGTGGGCTGGAGACAGGGCTCGCGCAGCTTCGACAGGGCCTCCCGGCCTGGCAAGCCACAGGGGCCGGGCTCTATGAGCCGTATTTCCTCGGTCTCCAAGCCGAGGCGCTCGGCCGTTCCGGCGCAGTGGAGGAAGGTTTGGATCTAGATGCACAGGCGCTGGACCGAGTGGAAGAGACCGGCGAGCGGTGGTTCGAGGCCGAGCTCCATCGGATCATGGGCGAGCTGATGCTGCGGCTGCCGAAGCCCGATCCGACGGCCGCAGAAGCAAAGTTCGCGCATGCGGCTGCAACCGCGCGCCACCAGGGCGCCAAGCTGTGGGAGTTGCGCGCAACGACATGCCTTGCACGACTTTGGGGAGAACAGGGCCGGCGCGGCGAGGCTCACGACCTGCTCAGCCCGCTCTATAGCCAGTTCACCGAGGGCTTTGCGACACCGGATCTCCAGGCTGCCAGCGCAATACTTCGAGAGACCACTGCCAGCTCCGAGCCGAAGAACCCGATCCCAAATACCAGTCGTTGAATCTGCATACGAGCATGCTGGGTCTCTTGGCGAAGTCGCCTGGACAGGGCGTGGTCCCGCGTGGTCCAGCTCCACCTCAGTTTACCGGACCCGCCTCGTTACTCGTTCACACACAACTCGCCGCGAGCGTGCGAATCAAATCCGCCGCCTTGCCGACCGATGCCGGTGAGAAAAATGAGCCGGCCGGTGGAGTTGCTGAATCGATCGGTTTCCTTGACGATCTTATCCAGCTGGCTGAAGGCCTGCGATTCGGTGTCGTACATGCCAGCAGTGGTGGTTGTGAATGTCCCCCTTTTTGCCGTGACGACTACCGTCCCCGCGTAAGATTGCAGCGTTTTGGGCAACGAAGGCAGTCCTGCCGTTTCGGCCATTCCGTGCGCCGTGAAAAACCACGTTGCGCCGCTTAGAGCGGGCTCGTTGCTCATCACTGTTCCGACGGTGCAAAGGTCGATCTGGCTTAAGCAACCTTCTTTGGTCATCTGAAGCGCAATTGTCGCCTCAAAGCTTCGGCACTGCGCGGGCTGTTGTGCCAAGCCGGCGCTCGTCGAAAGTGAAAGGATCAAGGTTGAAAGAAAGGCGGTTCTCATCATCCCCTCCTATAGCTGCGCACTCTACAGCCCATTGGAGGGGTAAAATAGAGCGTGCCGCTGCCAAATCGAAAGTCCGTTCTGGGTCACGATGCGAAGAACTCAGGGTAAGCAAATCTCGTCCGCGCCGCCCCAAGTAAGCGGACCGCAACGAGAGGTGTCGCCACTTCGCTGATGGGCCCAGCGGATGTCAGATCGGGCGTTGCCAGACCGACCGCTGTCGAGCGTTAATCATTACATCCCGCTAGCGTCCAGCGGGGTGTTCATGTTGGTTTTGTGCCCAAGTTGAGCACCTCACCGTGCATGCACGGCGCTTCCAATAGCGAGTTCTAGATGCTCATCTGGCCGGATCAGGTCGCGAACTTCCAACGGTCGCTGGAATCTTGTACTCGCCGCGGAGTTCATCCCACAAGGCCGTGTCGCTGATCAGGACGACGTGGTAGTCGCCGCGGCCCGTGATCCCCGCATACTTCCCCGTGCCGCCAATGAACTCGAAGGTGCCGCGTAGCTCCGGCAGTTTCGCGTCTTTCAGGACGTACTTGGCAAAGACCTTAGACCCATCGGCCTCTGTGAAAGTCTTGTAGCCGCCGCTGGAAGTGCCAGCATCCGTCAGATCCACCACCTGATAGCGAGCTTTGTCGAGGAAGGGCTTGCCATCTGCATTGAACACGGCGCCATCGTATTCGGCGAGCGACAGGGTATGGTCGGCCCGGTCTTCGAGCTTCACGCTCTTGCTCGACAGGGTGACCAAAACGGCTCGACCGAACCATTGGCCTGATTCTTCCGCTACAGCAGAGTCAGCGGTTACCGGGAACGCCAAAGCAAGTACAACACAACCCCACATACGCGATGCATTGAGATGATACCTCATGGTTTCCTCCCAGATGGGTTGCAGGTTTACAGATTACTAGTCGGAGCAAATACCTCCATAATCGAGTTTCCAGGATGCCGATCATACCACTCGCTTCCGGGAGGACTTGCAAAGAACGTTTCTGCATAATGCGTCTAATGGCCGCCGGGATTATGCATCGTTCCGTTGGGCACCCCCGGAGGAGAAGTCTGGCGTGAAAGGCGTTGGCCGGGACCTTTCCTGTCGCGACGAGATAGGTTCCGATGGTCCATCAATACCAGAAACATCGCCCACGAAAGGAAACCTGTCAGTACGTAGCCCGTGTTAGACATGTCCACCCGGACGCCCGGCAACGGGGCAACGTCAGCGTGGGCCAATACCGGTCCTGCGTTCAAGTGGCGCGACCACACCCAGCGCCGAATGACCTTCCAGGCCAGAGAACCAGCAAAGAAAAATGACATAGAACAAAATGCTATCGTCCCCCACACACGGACATCAGGGCTAGTCTCGTTGAGCCAAACGAGTGCCGCCATGCACAGAGACGCAGGGATAGCGCACGCCTGTGTCAGAACGTATCGGCGGCGCAGCGCTCGCGGCGCGCGGGAGCTCCAGACGAAATCATCAACCTCGAACCTGCGGGAAATCGTACCCACTGGCTCTTGGGGATACCATTTTCCCAATTCGCTCATGACGGACATGAAGCCCCATCCGGCAACGCCGATTAGCGCAATGGCAAGTAGGCATAAAATGAGCGACATCTCGCTTCTCCAGTCGCTAACTATTCAGCGTGTCAAGCATTAATAGTCCGCTAAGGGGCAACAGAAGACTCATCCACCGCAGTAGGCGTTGTTGTTGCCGCCCTGACACGTCAGGGCCGGAATTGGCCGCGGCACGGCAAAAAGCAAACATCACGAAAATACGAGGAGTGAGACAGCTCACAGACGTGCCTCGCTTTACACAGTAATCGAGGGCAGTCAGATAACCAGTGCGGCACGGATCGATTTCGTCACGAGGTCCTGTCGCGCGGCAATCCGCTTTCTTCGGTCTACAGGCGATTGACTCGGTAACGCGCGTTTCAAGCCGAGTTGAGCTTCGGGAAGCGGAATTTAAACGGAACAGACCGATCTCTCCCTACGTCAAGGCCGAAGGCATCCGCATCGGATGCTGCAAGCCGGTAGCTCGCGTTTGGACAGCACGCTCGCCTCACGAAGCGTGACCGCATTGTCTTGTCTGCGCGTGGGTCTGCGACGGTCGATACAGGAGAAAAACGACAATGATTTCATTCAAAGCTATTGCAGCGGCCGCGCTGCTGTCCGCGACCGCAGCGACGCCGGCATTCGCGCAAGACCGCGCCTTGTATATCAAAAATCTACGCGACTCCGGGTATAATCCGAGGAACGACTACAATCCGATCGGGACCATAAGAGCCGCCATCCAGGAGCCGGGCGCGTTCGCGTTCTACTATCCCAATCTGGACGTTCTGAATGGAGGGGCGCCAACGCCTGCTGCCAGGTTGTCTCCCGACTGGCCCGTGTTGAAGGGCGCGTGTGCGTCGGCCGGCGGCGGCGTCTCTTACTGCGGCGACCGCTACGGCTCTTATGATTTTGCGCCCGGCGCATTCCCGCGTCATCATGCCCGCCGCCGTCACCGGTCGTGACTCGACCGCGCGGTACAGCGCGATGCGCGGCCCCACGGCCGCGTGGCGCGCCGAGGTCCGCTGCGGGTCAAGAGCGTCGTTTGGGAAGTCGGCCGGTCGCTTCCGGTCTACCCCTATGAGCGGACCATCTCAGGGTGCGCTCGGACCTTCGCAGTTGGGCCATGTGTGGACGGCTCCGGGTTGGCAAGGGTTTTCTTTACGCATGCGGCGGTAGTCGGAGCAGCCATGTGTTCGGCCTGTTAGCGCGGTTCACGCGACCGCTGGCCATAGTGCCCTCCGCGGATCAGGTCCCGGTCAAAAGCGCGCATTCGAAGATGCGATGGCCCAAGTGGGTTGTCCTGATCGCCGGATCGACCGGCGCTGCATTACGTGCTGTTCGCCCTCCCAACCGTTACATCGCACCGGATGTCCGGTGCGAATTCCTTACGCCGCGAGCGTGATAGGTTCCCTGTAGCGCTCACCCGGGCCATCATGGCCCAGGCCGTTTACGAGTTATCGCGAGCGTTCGAACCTCTTCGCTCCCAATTGCGGTCGACCGCGACCGAGGGTTATCTCGCAAATGCCGCCTTGTATGACCGGTTGAAAAGGGCACAGTATATTCGCTTCGGGATCCAGGAGGATGCCATGCCCGAAGCACAAAACGACATTGATTATACTGTTGATATCGGCAGACACGAGACGACGTTCCGTGCGAACACATCCAAAGGTGAGGAATTCCTCGGCGGCGTCGACCTAACTATGTCCAATGAAGAAGCGCATTCATTCATACAGGATGCCCGTGCAGCAGGGCTGACGGTCAAGTCATTTTTCTAACGCTTCGCAACCCCATCAGCCACAAGAGCGCTCAGCTTCAACACCATTCCGGTTCAGTGCCACGGCGCTCACGCGACGCACTTGCACTTGTCGCAGCAAAATACGCTCACGGCGAAAATCGCGGAGTATCCGGCAAATCACCCAGATGCTGCATCAGCTCACCGCAGACCGCACATTTGCCATCAGCGACTTGGGGCCGCGCCCTCTGCGCGCTAAAGCTTTTCAGGCGCACTTTTGCTATAATGAACGGAAAGATTGCTAACCCAGATCACCCTGGGGCCCAGCTCGGCAGCCGCATACCGGCGGGGAGGGCGCGTGCATCTACCGAAAGCGAAATCGCGGGACGAAGCCGGCCGAAGAGTCCGATTCTATCTGGCTCTTGGCCTGGTGACGGCAGCGACGCTGATGCTGCAGATCATCGAGACCAGAATCATTTCCGTTATCTCATGGCACCACCTGGCCTTCTTCGTCATCAGTATTGCCATGTTCGGCCTGACCGCCGGCGCGGTTGCTGTCTATTTGCGCAAGGAGAGGTTCAGACCGGAGCGACTGGCCTACGACCTCGCCGTGGCGGCGCGTCCGGCGTGACCCGCACGCGAGCGCACGATGGTCTTGCTTAGCGAAAGCGCCGGTGCAGCTAGGAAGGCGGCTAAGGCGGTCCAGGAAACCACGGGGCGCGGCGCGGCCGCATGGCGCTCAGGCAGAACCGCCAGCGCTCCGATACAACCTCTTCGTGGCATGATGCGCCAATGCGCTCTGAAGCAGCGGTCGCATGCGTTGCGAAAAAGCCACCGCCGCGATATCAACCCGCCGGCGTCACGTCGCCGCGCATTGTGCGACATGCCTCCTGCGCTAAATGTTGTGGGTGCGTTCGATTTCAGAGTGGACGTACAGGTGTCACGGCGGAGGCCGGTAATGGCGACAGCTCGAATCCTTCTCGGTCCGGCGGCGAGCCTTTTGCTCGCAACCAGCGGAGCCGCGGGCGCTGACCTTCCTGTCAAAGCGAAGCCGATCGAATATGTGAAGATCTGCTCAGGCTATGGCCCCGGCTTCTTCTTCATCCCCGGCACCGATACCTGCATCAAGCTCGGCGGCTATCTCCGGGTCGACACCACGTTTAACGGCGGCATACAGGGCACGCCGGCCTGGAACGGCGACGCAGGCCAACGTAACCGCTACTTCGACTACTTCTCCGCCCGCGCCCGAATGCTATTGTCGGTCGATACCCGCACCGCCACCGAGTATGGCGTGGTCCGGACTTTCGGTCAGGGCCGGTTTACGTTCAGCACGCTTGGCAACAACACCTTCAATCCGAACTCGATCAACACTTCGCTGCCAGCCAGCAGTTGCTCGAGACTCCCGGCGGCGGCCAGGTTTCCATCCAGTACCTCTTTCTCCAGTTCGCAGGCTTCACCTTCGGTCAGTCGGCGTCTGCCTACGCGTCGCCCTGGCAAGGCTACCCCGGCAACATCACGGACTTCCTGATCGGCGGCCAGAACACTGATACCGGCGTCCAGAACATCCAGTACACTGCGGATTTCGGCAACGGCGTGACTAGCAGCATCGGCCTCGACGATCCGACGGTGTGGGACCGCACTGCGGTTTACAACCTGTCGCTGCCGCTGAACGCCACGCTGAACACGGGCAACGCTTACGCCGGCGTCCATGCGCCCGATGTGGTCGGCAACATCCGCATCGACCAGGCCTGGGGTCTGTTCCAGATTTCCGCCGCGGCGCATGAGGTCAACGGCTCCTACAATGTCCTGAACGCCCCTTGGAGCGCCGGCGGGCGCCGTCGGCCTGCCAGGCGCGGCGCCGACCGGAGCATCCGAGCTTTCCGGACATCCCGACACCTCGTGGGGCGGCGCGGCAATGGCGGCGTTGCAGATCAAGAACATCCCGACCGGTGCCGGCGACGACATCAAGATGGACGCGAGCTTTGCCAAGGGGGCGACGAAGTATGTCGTCTCGTCGGCTTCAACCTCGCCGAGCTTTGCCATGTTCGGCAATGCCAGCACGTTTGGCGCCTATTAGAGCATCGGGTTCGGTGCGACGACCGACGCCGTCTATCTGCCAGTCGCGGCCGGCGGCGACGGCTCGCTGCATCTGACCGAGGCCTTTGGCGTTCGTGGTGCGTTCAACCATAACTGGGACCCATACTGGTCGTCGAGCCTCTTCGGCTCGTATGTGGCGGTCCGCTATGACGGCGCCGCCAAGGCCTTCATGTGCGCCAACTACACCACGCCCGCCAAAGCGGTCAGTGCGGACTACATCTGCAACCCCGACTTCAACGTCTCGCAGCTTGGCGTCATCACCCGCTGGACCCCGGTCCAGAACCTGACCTTCTCGGCCGAAGTCCTATGGGTCCACCTCGATCAGCAATTCGAGGGCACGGCGGTTCTCGGAGCCGCGGCGCCCAAGCCGACCGCGCGCTACGAGTTCAAGGACCAGGACACGTTCCACCTGCAGCTTCGCGCCCAGCGGAACTTCTGAGGCCTTTTTGCAGCGAAAAGACCTGACAAGTCGCTCGGTATGTCTCGATCTAGGCGTCGGTAAAACCGGGGTATTGGACAGCTAGGACAAGATGGGCTGACGTCCGTGGCGCGGGAACTGCAACATCGGTATGTCCGACTTGATTTGCGACCGTATCG
>NZ_JCAMOT010000072.1:0-21183 GCF_059512425.1 Bradyrhizobium sp. Leo78
TCATCGCTGTCACAGCTTGTGCTCACAGATTATCAGATCATCACGATCATCCTTTCTGTGTGCTTCTGCAGCACACTATCGTCGGCGTGGATGCGTTCCGCGCTCATGACGTGGATCCGGATGGCCTCAATAATGGGATCGAGTGCTACCACGCAGGCGCCGACCCGATCCGCCAGGGTCGAGACGTCGATCTCGATCCCTTCGCGGGCATAGGTCTTGCTCTGCCGGTTCAACGGCTGATGCAGTAGGAACTTGTTGACCAGCACCATCGCCAGCAGGCTCGGCCCGGCGAAGCCTCGCGGGATCGGATGGGAGGGCGCCGGCGCCTCTGTGATCGCCTCGCAATCTCGGCAGGAGAACTTTTCGCGGACATGCTCGATAATCTTCCAGCGCCGCGGCTCGCATTCCAGGGTCTTCGACACCACCTCGCCGAGCTTGTGCAGCCGTTCACTGCCGCACTTGCCACACGCGCAAGGCATGGGTTCGACGATACGTTCGACCGGCAGGTTATCCGGTAGGGGGCGTCGCGGCGGCCGTGGATTTTGCGCGCGCTTCTGTTTGGCGGCTTCTGGCGCTGCGAACTCGGCTTTGGTTTCCTGCTCCGCCTGAGTCTCTTCAAGATCTTCGATGGCGAGTTCGAGCTGCTCGACCAGCAGCTTGCCGCGTTCAGAAGATTGCCCGAACTGCTCGCGCCGTGCCTTGGCCAGCATCAGCTTCAGCCGCTCGATTTCCAGCCGGCCGACGGTCACTTCGCTCTTCGCCAGCGTCAGCTGTTCGCGCTGCGCAATGATCATCGCATGCGCAGCGGCAAGGTCGGCGGGAAGTGCATTGGCGGGCGGCGATCCAGGCCCGTGGCGCCAGCAGGCGATTCTGGGCCGAGGGCATTGGGATGCCGACGCGCTGCGCGACATTGTGCGTGAGTACGCACTGGAGACGCTTGGCGATGAGGACGCGGTCCTGGTCATCGATGAGACCGGCTTTTTGAAACAGGGCAAGGCCTCGTGCGGGGTCGCACGCCAGTACACTGGCTCGGCGGGCAAGATCACCAATTGCCAGATCGGAGTGTTCGCCGCCTATGTGTCACGGCATGGCCATGCCTTCATCGACCGGGCGCTCTACCTGCCAAAAGAATGGACGGACGACTCCGCTCGCCTGAAGGCAGCGCATGTACCGAGCGATGTGAGCTTTGCGACGAAACCCAAGATCGCGCGTCAGATGATCACTCGCGCGACCACGGCCAACGTGCCGTTCTCGTTCGTGGCGGCGGACAGCGTGTATGGCATTGGAGAGATCGAAACCCTGCTGCGCAAGGCGGGCAAAGGCTATGTCCTGGGTGTTGCGTCCAATCATGTGTTCCGCTCCTGGGGCAAGCAGCGGCCTGTCGCCGGCACCGCCGCCGCGATCGCGCGGAGCCTTCCCAAAAAGGCCTGGCGCCGCCTGTCGTCCGGCGGAGGGACCAAAGGTCCGCGCTGGCACGACTGGGCCTATCTCGAGCTGGCCGATCTCGAAGCCAGTGAATAAGCCCGCTGCATAAGCCGTCGCCAGCACGACGCGATTGCGCATCCCTGTAACCGCGTCCAGGAAGCGCTCGATCTCTTCGGCACCAAGGACGAGCGGGAGCTTGTCGGGCTTCTGGCCACCGATGATCCGCTCGAATGCTTCCGTCTGCCCGAGTGTGACGCCGTAGAAGAACCGCAGCGCGCAGGCCACCTGATTGATGTGGGACCACGAACGCTTTTGGCCGATGAGATGCAGTTGATAGGCCGGACCTGCTCGAAACTCAGCCGGTCCGGTCGGCTAAACTTTGCGATCGCATAGATATAGGATTGCTGAGTCGACGGCGACAGATTGCGGACCGTCATGTCCTCGATCATGCGTTGGCGAAGAGGGCTCATCGTAGCCATCTGGGTCTCCTGTCTTGAGAGGGGTGGTGCGAAGACCAACATCCTCTCAGACAGGACACCTCAGTTCAGCAGGCTCCTCCCCACTCCCGCGTAGCGGGTTCGTTCAATGAGTGATCACGATGGCCTGGAATTGGTGATCACCATCGTCTGGAACACGCAGCGGCCCAACGAGGCCCAGCTTCCGGCAAAAATCAACGCGGTCGCCCGTTGGCTCGTTGTGGATCCGTCTGAGGCTCGTCAGCTTCTCAACAGCTAACGTTCCTAGCATGAGACGTGGACGGCGGGCCAACGCAAAGCCTTCAAAGGGGCTCTTGGCTTGCTCGGAATGCAAATCGCAAGCGTTACATAACTGACGGACGGCGTGTGGAAGAAGCACTCAGGGTAAGCTGACCCGACGCGTGATGTCGGTCGGGCCTTGCGTCCGACAAGGCGGCGACCAGTAAGGCTGAAGGCGCTCGGACCGGGTCGTGCGACGATTGCCGTTCGGTGGCTTTGTTCTGGTTGTCGACTTTGACCTTTGCCTCTCTCAGGTTGGATGCTCTGCGGCCCGTGCATCCGAGCTTAGCTTTGGGTTGGCCATGAAGATTTATCTCATCTAGGGAGATTAGTGTGGAAACGAACGATATTGGATGGCTTAATACGGACGGTTGGATGCAGGAGTACGCGGCCCTGCAAAAGCAGCAGCGGGCGAGACAACAGTCGGACAACATGTCTGAACATCCGGCGGGCTTTGAGCAGCAGCTGGCCGAGCTACAACTCAGGTCCTCTGATGAGAGCTCCGGTGACCCTAGTTCGTCTGATGCTAGTTCGGCTGATAATCACGCTGCACAGGCGCATGGAAGAACCCAGCGCGCTAATGTCGGGGGTTCGGTGCCATCGCGTTCCAACCTGCGGGATAACTGGTTCAGCAGCACGCACTACAGCGTAGACCTCCCTCGCGCTCACCTCGGCGGCTCGGCTGCGGAGGCATCGCGGTCTGACTTGCGTGACAGGCTGTTCAGCAGCACTCGCTACACCGCGCTGTCGGAAGCGCAGCCTGCGGCCCGGACGAAGAACAGCAAAAGCCGGGGACTGTGGTCGCGTGTTAAGTCAGCGGTCGGCAAAGTCTTTGGGGGGAGTCGTCGCGAGAAGTCGTCTGGGGGCGCGGCGTCGTACGTGGTGGTCCATTCAGAGCTTCGCATGGATTTCGCCAAGCGGCGCCGCGCGATTGAGCCCTTTGAGTCAGACACGGTGCTTATTTCCAGGATTATGAGGGCGTCCGTCGGCAGCAGCACGTTCAACACCGCTCAGAGGCATGCATCTCATTTACGCAACTTCAGTGCCTGGCTTAACGAGCACCAGAGAGGTTCAATTGCCGACCGGCTGAACCAGCATGGGTTGGAGGACGATGCGCGGGACTATGCGCAGGACGTGGACCCCGCTGGAAGCAAAAACATCAAAGATCAAATCATTGAGGCGTTGGAAAATCTCCGGCACGCCGATCTCCCGCCAGCTGAGATCACAGATGACGAGAGGCTTATTTCCGAGTTCAAAGAGGCGGGCAAATCCGCCGGCTGCGGCCGCTCTACTGTTAGTCGGTGGGTGCACAATCTGCATAATTTCCGCACCTGGCTTCGGCCCACGACCTTGACGCTGTCCAGCTTGCTTGACCGTCCTGATGAGTTGAAACGACTTGCGACACTCTATGTGGAGGAGGGTGGCAAAAAAGGTGTCCATCCGGCGTTGACAGTGCTTCAGGAGTCCCACATCGCGAAAGCCGAGGGACGCCCCGCAAATTTCAATCTTCACCCACAACAGCGCTTGGCTGAGCCTCCTGCCGAAGACAAGGCGATCATGGAGAGGTTCAAGGCAGCAGCCATGCAGGCCGGGGCTCACTTACCCACGATTGACGACAATCTGGTACATTTAAAAAAATTCGCCAACTGGCTCCGTGAAAACAACAAGGAGCCATTGGCTCCCCGCTTTCGAGATGAGGCGCTGGCGGACGATATCGATGAGTATAAAGCGCAAGGTAACGACCCTGAAGACCGTCTTCATTCGTCGCTGACGAATCTCCGGAGGCTTGGGTCGGGGGAAGAAAACATCCAACAGATCGGGCCCGGCCCGCGTCTCATGGGACCCCGCCTCCTAAGCCCCCATCCCGAAGACGCCGGCGTCATCGACAATATGTTCGTTCAAGCCCTGCGTAACCTTGGAGACTCGACTTCCGAGCAGAGGCAGCCTTTTCACGAAACGGCTAGCCGGCTTCGGGGTTTCAGTGACTGGCTCCGAAGGGAGGATAGGAGCAGCATAGTTGGCCGACTCAGGGGGACTGGGCAGCAGCACGCGTTGGACGAAGATGTTAAGAATTTCAGGAGGACCAAAGCTTCGGCAAAGGTGCATGAAAAAGATTTGACGATGCTTCGGAACTACCTACAACTCGTCGAGGCAAACAAAGCGTTGGGTGTATCCCTTCCTCAGCAAACGGTAGGCCCGTTTGGGCAGGCCGACTTGCAGGAACCGGCTGGCTCGAACTCAACCTGGTCCTGGATGCGAGATTTGCCGACGCCGCCGTCCGAAAGTGAGTGGCCGCCGATGGTAGGCCCGTTTGGGCAGGCCGGCTTGCAGGAGCCGGCTGGGTCGAGCTCAAGCTGGTCCGTGCAACCGCCGTCCTACTTCGACTTTCCAACGCCGAGGGGCGAGCCGGCTTGGTCCTCAGACGTCTATCGCGATCTCGATTCTTTCACTGGTCTGCCGTCCACACCGCAGGAGATGCGTGACGACGCCCAGTCAGCGCCGGTGCTCAGCCCTGCCGGCAGACCCCCGTTCTTCATCGGGCCATCAGGCATGCCGCAAGAGCCGGCTGGCTCGAACTCAACCTGGTCCTGGATGCGAGATTTGCCGACGCCGCCGTCCGAAAGTGAGTGGCCGCCGATGGTAGGCCCGTTTGGGCAGGCCGGCTTGCAGGAGCCGGCTGGGTCGAGCTCAAGCTGGTCCGTGCAACCGCCGTCCTACTTCGACTTTCCAACGCCGAGGGGCGAGCCGGCTTGGTCCTCAGACGTCTATCGCGATCTCGATTCTTTCACTGGTCTGCCGTCCACACCCCAAGAGATGCGTGACGACGCCCAGTCAGCGCCGGTGATCAGCCCTGCGGGTAGACCCGCGTTCTACGTCGGGCCATCAGGCGTGCTTGAGGAGCTCGAGGATATAGGACATCTCGTCGGCAAGAATTGGCAGCATGGCTCCCGGCCGGTCTCGGATTCACTGCTCGATGTCCTGGATAACAATGGGGTCCTGCCGACCCAGTTCAGCGGCCCAAGGCAGGTCTCCATCAACGGTGAGACCTACTCGATCACATTGGGGCCGCGAGGAGACCGCGATGCGCAATTCGTCCATCATCCCCGCCCCTCCCTCGCCCCGGCTGCCCAGATCGGCACTTCGGTTACCGGTGCCTCTTCCGGCGACCGCAGCGGACGCGTGCTGGGCCCCATCCAGTGGCTGGGTGACGAGCATATCCAGCGGGACTATGAGCTCCTGACGCAGCAGTTGCAGGAAAGCAATCCGGATCTCGCCGCCCGGACGCGGTTCGTGGATCCCCTGATAGCCCAAATGTTGCGGTCAGACTCCAACGAGGTCGCGCAACAGGCATTGGGGTGGCTTAGCCATCATACAGCCGACTTCCTGTTCCTGCCGGTAAACAATGCCGGCGCGGCGATAGAGGAGCGCGGCAGTCACTGGTCGCTGCTGCTGGTTGATCAACGTGATCGCGAAAATCCGGTTGCCTATCATTACGACTCTTATCTGCCGGGACCCAATACCGGGTTCGCAGTGATGCTAGCACGACGGCTCCGCGCCACCCCGCAACACGCCCCCATAAGACAGCAGAGCAACGGCTATGATTGCGGCGTCTTTGTCCTGGACGGCACCCGGGAGCTGGTCAGGCGATTGGCGGCAACACGGCAGCCGGACCTGAACCTCAACAACCTCGTCATCGATCGGCGGGCCTTACAGGACCGACTAGGGGCCGATGTCGGCTTCAACTGAACAGGGCGCGCGCAGCTGGTTGAAATGCGACTCGCCGATTGAAGGTCCGCAATCGGCGTGTTCGCAGAGCATCATGGTGTCTCACATGAGGAACTGAAGCCGGCGCTACGGCTGTTTTGGGAGCCGTCGAAGGAGCCCGACAGGCGATTTCGGAGCTAACGTCCCCGATATCCTTACAGCCGGCATCAAGCTGTCCGGTTGTCAAGCGACGTCCGGATTTAACGCGCTCTCATCCTGATTGATGTGGTGGAACGGCCCGCTCCGACAGCATCATCGTGCTAAAACGTGGTCGTTATTCGAACGCCACAAGGAGGAACCGTTCCATGAAACAGATTAGCACCATCGGGTTGGATTTGGCGAAGCACATTTTTCAAGTTCACGGCGCGGGTGGCGATGGCTCGCCGGTGTTGAACCGGAGACTACGGCGCAGCGAAGTTCTGCGTTTCTTTGAGAAGCTGCCACCATGCCTGGTGGGGATGGAAGCCTGCGGCAGCGCCCATTATTGGGCGCGCGAGATTGCAACTTTCGGTCATCAAGTGCGGCTGATTCCGCCGGCTTATGTCAAACCCTTCGTGAAGCGCGGCAAGACGGATGCGGCGGATGCCGAGGCCATCAGCGAGGCCGTGACTCGCAAGACCATGCGCTTCGTTCCGATCAAAACGGCTGAGCAACAAGCCGCAATGATGGTCCTGAAGAGTCGCGCACTTCTGGTGAAACAGCAAACGCAGACTATCAACGCCCTACGCTCGCATCTCGCCGAGTTGGGCATCATTGCCGCCGCTGGCCGGACAAAGGTCGAGGCGTTGGTTGCAATCGTACGGGACGTAGCAGATGTCCGCTTGCCTGCGGCAGCGCGCGTCGCCCTGACGGCAGTTGCCGATCAGATCGAGGCCCAGGCGGACCAGATTGACAAGCTCGAGCGAGCCATTGTTGCTGCGGCAAAGACCGACAAGGACATGCGCCGACTGACTACGATCCCCGGCATTGGAGCCATTACAGCGGCGACCATCAAGGCGCTGGTGCCAGATCCCGGCGGCTTCAAATCCGCTCGTCACTTTGCTGCCTGGCTGGCACTGACGCCACGACAGCATTCGAGTGGGGGCAAGGAGCGGATGGGACGCATCTCGAAGATAGGAAACCCCGAACTTCGGAGCCTCCTCGTTCTTGGGGCGACATCCGTCCTGCGAATTGCCCGGAAGGCCGATCGGGCGCGGCCGTGGTTGAGGGCGCTGCTCGCCAGACGTCCGTACAAGGTGGCAGCGGTCGCGCTGGCCAACAAGACAGCGCGAATTGCTTGGGCGCTCTTGAACAAGGGCGGGATTTACCGGTGTCCGGAGACGCTGGCGACGACTACGGCTGCCGCTTGATGCATACAGCAGCTGTCAAAGAGATCTGACCGGCGCAGGCCGGCAGAGGGCAAGGCGCAATAACAGGCGATGAACCCACGGGACGAAATCCCGGCATGAGTGAGGCTGGCGCGACAATGCGCTTCAAGCGCGTCTGATTGATTAGCCCCTTGTGTCGCGGACTTCATCGAGGCCAGCGGTCATGCGCCGCGCTTTACAGGCCGTATACATGACGGCACCGCTCCCATGTGTGAAGTCGACTGAGAAAGCTCTTGCGCCCGCGGGCCGTTCCATACACGATCCGCCGGTCGATCCAGCAAATCCGCCGCATCGCCATGAAGCTCGCCCAGCGGCGCATCCCGCATGCCCGCGTCCTCGCATGGTCGTTCTGGCGCAGGGCTCATCAGGCAACTGCGCGCAAAGCCCATCTCAAGAAAAAATTACAACTGTAATGGTAGGGGAAGAACTGGGTTTTTCGAGGCGGCAGCTGCCTGCCCCCTGAAGGGCGCCTGTGCCTGGCCAAACTATCAGACGGCAAGGACGCGGCGTTCGTGCGCGAGTTCGACCGGAACGCCAAAGCCTTCGTCACGACCGGCTTCGACCTTCCGGAGGGAAAGCAGAACGTCAGCTGGGTCGACGGGGACACGATCCTCATCGCACGAGATTGGGGCCAAGGGACCATGACGAAGGCCGGCTACCCTTTCGTCGTGAAAGAGCTCAAGCGCGCTCAGCCGCTCGTTCAAGCGCGCGAGGTTTTCCGCGGCGAACCGACCGATGCCAGTATTCGTGCTGCGGGACAGTGAAGGCAAGGTCCATGCGACCGGGGCCATGCGCGCCATCAGCAGGTTCGAGCAGGAGTATGTGCTTTTCGGGCCCAAGGGGCCGATCAAGCTCAACCTGCCAAAGAAGGCGAACATCGGCGGCATCGCCAGTGGCCGCCTGCTTGTGACGCTCAACGAAGACTGGGCGCCATCCGGCGACAGTCGCTTCGCGGCCGGCTCGATGATCTCGTATGACCTGGACGAATGGAAACAGGATCCGCTCAGCGCCAGGCCGTCACTGGTCTTCCAACCAGCGGCTCGGCAGGCGCTCGGCGGCTTCGCGGCCACCAGGAGCCTGTTGATCTGACGATCCTCGACAATGTTCAGGGCAAGGCGTTCGTCTACAAGTACGATCAGGGGACCCGGCGGGCCACCCCGATCCCGCTCCCGGAGAATGCGAGCGTGAGCCTGCAAGCCGCTTCCGATGAAACGGAGGAGGTGATGTTCGCCGTCTCCAACTTCCTCAGGCCGACGTCGCTCTACTACTTCGACGCCGCAAGCCAACGCCTCGAGCCACTGAAGATGGCACCTCCGCAGTTCGACGCGTCCCAGCATATCGTGGAGCAGTTCGAGGCAACTTCGCGCGACGGCACCCGGATTCCCTACTTTCTGGTGCGGCCCCGGAATGCGAGGTTTGATGGGTCGACCCCAACCCTTCTCCATGGCTATGGCGGGTTTCAGAAGCCGCTCCTGCCGTCCTATGCGGGGGTTATGGGGAGGCTCTGGCTCGAGCAGGGCAATGCATATGTCGTCGCGAACCTGCGCGGGGGCGGCGAGTTCGGGCCGCTATGGCACGAGGCTGCCCAGGCGGCAACGAAGCAGCGGACATGGGATGATTTCATCGCCGTTGCAGAGGACCTGATCCGCCGGAACGTCACCTCTCCGCGCCGGCTCGGCGTGGTCGGCGGCAGCCAGGGAGGCCTGCTGGTGGGGACCGCAATCACCCAGCGACCCGACCCCTTCAACGCGGCGATCGTGCAGGTGCCGCTGTTCGACATGCTTCGGTTCACCAAGCTGGGCGCCGGCGCCTCCTGGACCGGCGAATATGGCGATCCCGCCATTCCCGAGCAGCGCGAGTGGCTCGAGGCCTACTCGCCCTATCAGAAGCTGGTCCCGGGCAAGACCTACCCGGTCCCCTTCATCCTCACGTCCACCAAGGACGACCGCGTGCATCCGGCGCATGGCCGCAAGGCAGCCGCCAGGCTCACTGCGCTGGGCCAGCCCTATTTCTACTATGAGAATATCGATGGGGGCACAGCGCCGCCGCCAATCTCACTGAACATGCACGCCGCATGGCACTCGAATACACCTATGCATTCGGACGGCTTGTGGATTGAGTCAGGTCCAGGAGCGGACTCGCTAAATCGACAGTTGCAGACGGCAGCCGATCAACATCAGCCCGTTTGGTCGCCGAGATCATCGAGCGGGCCGCGGCGGCGCGCCCGGATCCTTTGAACGGAACGCCAGCCCGTTTGATCGTGTGCATTTCTGTTATGCGGACAGAACACCAGATCCATTCAACTTGAGCTCGCTCTAACCTCGCGCTCGGCGCGCCGCGCTTGTCTCTGAGGTCGCCCAGGGCCGCCGTTATGTGCCGTGAAGAACGTGTATAGCAGGTAAAGATCGATCAGGATCGTTGCCGCCATCACGCCATAGGCCCACGGGCTCTGCATCAGGGCGAGCTCGATTAGCACCCGTGACAGGCCGAAGCCCACGACCCAGGCATCAAAACTCATGCAGATGCGGCGGAAGATCTCCGGATCAAGCCGGCGGATAACATAAGATCCAGCGGAATGCCGAGCACGACGCTAGGAATAAAGACATAAAGCAGGCTGCCGCTTTCTGAAATGAACAGGCCGAGCTTATAATAGATGAAGGCGGTTACGCTCGATTCCGCCACACGAACCAGGGCTAGTCCGGCGCGAAATTCGTTTTTGACGAGGCCCTGATTGTTGAACAGCATCGCCAAAGGCGGGCCTGAGATGGTCGTCACCGAGTAGAGGACGCCCAGCATCGACCCGAATGGCAGGCCGATTAGCCAGCTTGCCTCGATCCGGCGGCGCCAACCGGCGGCTTGCAGCAGGATCAGGGGCAGAATGATCGTGTAGGTGGCGAATTTGATCCAGCCCGGCTGCAGCGAGGCCAGTGCATAGCCGCCGATCGCAATGCCCGGCAAGAGCCCGAGCAAGATGGGAAATATGCGTTTCCAAACCGCCGGCACGCCCTTCAGATTGATGGAGAGGACGTAGACGTTGACGAAGACCTCGATGATGACGATGGCGGGGTTGAGAATGCGATTGGTGTAGAAAACCAGCGCAAGGGGTACAGTGAGTGACGAAAAGCCGTAGCCGATGGCTCCATTTACAAAGGCCGCAAAAAACGTCGTTGCGGCCAGAAAAAACAAAGCGGCATCAAAGGCGGGCATTCAACTTTCCAACTCCGAAGAGCGTCGGATCACGCGTCAGCGGGACCAGACCAACATTGGTCATCAGGCTTGCGGCAGATTCAGATCACTCCCTTAGCACCTCCAGCTGCCTTCATAGTGGCAGCGGTCAAGTGCAAAGGTTCGCCAGTTGCTCCCATTACAGACTTCAGTTGTATAACGGAAGCCGTGCTGTGTTTCCCACTATCTAACTACGACCACTCAGCCAGACGTGCCAGTCTATTTTTTTCGAATGTCAATCAACGGTCTTCGTATGGTGATCTAAAGGCTCATGTTCCTGAGCTTCTCCATCTCCGTCGCTTGCATGAAATTCGGCCCTGCCATTTTGATCGCTGATCGCGATGTTGATTAGAGGCACCTTCTCAAGATAGGCACCAATGTTTTTCTCTAAAGCGAGCAATCGCCCGGGGGCAGCTGGAAGCAGCAGGGCTCAGCCCTCTGGGCAAAGCCGAAGAAAACGTAACGAGTCAACGCCGTCGTAGCAGCCAATGTCCAAAATCACTGGATCTGACTTCTGCAGGAACGAAACAATGTGCTGATGGATCTCCAAGGCGAAAGTGGGCTCACGTGTTTCCATTCAACTTCGTCCCTCGCGCCTCAATGGCACGCAACAGCCTATCAAGTGAGCTTAAGGTTTCGCGACCCCCCGATTGTCAAATGGTCCAGCTTCGACGTCGAAAGTACACACGACTCAACGGGTGGCTCAACTCTACAGAGGTAAACAGGCGATATAGAACCGGTTGCAAAACCTATACCAAGGTTTGTCTACAGACGGCGCGGTATGAGCCACGCGAGACTTGTGACGTACATGCCGATCAGAACGGACACGAGCCTCCGCTGATATTCCCTCTCCACCTCTTTGTCGCAGACAGGACAAAGATCGCCAATTATCTGACCTCGACCAAGCTCAAGTATTCGCCATTCTCATTATCCGTAAATCAATGCTTTGATGGACGACAATCACACGATGGATCGGTCCCACAAATGCATTCTAAGGGGTAGATATGCCGATCTTGATCGTCGTGACCGCCGAGGTTACAAACCCGGCAGACTCTCTATGAACAACTACATCTGGTGGAGTGCTGCTTCGGTAAGCTCAAACAGTTCCGACGCGTAGCAACCCACGAAAAAACTGCCCGAATTACCGCCCAGTCGTCACTCTCGCAGCTATCGTGCTATGGATGCGATAACTGACCACACGCCCTCAAGCGAGAAACCCTGCATAGAAGAATTCGTCTCGCGCATCGCCACCGATGTCGGCGTCGACCCGGCTCTCGCAGAGAAGGCCGTTGCCATGATGCTGGTTTCCTGCAACGCGAGGGAGCCGACGGCCCCGTGGGGCGTATGATCGAGTCCATTTCCGGCGCTTCGGAATCAGTGACGAAGCATGATGGTGAAGACTCAGAGGGCGGCAGCGTCCTCGGCGGAGCCGGCGTCACCGGTTTCGGCCAGCAATTGATGAATGAGGGTCTCAGCCTAGGAAAGATCGCCGGCCTCGTCAACGAGACGATCGCGTTCGCCGACGAACATGCCGGCGACGAACTCGTGGACGAGGTCCTCAATTCCGTTCCCGGCCTTCCCCAGTTCGTTTGATCAGCCGCAGCCGGGACCCGCATGAGGTCGTGCGCCCGCGCCAATCCGTTTGCGCCGGTAGGCATTCTCCGCCGAGTTTTCGTACCGACCTGGCCAGACCATCAACCGTCGGGCGCGCGAAGCGGACGAACGTAGGCGCACTTCATTCGTCTATCTCAAAATCGACGATCGTGGCGACGTACCGCCGTCGTTGGAGGGCTTTCTCAAGCGGCGGGGGCATCACGTCGATATCCAGCTCTCGCTGCTCGGGCCAAAGTTCCTTGTATAGGAGCACGAATGTGCGCTGACGTCAGCCTTGCCGCTGTGCTTTCTGATCGTGCGACCTCTCGCTGATCTACCGCAACCCCCTATACCCCCAGGTTGGCTAAGAGGGAGCAAGGCCCCGGCGCGCGCGTGCCCACGGTCGCGCCGGGGCACAGATCCGAAAAAGTCAAGTGATCAGCAGGTGCTATCGTCAGAGGCGCAAAGGAGAGCCGCAGATGCAGCTCTCGTTGCTGTAAGGGGCTTAGAGAGCGCGGGAACGGAGAGGACGCTGTCCGCCCCAGCGTCTTCCGGCCCCGTTCTCACCGGACCGCAGGCACCGAGACGCTCGTCTGCTCAGCATGGTGAGATCCTGTCCACCACGGCCGATTGACCGCCTTGATGAGACGATCCCACGGAAACGGCGTCTGCTGACGCACCACGTCCAAATGAAATCGCCCTTGTAGGTAAACACCTTCTCGAACTTTGCTCTTGGCAAAATTTGCGACAAGCGGTCGGCGGCGCATTCGCTATATCGAACATCCAGTACCTTTTCTTGTCCGCGTCGACCCGGGCGTTCAGCCAGTTGAACAGCGCCGACAGGATCGACGTCAGCACGCCGAGGATGGCTTCAATCACGGCCGTGCTCCTTTCGGATGGAGCGATGCGGGCGATAACCGTGATGACGGAGCCGCTCATCAGGAAGGAGCCGGCCCACTGCGGATGATCTTTCGGCGCGCAGACGCACCATCGCGGGTAGCGCCCCTTCGGAACGCGGACAACCCGATTGCGCAGATTTGTCAGAAAGAAGACTCGGGGGCCGACCCGTCCTGATGATGATGATCGTCCTCGCGCCGGAACTGATCCATCACAGGCTCGGCTCTTGGGGCGCCCGAGCATCGGCAAGCCCGGCATCGACGGGCAATCCACTTGGGACAAGACCGAGCAGGCGATCTTCACCTCGTTCTTCATCGGAGTGTCGACGGCTGTCGCCGCGGTCGCCGCAATCAAGGCGATCGAGAAATGACCCACGGGTACCCGCGACCGCGTCATTCGTCTGCAAACGAAATTGGAGCACGTCACCGCGCAGCTCTCCAACGTGCAAATCAAGGTCAACGCGATGCATGATCTTCTGATGCGAGCGCGCGGCGTGCGGTGGATGATGCTTGCGACTGCCGAGCGGGCTTCCTCGCTTCCCTCATCACGAAATACCTGCACCTGCCGCTCTCGAACTGCGCCGGTACCACTACGTTCCCAACGGCTCTACGTACCTATGGGAGAAAGCCGGTTGGGAGGCCATTCCCCGGGCTCAAAGCCGAGAGCTTACATCCTCTTTGCCGTGCGACAATCCGCTATTCATGTTGGGCGCAGAAAAATCTGATGCTCCTCCAATGTGGCCGTGTAGTTCACGCCGCCGAGAGGGATTTTGTCGCCGGCTGAGACGCGCTCGGCAGCAGGTTGTGCAAGCTCATCCCTTGCATGAAGTCTTCCGACGCCCATTGGGGGCGGTGCTGGAAGTCCAGGGGGAAGTACATTGATAGATTCAGCAGCGGGCCCGGCTAAGCCTACTGATCTGCCGGGCCTGAGCTAGATGCCACTCCCAACTGCGCCGGTTCATCATCCAGTAGTCGCCGAAGCTCCCCGGTTCAAAAGTGAACTGTTCTGGATCGAAATCTGGACCGACGGAAAATGATGGAGCGGGTTGATTATTCTGCCTCCCTGAATGTCCTGGCGAAGCTCCTGTTCCAGTCGGAGAAGCCCCTCTGGAGAAGGCATAGATTGATCATCCAGATGATCGAGCACTCGCCGAAGCTCCCCCGCTCTGGGTCGAACGCGACGTGCTCTTGGACGAAAACCGACGGGGCGGGTTGATCATCCTGCAGTCCCCGAATCCCCTCGGGCCGACTGCCGGCTTCCTGCCACGCGCTGTGCTGCGCAGCGGCCTGGTCGACGCGCCTCGGCTCGATCAGTACCGCGTCTTCAGGATTGATGAGGGCCGCGTTCTGGGGGTGAGGATTGCGCTTTGCGCGGCGGTGTACGATCGGCACGCCTGTCGACCGGAAGGTCCGGAGATGGTCTATTGCCTTAAGGAGGTTCTTGGGATTACCCCTTCCGGTGAACTCGGACACATCACCGCTCAGCGACTTACTCTCGAGCCGAGCAACAATGCTCGGCTTGTTTTTTGCGAAGAGCCAACGGCTAAAGCTACGAAGATAACCTACATACTGCTTGGCCCAGCCTTCGTTCATCCCCCCCTTGATGAGGGCCCCCTCAAGCCCCAAGATAATGGGAGCATCCTCGGAATAAAGAGGCCGCCTGTCCCACCCTATCACAATCCCCGTTGACGGAGCCGGCTGCAGCGCCGAGGCGGCCGGCATTGCTCCACCACCTCCACCTGAATTAGCGATCTCGCTCAGCTGCCGCTCAATGGCAACGCTTTGCGGATTGTTTAGGGTCCTCGGCCTCTTCGCTGGTCTCAACTCGGCTGTGTCATGCTCATCGTTGATGAGGACCTCCTCGCTTGGCAGGAGGTTGCTCCTGGCAAGTGCCCCCATCAACTCGTCCGGGGCTGCTGGCTGTCGCTAGCCACATTGGCAGGGGGGCTACGGCGCGGCCCCCGGTCGGGCATCGCCGTATCGGCCAGGCGCGCCGCTTCAAATTGCTGCTCAAAGGCTTCTTGCTCCGCCGTGTCCGCTTGCTGATCTTCCGTGAGGGCGTGCTGCACCTCTGACGAAGCTGCTACATTGGAGGGGTCAAAATTGTGCGGGTCCACGCTAGCCTCACGTCTACAGATCAGCTGAGCTGCCTACTCGGGCAAGCTGTCGAGAAGCTGACGAGGCCGTGGCCCGTGAAGCAATGCACCCCCCAATCACAAAACGACAATGCCCCGCGGTCCTTGATGGGTCGCCGGGCTTTTTTTGCGCTTAAGGACGCGTCGTCGTCGCGGCTAACAATCCTTTTGGCAGCGCCGGGGACGACGACTCGTCACCGCTCTTATTGCAAAATGGGCACGGCATACCGGCGCCGCCGCAGGTGCACGCATGGGTAGGCTGGTCCGAATGATTTCGCAAACCCACCGGCAGTTATCGCAGCGCGGGCACCATCTCATTGCATGTCCTCCCGCAAGCCTTTGAAGACCGGCTGTCGCACCTTGCCTTTGGCCGATCTGGCGCGGTACTCGATTTCGGCCAGCAGCTTTGGCTCGACCCAAATGCCCCTGGTGCGCGACGCGCTTGGCATAGGGCTGCGTCTTCCGGATCAGCGGCGTCAGCGCTTTCTCGAAGAAGTTCGACAAATGGCATGAGCGCATCGTGCTCAATTTTCAGTCCGCGCCAAAGGGTTTCTTGCACGTCTTCAACGAGGCCCCCACCGTGATCTACGAACTGATCATGGCCAGTGCCGATATCGGGAGAAGAACGTCGTTGATATCTCGATCGGACAGCATTGGTCGAAAGACTGCTGCGACGACGACTTGGCGGCGACGAACGGCGAGCGTGGAAAATATCCTCACCACTACCTCGCCAGCCATCCGCAATCGAAGTCGAATCCGCAAGAATCCTTGTGCTACCCTCTCGCCGCGCTCGGCGCGTATCGGGAATGGTTGCAGGATGTCTATATGGAGGGTGGCAAGTTCAGCAACTATCTGCGGGGCAAGGTCTCAAGGGGCAATCTGGCGCCGTCGATCGCTCAACTCACCATTGCCGCGCTTATCCTGGCGCAGATCACCGCACAGTAACAGCGGCGAAAAAGGTCGAGAGAGCCTGCCCGTCATGGGCAGGCTCAGAACACGTCGAGCGAGCGCAGGACTGAGGAGCGATGCACTCGCCATCCGATGCCAGGACGAAGACGTGGCCCAGCTATGCACGAGTTACGAACAGCGTCTGGCGTCCATTGCCAGCACGACCGGACCACTCGTTCCGAAGAATGACTAAACCTGCCGATCTTACAGCACCATCTTTCATCAGGGGCACGCCCCAGACGTTGTTGGACGCGAGAATGCGGCCAGGCCATTCCGCCAAGCGTTATTGACGATCGAGGACCAGGAGCCACCGGGTGCAAGCCTGACGATGCGGCCAAGGAAATGTTGACTAGATAGAGATTTCCCTACGCCTCGAACCACGGCCCTCGATGAAGCAGTCAGCCGGCTTGTCTCCACGGTTGACGTCCGCGCAATCCGAACCGACGCAATTGGCGGTGGCCGAAAAGACGCGCGTTTCGATGAGCTCGGCAGTCCTTATGGTACATCATGGCGCTTGCTTTAGGCTGCGCCTTGGCTGCCCCTCGTATTTGTAGGCGAACTGCTTGGGCATCGGGCCTTTGTTGCGGTCCTTGCGTCCGGTCTGCTCCCATGCATGGGCCAGAATCCCTACCGCCCGTGACAAGCAGAAAATGCCGCGGGCCAGGGGTGCAGCAAAGGCCAGCTCCCCGTAGATGACTGCGGTGGCTCCATCGATGTTCAGCGGGATGAGCTTGCCTTTGCGCTCGCGCATAACGCGCTCGATCGCGCGCGCAGCGCTGGCGTAGCGACCGTTGACGGCACCTTCACTGATCGCAGCATCGACTAGCGCGAGTAGCGGTTCAGCGCGCGGGTCGACGGGATGAAAGCGGTGACCGAAGCCCGGCAGATATTTGCTGCGCGCGGCGGTGAAATGGTCGATCACCTCCGCGGCAGCCTCATCGAGGTCCTTGGTCTCGCTGCGTCGCAGGACCTCGTCATAGAGCTCGATCGCCTGCTCCCCCGCTCCGCCATGCACACCG
This sequence comes from Bradyrhizobium sp. Leo78, assembly GCF_059512425.1. Classification (NCBI taxonomy): domain Bacteria; kingdom Pseudomonadati; phylum Pseudomonadota; class Alphaproteobacteria; order Hyphomicrobiales; family Nitrobacteraceae; genus Bradyrhizobium; species Bradyrhizobium sp. Leo78. The sequence continues at coordinate 17,129 of NZ_JCAMOT010000072.1, forward strand.
TCCAGCGTGTTGATTGCGGATGCCATCGCGCCATTGAGCGGCAGCCCGCAACTCACAGCCATCTGCGCGATGGCGATGGAAGGTGCATGTGGGCCATGATCCACCGATGCAACCAGGGCAGCCTCAAAGAGCCGCTCCTGTGCCGGTGTGGGTAGCTCGCCACGCAGCATCAACCAGATCATCGCGGGGAACGAAATATGACCAATCAATTCCTCGATCGTGTATCCGCGATAGGCGATCCGCCCGGGGGCGATGTCGCATATAGAGCTCCGCCACCAATGGGCGGCCTGCTCTCGCAGCTCCGTTTCGCTCATCCCTGTTTTCCAATCCCGTTAGCCTATGCCCGGCAGTGGTTTGCTTGCGCGCAACTGCCTGGTCGTCACGCTGCTCCATCTGTTGCCGGGCGGACCCGCGGAAAATGAGCTCCTCCTTGACATGACGTTCCGGCGGCACCGCTTGCGATAAGGTGCTCAATTTCCGGATCTGTATAACCGAGTCGAGCCAGCCATCGCTCCGTGTCCGCACCGAGCGACGGGGGGAGCGCGGGGGCAGGAAACGCCTCATCCAGCCGAAAACCAGGGCGCGTAATGCGTAATGGCGGTTCGCCAGCCCTATCGAGCGGCAGCGTCTCGACAAATCCGCGCTCCAGCACCTGCCGCTCACGCAAAACTTGCGGGACGGTCAGCACACAGCCGGCAGGGACGCCGGCGGCATTCAACAGCGCCTCCCATTCCTCCGCAGACCTGCAGCTCAACGCCACGTTCAGCTCATCGTTAAGCGCTCCGCGGTTCAGTTTACGTGCTTCCCGCTTCGCGAAGCGCGGATCCGTCTTCAAATCCGGCCGGCCGATCAGATCGCAAAGTGTCCGGTACTGCTTCTGCTCGTTGGCGGCGATATTCAGCGGTCCGGTCGCGGTGCAGAACGTGCCGGAGGGTGCGGCCGTGAAATTTTCGTTCCCCATCGGCCGCGGCTCGACTCCGCCATTCAGGTGATTGGAAACCACCCATCCCATAGCCGCGATGGTCGCCTCGAGCAGCGACACGTCGATGAAGCGGCCCCTGCCCGTTCGCTGCTGCTCGACGAGCGCCGCGGCGATAGCAAAGGCGGCCGTTAGCCCGGCGATGGTATCGGAGATCGGGAAGCCAGTCCGCAGCGGAGCCGTGGCTGCATCACCGGTAACACTCATCGCGCCGGAAAGGCCCTGGACGATCTGGTCGTAGGCCGGGCGGGCGGACCAAGGACCGTTTTGCCCAAAGCCTGAGATTGCACAATAGATGAGGCGCGGGTTGCGCCTGGACAACGCGTCGAAACCGAGACCAAGCCGCTCCATGACCTTTGGCCGGAAGTTTTCGACAAGGACGTCGGCCTCGGACACCAGCCCGACAAACGCTTCGCTTCCCGCTTCAGACTTCAGATTGAGCGCCACCGACTGCTTACCGGCGTTGACGCTGACGAAGGAGAGGCCCTGAAGGCGCTCTGCCCTTTCCGGATCGGCGCCAAGGCGCCGCGCGAGATCGCCTCCATTGGGGTTTTCGACCTTGATAACCTCCGCGCCGAGGCGCGAGAGATGGTAGCCGCAGAATGGGCCTGCCAATACGTTTGACAGGTCGAGGACACGGATGCCGGTGAGCGGCAGGGACATGACGAAGCCTTACTTTGTGGTATCTTCGGCGCCCGCCGTTGTTAGTTCAACCGCTGGGCCGCACGCCAGCGAGGCGATCGGTGAAGGTTTTGCTTGCCGCGGTGATCCTGGGTAGAAACCGCTCAACACAGCCGGGGGTACCTTGGGCGGTTGGGCGTCCATTAGGCTGGCCCGGGAAAACGGCGCCTTGGACGCTTTCAGGATCTCGATGTTCACCTCGCGATCAGTTTCGTACTGTGCCGGGACTGCGCCACGAACTGCTCCGTTGATACAGAGTTGACCCAGCGGTGGCTCTTCAGCAGGGCATTGACCAAGCGCTGCGCGGTTTCGGGATTTTTGTCGATGAAGATTGCGGCAGGTAGCGACAGGCGCTAGACGGATCCCGCCAAAGGCAGTCTTGGCGCCTTCGACGGTGCGCGCATCGAACAGCGAATTGGCCCCAATCTTCCTCGAGAGCAGGGTCGCAATGCGATCGAAATAGACCAGCGCGTCGACTTTTTTGGGGTCGAGTGCCACCACGTCCGGCGCATCGCTCCCGACCGCGATGATGTTGACGTCGCGCGGTCCCAATCCCGGCATCTTGATGCAATGGCGCGCCATTCTGCCCGTCCAGGAACCAGGAGCCGTGATGCCGAGCTTCGGGCCGTCTAGGTCGGAGCCGCTCTTCATATTGGCATATGGCGGCAAGATCGCTGCGCACCCCGAGAAGAACGCCGAGTATGTGGTGCGGCAGGAAGACGAACGAGATCTCGTTCCCCTGCGTGCATCTGGATCAGGTGATCATACACCCCCGACGCCATGCGCCGAGCCACCAATCAGTCTCAGCGGATCATCACCTCGCGCAAGTCACGGCCAGCCTTGGCTACCCCTTCCATTGTTTCGCGTCTCAGAACTTCCGTTACGTGCAAAACCGATACTCTTAGTTAGAAGAAGAGTCAAACTATTCTGGCCTGCAGAACCGCCTCAATGCTTCTGAAATAGGGTTCACCCCCTAGCTCTGATAGTTGTTCTATAGTGCAGAACCGGAGCAGAAATGAGCAAGACAGGAGTTGACGCGGTCAGCAGAGCGCTCGCAATCCTGAAAAGTTTCAACGCGGAGCGTACTGCGATGACACTGACGCAGATCGCGGAGACGGCGGACCTTTACAAGAGCACAGTGCTGCGACTGGCCTCTTCGTTGGAGGCTGACGGCTTTCTCGTCCGCGGCGCGGACCGGTTGTTTCGACCAGGACCGGAGTTGTGGCGCCTTGGGGTGCTTTATCAGCGCGGCCTTGATCTTGGCCAAATCATCCGGCCATCGCTTCGTCGACTGGTCGAGGCAACTGGGGAAACTGCATCCTTTTATGTTGCAGACAAGGACGAACGTATCTGTCTTTACCGCGTCAATTCTCCACGTTCAGTTCGACATCATCTCGAAGAAGGTCAGCGATTGCCCATTGATCGCGGAGCCGCCGGGCGAATTCTCACTGTATTCCGCGAGCCAGCGAACGCCGAAGGGAAGAAAATCCGCGACCGAGGCTTTTATGTTTCGATCGGAGAGCGGGACCCGGAGGTCGCCGCGGCGGCCGTGCCGTTGATCGACGTACACGGCGAACTGAGGGGCGCCCTTTCAGTGTCGGCGATCAGGACTCGCTTCAATGCCGGTGCGCGCAAGGCGGCAATCGATGCTCTCAAATCGGAAGCCAAGGCGTTAGCGGGGTTGCTGCCTGCGAGCGAACGCTGATCAGTCCAGGACGCCCGCTTTGTGCCGTTTGCGAAGAATTCGACGCGGCTTCGGAGTGGCAGTGTGATGGGGCCTCGTGAGGCAATGAGGCTACTTCCCGGCTATTCCGTGGACAGAGCGCCGCGTTGAAGGATCGAGTACAGAGATGACGGACGCGAACGACACGATGCGCCCGCGATGCTTCGCAAATGGCCCTCCATAAAAAATGAGCGTCGTGCAGACAAAAGTACATATCTGTCGGCGGAAGGCACACTGGACGACTGCATACGAGAGTTTATGACCAAGCGTGAGGCCACACGTCATCTTTACCAAATCCACACCGCGCCACAGCCTCCGCTCATACCGGACGTCTTGTCAGCCGATCACATCACGGAACTTGCCAGATTGCGAAGTTTCCTCTGATCGGGATGTTGTTGCGGCGCCTGTGGCCAAGTGAAGATCAGCCTCAAAATCAGTGAGTCTCAGATCAAGAGTCCTCTTCGACCTCCCTTCCAAGGACAAGGGCACGCTGTGCTCAGCATCGATCATTGGTTGCTGGGCGATAACGCCGAGCTCTCCGTCTGCAGATCAACCGTGCGTGGCCTCCGCTCTTCTTCGGAATGGAGACGGCACAAACAGGTGGCGGGAAGTAGGCGCCTGAGCTCATTCGATTCCAAATCTTGTAGAGGTTACTCTTCAAGTCGGATTCAA
>NZ_JCAMOT010000073.1:0-20846 GCF_059512425.1 Bradyrhizobium sp. Leo78
CTGCGCCAAATCCTCGTCCAGCTCATCCGCCGACTTCAGCTCCTCCCAAGCTGAAATCCGGGTTCTTCACGGTCGACTGGTTACACTCAGCAATCTGGGCCAAGCACCGTGAAGGAGCGCGCCTTCATCAGAGTCAAACTTTCGCCGCGAACAGGAGCGCCTGCCGAGATCATCGCTGCTGTTAGCAATGCCTGAGATATGGGCCGCCTCTAGGGTGGCCACGACCAGTTGAAACTGAGGTTAGTCGAGCAAGTGGCTTCGTCGTAAATCTCAAAGCGTTCGCGACCGTAGGTGATGGAGCCCCGCCGCAAGCCAGTGACGAATACCGGAAAAATATCAATAGGGGAGCCCGATCGCCAACGACTGGTTACGAGTTGCGATGCGAGGCCGAGGTCTTCATCGACGTTGCGGTGTTGCGAAGCGCGCGGTTCCGCCCACAGATCAGCACCGAACTGAGCAGACTGCGTGCTCATCGTCTCACGCGTTAGCTCCGCCGCGATGCTTATCCAGTGCGGTATGTAGGCACCTGATCAGGTGCTGTCCTGCGAATGGCTTGGCCAGCAAGCAAATCGCTCCCGCGCTCAGCGCCCGGGCGCGAACGCGATCATCGGGAAAGGCAGTGATGAAAATGAATGGAGCATCGCAACCTTCGGCCCGCATATGTGTCAGCAGGTCCAAGCCGCTCATAGCGGACATCTGCACGTCCGCAATCACACACGATGTTTCATTCAGGTGTGGCGAGCGCAAGAACTCCTCAGCGGATGCAAATGTATGGACTATGTAGCCGCGGGATTTCAAAAGATTATTTATCGCAGCACGGACGGAGCCGTCGTCATCGACCACGGAAATGAGCGAAGGCGTGAACAAAACGACCCCTCCTAACGCAGAAAAGGCGATTGCCGAAGCATAGTCGGCTGGGTCAAGGGTGGGCTTGAGAGATGAAATTGTATAGTCATACTTAGGCTTGTTCCGGCCGGTTGGGACGAATTCCCAGGGGCTCAGCCATTCTGATTAAATCGGCCAGCGACCGTGCGCCCATTTTCTTCATTACCTGTCCGCGGTAGATCTTGATGGTAATTTCGGCCAGCCCGAGCTCTGCGGCTATCTGTTTGTTCATCAGCCCAGCAGTGACCAGTTTCATCACGGCCTGTTCGCGTGGGCTTAAGGCCTCAAACGAGGACTGCAGGTTGGCAACCGTCTTCTCAACCTCCCGCCTTTTGCGATCCCGTTCGGTCGCGGCGACCACGGCGTCAAGCAGCTCCTGATCGCGAAACGGCTTGGTGAGAAAATCGACCGCTCCGCCCTTCATGGCCTTGACGGTCATGGGAATGTCGCCATGACCAGTGATGAAAATGATCGGAATGCGAAGGTTCAACTTGGCGAGCTCAGTCTGCAGCTCGAGGCCACTCAATCCCGGTAGCCTGACGTCAAGGACCAGGCAGCTGGCAACATCCGGAAGCTTGGCTTGCAGCATTTCTCGCGCCGATCCGAACGCAACAACGTCCAAGCCTACCGATCGAAAAAGATTCGCGAGCGAACGACGCATCGAGACGTCGTCGTCGATCACGAAGACGATCGCTCTTCCGCTCGGCTTCTCCGCTTGCGCGCCTCCGCGCGGCGAGTCACAGCGCCCGGTCACGACACGACCTCTTCATGCAACGGCAGGACCAATTGAAACGTCGCGCCCGACTCCTGCTTGCAGGCAATCGACAGGCTCCCTCCGTGAGCCTCCACGATCGAACGGCAGATCGAAAGGCCCATTCCAAGGCCGGTTGATTTGGTGGTGAAAAAGGGGTTGAATACCTGGTCAGCGTGTTCCTCGGTGATCCCAACGCCGCAATCTGTCACGGCGAGGTGCACGCCTCCCAGATCGTGTTGGGATGACCGGATCACCAGTTCGCGCGGTCGGTCTCTGACTGTTTGCATGGCCTCAATCCCGTTCATCACCAGATTCATGATCACCTGTTGCAGTTGAACCCGGTCACCCAGGATCATGGGGAGGGCCGCCGCCAACTCGGTCCGCAACGACACCTGGTGGCTGACCAGCTCGCGAGTCACCAGCGCGACAACCTCCTTGACGATCTCATTGATATTGAGCGGCACCATCTCGATCTCGCTTTTCTTGGCTAGCGTGCGAATGCGGCGAATCACCTCGCTCGCCCGGATGGCGTCCTCGATGATCCATTCCACTGAGCAGCGCGCGGCGGAAAGATCAGGAGTTTCGCGATCAAGCCAACCCAGACAAGCCTCGCCATTGGCGACAATGGCGGCCAGCGGCTGGTTTATCTCGTGCGCAATGGAGGTGGTCATCTCGCCCAGCGTCGTTACGCGTGTCACGTGCGCGAGCTCCGCCTGCGCCTTCCGCAGTTCTCGTTCAGCCTGATCTGCGCGGATGGTTGCGGTGATGTCAGTGCTGACGCCGCGATAGCCGAGGAAATTGCCGTCAGCATCAAAGAATGGCTTGCCGCTGGTCCGGACGTAAATTGGAGATCCGGTCCGGGTGACGGTGCGATAGATGAAATCGCGAAATGGAAGTCGCGCGTCGACTGTCGCCTGATGCTGCCGCCACTTCTCAGATTCCGCTTCGACATCGCCCGCAATTTCGCAGCGAAGCAGCCCGACGACTCCCGGGGCCAAAATGCTTGCTGCGCTGGTGTGCCCCGAAAAGCGGGTGACCCGGTGGTCCGGCCCGGTCTCCCAGAGCCAGTCGGAGGCCGTTTCGGCGTAGTCGCGAAAGCGCTGCTCACTTTCGCGCAAGTCAGCAAGAGCCTTTTCCAGCCGTTCCCTAGCTGCGTATTGCTCGGTGACATCCATATGCGTTCCGATGAGCTCGCTGACGTTGCCATCGCTACCGACCACAGCGTGCGCAACGGAATGTATGCGCCTTATCGCGCCTTTTGGAAGAAGGATTCGGAAATCATATTCGAAGTGCCCTCCCTTGTCTTCGATAGCCTGGCGCGGCACTTCCCGAAGCTGCGGCAAGTCGTCTGGATGGATACGCGACCGGATGGTCTCTATCGATACAGTCTCTTCCGGATCGAAGCCAAACAGACGATCGACTTCGGCGGAGCGATACACAAATTCGAGACGGTGGACGTCCCAGGACCAGCTGCCCGTGTGACTGAGACGCTGTGCTTCGGCCAGATAGGCCTCGCTACGGCGAAGCTGTTGTTCCGCCTGCTTTGCAGCCGTAATGTCCGTCACTGCCCCGACAAACTCGATATCGCCAGATGCGGTTCTAATGGCTCGTGCCAGCGCGTGGAGGTGCTTCACCGAGCCGTCCGGCAACAGCAGTCGGTATTCGTGCTCGAAATCCTCTAGGTTTCGGAGCGCTCGATCAATGGTCTGTCGCACGGCAGCCCGATCTTCTGGATGGGCTCGATCAATGACGAGTTGCGGGTTCAGTTTTGTCGCCGGATCGTGTTGGAAAATGCGAAAGGTCTCCTTTGACCAGATGACCTCGCCGGTGGCGACGTTCCAGCCGAAGCTGCCGGTGCGGCTCAATTCCTGCGCCTGGGCCAAATGGGCTTCACTCCGCCGCAGGGCAGTTTCCGTCCGCTTTCGCTCGGTGATATCTTCGCAGGCGATGAGGATGATGAGCTGGTCGTCTGCCCAATGCATGGCTTTGGCGTTTTCCCGCACCCACAGCACCGCGCCATCCTTCCTGACCTTCTGGATGTCCCAAGTGTGGGATTGGCCGACGGTTTCAACGCATAGCCCAAGGCATTTGCGAACAAGGGTAAGATCTTCTTCCAGAAAGACCTTCAGAACGGAATGCCCGACGAGCTCCGAGGGCGAATAGCCGAGCTGTGTTGCGCCCAACGTGTTCACGTTCAGGACCGTTCCGGCGGCATCGACCATGAAGTACATGACCGGGTTATGCTCGAAGACTTCGCGCCACCATTTCTCTCGATCTCGCAACTCAACCTCGCTGCGCCGGAGCTTGGCTGCGGCCTCAAGCGTGGCCGCCCTTTCCCGGCGGACTTTTCGGATGAGGTGGGTTCCGACAAGCAAGGCAACAAAGAGAATCACAACCACCGGAAGATCTTGCGGAGCATCGAATGCAAGATTGGAAGTAGGGGGCGTAAAGAAGTAGGCCAAAACAGCGATGGACAAGATGGAAAGCATGGCAGATACAATGAGGCTGCCCATAGCGAAAACCGCAAGACCACTACCAACAAGAGAACGCCATCGCGGCGAAATGGGTATGAAAGTACAAGGAAGTTGTCACCAGCGCCAGGACAATGCCACCAAAAACACGCTGCGCGACTAAGCGTCCGAGCTTCGTGAGGGTCCGAACTTGGCAAGGGGTCCAAACTTGGTAAGGCGCCCGAACTTGGTAAATCAGCCTGGCCTAAATAAATAACCTATCCCAAGGATCTGGAAAACTATACTAACGTTTTGACTCGGCTTTGCTTCCGCTCGTCCTGAGGTCCGCCGCTGCCGGTTGCGCGATGAGACCGCATTTTAAGCTAATTGAGCGATAGATTTCGATGGTACGCCTAGCCACTTCCGCGCTTCCAGACTTTCCAGACTTTTATGACGCCGAAGAACGGTGTCCCTGAGAAGCTAGCCGATCGAGGCGGCCCATCAAACCCTTTTTAGAACCCATACGGCCAGTCGCATAGGACCCCAACAGAGCGCAACGGCCAGGCCGGCAGTTCGACTGAAAGGGGGCCGTTAGGGCCGTGCCGAATGTTAGCGAGCATCCTAAGCCTCTGCCGCCGCATGGGCGCGAGCGTGCCCTTTCGCGTTGCGGCGTGGGATCCGCACGGTAGGTTCCCCAGCGCGTGGACTCAATTGATAGCCAGATTCGCCCGGCGGCGAGGGTGATGAAAGCAATTTCGGTGTAGCTCGTACCGCAAGCGCCTCTTTGCGCTGCAAGAACGGTCTCGGCCCTCAGCAACCAAGTTCTCGATCTTACCTTGATCCAGAGGTACGGACGTTGTGAGCGCGGCCACTTGGGGTGGGGCGGTGTCGCCCAGGTGCTCGGTAGTCGCCCCCAGGCAAGGAAAGCCGAGCTCGCATCGAGATGAAGTTGCCACGGGCAGTTTGGGGTTGAAGCCTTGAGGATGTGCGGTCCTGCCAAATGCGTCAGAGCGCGCCCAAGTCAACTACCAACTTCAGCAATTGATGGAATTGACTGACACATGGCAATCAGCCTCGACGGCCGCCACCGCAATGAACTGCGGATGCAATATGTGAAAAGCTTTGATGCGGTGCTGTGTCGGGAGTGCGCGTCAATGGCGATGGAGTGAAGCGTGGTGAAAGCAAACGCGACGACAAAGTACCTGCAAAGCCGACGCTTTCCGCTCCAGACGATGATCCCTATCTGTGGTTGGAACAGATCGAAGGCGCGCGGGCGCTGAAATTTGTTGAGCGGCAGAATGGCAAGACGCTGCAGGTGTTTGGCGAGCGGGATCGCGACGCGCTGACCTGGATTTACGATCGGATCGGCCGGACAATATTCCCTACGTCCGGCGGCGCGGCAGCTATCTCTACAATCTCTGGAAGGACGCCAACAATCCGCGCGGCCTCTTGCGACGAACCACTCTGGAAGAATTTCGCACGCCAAAGCCGTCATGGGAAGCTCTGCTCGAGATCGATCAGCTCGCGGTTAGCGAAGGCGAAGACCGGCTTCTGAGGGCGACGGTCTGGCCGCAGGGGAGTCATAGACGAACGATTTTGAGCCTATCGCGCGGCGGCAGTGATGCCGTCGCCCTGCGTGAGTTCGATACCGACACGTAGACGTTTGTCGGTGATAGCTTCGTCTTGCCGGAAGCCAAGAGCGCGGTTGAACGGCTCGATCCCGATACGCTGGTGCTGTCGAGCTCTCATAGGCAGGGCATGGCGACGACCTCCGGCTATGCGCGTACAGTGAGGATATGGCGGCGCGGTACGCAGGCGGATCAAGCGCAAGTGATCTTTGAGGTCGTAGCTGATCATGTTGAAGCCGGCTGCAATGTCGAGCGCACCGTCGTGCCGCCACGGCTGTGGTTCGTCGATCAGGTGGACGCCTTCAATTCTGCCACCCATCGCGACTGGCTCGCCATCAGACCGCGCGAGCCCTGATCTGTGGCAGGGCAGACCTATGCCGCGGATACGGTGCTCGTCATCTCTTTGGCCGCTTTCCTTCAAGGCAACCGTCAGTTCGAGGTTCTTTTCGAACCAAGCCCACGCCGGGCGCTGCAGGGGCTCTTTTGGAGTGCCGGTAGGCTTGTGCTTTCCATCCTCAACGAACTGCGGCCGTTCTTCGAGATCTGCTCGCCATCCGATAAAGGGTGGAGCCGCGCGCGACTGCGCGGGATCCCCGACATAGGGATAGTCCAGGTCTGGCCTCTTGATAGCGACCCATCCGAACGCAATGGCGACCTGCTCGTCGATAGCCAGGATCCGCTCACGCCAGCTTCGCTTATGCTGATCGAGAATAATGTCGGCAGTCCGACCGTGCTCAAGCAGGCGCCGAAGACCTTCACCGTGGATGGGCTGGTGGTCACCCAACATGAGGCCATTTCGATTGATGGCGAGCACATCCCCTACGTACGGACCGGTCCGGCCGGCGAGACGGGCGATGCGCCCGTCCATATGAGCGGCTACGGCGGCTTTGGAATCTCGATGAGGCCGTCCTACAATTCAGCGCTTGGCAAGCTTTGGCTCGAGCGCGGCGGCACCACGGTCCAGGCGCATCTACGCGGCCGTAGCGAGTTCGGCACGCGCTGGCACGATGCCGGCCGTCTCAGTGGCAAGAAATTGTCGCACGACGACTTCGCTGCCGTTGCCGCCGATCTCGTGCGTCGTGGCGTCACGGAGCCGAAGCGGATCGCAGCCCAGGGCGGATCGAACAGCGGCATCCTCATCACCAATATGCTGACGCGCTATCCGGAACGCTTCGGCGCGCTGGTCTACACGATCCCGCTGATCGACATGCGCCGCTACACCAAGCTTCTGGCAGGGGCAAGCTGGATTGCGATATGGGGACCCCGATAAGCTCGACCACTGGGAGTGGCTCAAGACCTATTCCGCGTATCATGCCGCCAAACGCGGCCAAACATACCCGCCGATCCTGATCGCCACCGCGGGCGGGACGATCGTGTTCATCCCGGACACGCGCGCAAGATGGCCGCGAAGCTCCAGGCGATGGGCTACGAGGCCTATTTCTACGAGCCTGCGGCGGGCGGTCATGGTTACGGTCGGGACAATAGGGAGCGGGCCGGGTTCGAGATTGCTGGGCTTTCGATTCCTGAAGAGCAAGATCGGCTGGCTTGACGGCGAGGCTTAGGCGGACCGGCGCTTGTGATCACACAAGCTCCAGCGTGATGGTTGCATGACATTTCAGCGGTAGGGGATTGGAAAGAAGCTTGGTTTGACCAGCCCTTTATGAGCCCTACGCCATCCAGCGGCATGGGGGCAGCTTTTCCATTTCTAGCGTTTCAACGTTCGCGTGCAGAATACGATTGCGCAGCCGCCAATTTCGGGGCCGCAACCTCAACAACGATCATGGCGAGCTGGCTTGCCTGAGCTAGGCGCCGGTTCGCCCCACACGAAGGAGAAACGAGATGAATCAGCGGGATGTGGCCGAAGTCAACCTTCACGACCTACAGGTCTCAGATCCGCTGATTGGGAAATGCCAGCACTTGGTGAGGGAAGTGGCGATTCCCTACCAATGGAACGCGCTCAACGACCGCAATCCGCAAGCGACACCGAGCCACGCGGTAGAAAACTTCCGTATTGCCGCCGGACGTGCGAAGGGGGAGTTCTACGGCACGGTTTTTCAGGACAGTGATGTCGCAAAATGGCTAGAGGCGGCTGCTTGGTCGCTGTGCCAGACACCCAATCCGGACCTGGACAAAGCCGCCGATGAGCTGATTGAATTGATTGCGGCCGCCCAATGCGGCGACGACTATCTCAACACCTATTTCATGCTAAAGGCGCCTCAGGAGCGCTGGAGCAACCTAGCCGAATGCCATGAGCTTTACTGTGCCGGCCACTTGATTGAAGCGGGCATCGCTTTCTTTCTGGCTACTGGCAAACGACGCCTGCTGGACGTCGTTTGCAGACTTGCTGACCACCTCGCCACAGTTTTCGGCCCGGAGCGCGATCAGCTACACGGCTATGATGGCCATCCAGAAATTGAACTTGCATTGACGCGCCTCTACGAAGTGACGCAGGAGCAGCGATATCTGACGCTAGCCAATTATTTCGTGGAGCAACGGGGCACCGAGCCGCACTTCTATGACATTGAACACGAGAAACGCCGGCAATCCTGCGACGTCAAATCACATGGCATGCCCTGGACGGTGAAAATAAGGCCTATAGCCAGGCGCACCTGCCAATTTCGGAACAGCGGACTGCAACCGGGCATGCGGTGCGTTTTGTATACCTCATGACTGCGGTCGCTCATCTCGCGCGTCTGCGTCAGAACGAGCAGCAACGCCAGGCTTGCCTGCGGCTATGGCAAAACATAGTGCAGCGCCAGATCTATATCACTGGGGGTATCGGCTCGCAAAGCTTCGGCGAAGCGTTCAGCAGCGATTACGATCTGCCGAACGTATCGCGTACGCGGAAAGTTGCGCGTCGATTGGGCTGATGATGTTGGCGCGCCGTATGCTGGAGATGGAAGTGGACAGTCGCTATGCCGACGTGATGGAGCGCGCGCTCTATAATACGGTTCTGGGCAGTATCGCTTTCGATGGGCGTCACTATTTCTATGTTAACCCGCTCGAAGTTCATCCCAAAACGCTGCGGTCCAATGGCATCTACAATCATGTCAGGCCGGTGCGGCAACGCTGGTTTGGCTGCGCGTGTTGTCCGCCGAACATCGCACGCCTTTTCACATCGATTGGTCATTACATCTATACGCCATGCTCCGACGCGCTCTACATCAATCTCTACATTGGCAATAGCGTGGCATTATCGGTTGGCGGGCATACGCCTGCGGTTGCTCATGAGCGGCAACTATCCTTGGAGGGACGAGGTTGAAATCGCCGTGGAATCTGCACAGCCGATCGCCCACACGCTCGCCCTGCGCCTGCCGGAATGGTGCAGCGCGCCGGCGGTGAGCCTGAACGGCGAACCTGTCCATTGCGAGCCCCGTAAGGGCTATTTGCACATTCACCGCACGTGGCGGCAGGGAGATCGCGTCAAACTATCGCTGCCGATGCAAGTACGCCGCGTATACGGTCATCCGCAACTTCGCAATTTGGCCGGCAAGGTGGCTATCCAGCGCGGCCCTTTGATGTATTGTGTGGAAGAAGCCGACAACGGGCCCGAGTTACACAACCTTTGGCTTCCTGCAGAAAGCCGGTTTTCGCTTGTCGAAGGTACTGGTCTCTTCGACAAGATTTTGCTGCAGGCTGATGGGTCCCGGTTGCAACACACGCATTCTGAAGAAACGGCACTTTGTCAGTACGACAAAGTGCCTGGACAGCTACAACCGCAGCGGCTGACATTCATTCCATGGTTCAGCTGGGCTAACCGCGGCGAAGGCGAAATGCGGATTTGGATTAAGGAGCGCTGACGCCGATGGCTGAGTGGCGCGTCCGTGAAGTTAATGCGTCGCCCGTGAAGTGCCCTTTAGGCCTTGATCGCGGATTCAATTTCCTAGCAACAACGGTTTTGAGATTGCAAGCTTTTGCGGCTTGAGGCCTCGGAAGCTTGCAAATTTGATCTTGAAGATAGAACCAAGCCGCTGGCGCGCATTGAATTTTTGCTGGAGTGGGAGTGGTGCTAACAACCAACAATCTTCTTGCCATCGGCAGGCGGCGCTTGGAATGAATAGAACCGTGCAGTCGGATGAACAATGAGAACCACCAACGACATCGCTTCATCCAAGGGACGTGCCGCGGCGCCGCTCTGCAATTCCCTCGTTGAAGGCCGTTACCGGGCTTCTCGCGCCAGGGTTGTCACGGATGGCCTTTCCGCCACTCCTAACCCATTGACAGCACATACCCTCGACAACCTACCCCAACTAGCAACATCCCTGCCGCGTCGCGCCGTTGTGCATGCGTTTGAGCCTGGCGATCGTCTAAGATCATCGGTTTTCAATTTCGCCGGCTCGGGCGTGGCAGCGGCTCATTCAATCCGGCTTCTATGAGCACGCGCCACCGCGCCCGGCTCCCGCCTGCCACGCGACCTCACAGAACCCTCAAGATCCCGAATCGATTTTTCGACGATTGAGAGGAAGTCGGCTTTTGGAGGGCCGACCATGGGGAACGCGACGCCGGATTGCGAAGACGAGCTCGAGCCTTGGCTGAAGCCATTCCTGGATCGCTTGGGTCATAAGGCGCGGCGACAGATGTGTCCGCGTTACATTGCCGGGTTGATCGGCCCTGGTGAGCGCAAAAACATTCAACCGATGGCGTAACGCTCTGCAGCGCGCGAATACGATCAGCTGCACCATTTCATCGCTGATGGCGTCTGGGATGCGAAGCCGTTAGAGACAGAGCTGCTCAATCAGGCCGACCGGCTCGTCGGCGGCGATGATGCGGTGCCGGTTATCGACGACACCTCGCTGACGAAGAGGGGCGAACACTCGGTCAGTGTCGCGGCTCAATATGCCTCGGGCGTTGGCAAAATGGCAATTGCCCAACGTTGGCGTCGCTGACGCTTGTGCGCGGTGAAGTACCAGCGATGATCGCATTGCGTCTCTTCCTACCCGAGAGTTGGACCAGCGATACCGCAAGTTTGAAGCGCGGCGGCGTACCAGTCGAATACCGAACCCCACGATCCAAGCTTTTGGCCGAGATTGATCGCGCGATGGTGCCGGCGTGCGGTTCGGTTCCGCTGGCCGATACAGGATACAGCCTCAGTGCGCCGTTTCGGCAAGGGGGCACGACGCGGGCTGGCCTGGGCCGTTGGCATCCCTCGTCACCTGAAGGTGGACCCGGTCGGCGTCAAGCTGATCTGGCCGCTCGCAATGCGAGGGCGTCCCCGCAAGCGGTCCATTCCGGACATCCTGTCGCGCCCGCCGAAGACATGCTCGCGTGATCAAGCCCGAGCTCCTCTTTCAACTGCTGATGCGCCTGGATCGGACGCGCACGCGTTCGGCACGCTCGACTTCCAGATAACTGAAAGCAGGCGCGCCACCCCGGCCGATTCGACCACAGGCGATAGCTCGTCAGGACTGCGAAGATTGATGGCTGGAATCCGAGGGGCAAAGAGTTCGAGAGTCCGCCATCATCTCGGGCGTATCGGAGCTGACCCTTGCTTTCTTGATGCGCGGACCATCTTGCGGTGCGTCAGCCGTGTTCGGATTATCTACGATGGCTGTCCGATAGTCAGCTAGATTGCCGCCCAGAAACAAGACCTCGGTCTCCTCGGTCGGTATTCCCCTCACCCAATCTCGCAGCTCCTCATCTCCGGGAGCATGCCCACGCTCTAAAATATCGTTGATTTTTTTGATCGGCCAAGCGGTGACGCTTGGTACCGTGTAGGTGTGCAGCTTCTTAGCATTCTTTGCAATCGCCTTCGCGCCATTCTCACTGTCGTCCTTTGAAAGGAGCAGTCGTGAGGGGTCCTGGCACAATGACACAAAAGCACTCTCTCTAAGGCCTTTGGTATGCCATGCAGCGAGGCGCGCCATATCAATTTCGTCCTCTCTTTCGTCGTCCGAGCAGATAGCAGCCTTTGAAACATGCGGGGTCGCGTGAGCACGCAAATCCGCTAAGGAACGCACATGCGCGATGGCACTCACCTCCTCCTCTAGGAGGGGCTCGCAATCGATGTCCTCGTTCTGAAAACGGTGCAGCGGCAGATACGATGATGCCACCACGTCGTCGAAGATGCGGTCGCCGTCAACACTGCCGGCACAAGATCCGGTGGTTCGTGGCCACTGTACTGCTCGCTGCGCAGCGAGTTTGATCTCGTTCTTTAGCGCCTTAACGTTCGCTCCGGTTAGCGATCCGGCAAGTTCGGCGCGCCCCCTGACAAAGGAAGCGGCCGGGCACCGCTCGCTTTCCTGGATAGCGCACGCTCTCAGAGTGCCCTTCGTCATGGTCGAGGGTGATCCAATCCCGGAATCCATCAAAGCGACAGCTGAATCCGATGTTCGGTGGATTGGCCGCAACTCACTCAGCTGCTGCTCAAAGTTCGCTTGATCCGGGGACGGGTGTGCTGGTGAGCTGGTTTGTGCGCTCAGGTCGCCCGGCTGTTGCTGCGCCCGCTGCCGCTGCCGCAGGAGATCGTCAGCTTCAATGGAGTCTTTTGCGGTGTTTGGTGGATCGATATTCATCTGTTCCCCTCCAGCATGGGTCATTTCAGGCTTTATTTTCGTAGGGGCGGCTTTCGAGAAGCTGACGAGTCAGGAAGGAATGCGACCGACGCCCAACTTTTCGGGCGCTTCCCCGCTCGGCTGCCGTCGCTGCGGAGGAGATCCGTGCGCCGGATCCCTTGGTCGCTCTCCTCTGACGAAGCGTGCGGCAATTCCTCGAGCAGCTGCTCAAAGCTCGCTTGCGAGCTCGCGTCGTCCGACTCTTGACCCGGCGGAATCTCGGCATTCTGCGGAGCCGATCCTGATAGTGATGGGTTCACCTGCCGAGGATTGAAGTGCGAGCCGTCCATACCGTTCTCCATTCGGAATCAAGCTGCAGATCTATGCAGCCCAGCTCAGATCTGGCGCAAGCAGCACAGAGGCCCGCAAGTTTGAGACACGAATCATGTGAACCTCGGAAAGAGCAACTTGCGCCCTAGTAAACAGGCGACAATCGCGTCCCGATCTCCGGGCTCAATGTAGGAGATCTAGCTTTCGGCAAGCTGACGAAACCATGCACCCTAAAGGCCCGTTCTTGGGGGCCGTCGCTACGGTGACGCTCCTGCGGCTGCTTCTTTTTTCCAGGTGTCGCTTTCGCGAGAGATTCGGTCTGCGCGGCGGTTTCTGATCCAGCGGGTTTGCGCCGGGCCGCCGTAATCCTATCGCTGCTCGAATCCAGCCAATGTAAGCCGCCTACAGTGAGGGGGTGGGCGGCTTCGTCGTGAGGTTGATAGCTTGCGACAGAGGCTCGCGGCGCCCGTCGCGGAGACCGTCGAAGTTACCTCCGTGGCGGCGACAAGCGAGACATACGTCCCGCCTAGAGCGGGGACGTCATGTTCTTTGCGGTTTGCTATCGAGCTCTGAACATGACCGAAATCGAGATTAGGAAGAATCGGCGGAACGCGGCCAGAGCTATTGACCTTCAGCAGCTTCGACTGGCCGTTGCTGCTTGCGACTACGGAAGCTTTCGACGCGCCGCCGAAGTGCTTTCGATCAAGCACACGGTGCTGAGCCGTTCCGTCGGTCAGCTTGAGCATCTGGTTGGGACTTCGCTGTTCGACCGCTCGAGCGGGGGGATCAAGCCCACTCTCGCTGGCCGAGCAGTTCTGCGAATTGCCCGTTTGATTTTGGAACAAGTCGATGCGCTCGTCGACACGGGAGTATCCAATGGACGCGGCGAATCCGGTCTCCTTACCATTGGCTTCTGCACATCCATTTCGACCGGGAATTTGCGGGCGACGATAGGTGAGCTCAAGAAGCTGCTACCACGGCTCGAATTGGCAACGATGGAACGCTCTCGCTTCGGTCTGATGACTGCCCTCCGTAACGGAACGGTCGACGTTGTCGTTAGCCCTGGACGTCTACCTTCAAAAGACACCAGATCACTACTGCTCTGGAGCGAACGCATTCTGATCTCGCTGCCGCAGGATCACTGCCTGGCGGCACGCGAGATCATCTATTGGACCGATTTGCGTAAACGAAAAGATCCTTCTAAGTGAGTATGATCCCGGACGAGAGCTCGAGGATCTCTTGATTTCGAAGCTCGTTCTACCTGACGATCGCCCCGCCGTAGAGCGCCATGACGTAAGCCTTGGCATCATCAAGAGTCTGACGAGTATGGGCATGGGGCTCAGTCTAGTGATGGAATCGGATATTGGTGCAAGTTTCGCTGGCCTTGTGTACCGGGAGTTGCAGGACGGAGCGGGGCCAAGCCGGGTGGACTTCTACGCGCATTGGCGCGACGACAATGAGAACCCGGCTCTGAAGCGTTTCCTCAATCTGTTGGCAGAACGCTAGGGCTGCGGGAAGCTGCCGCAGATAGGAGGTCGGCGCCCGGCGTTGTTCTCAAGCGTCCCGTTGGCTCAAGCGGTCCGTTCAAAGAGCACGCCGAACTGCCCACGGATATCACCGACGATGACGGTTCGAAGAAGGCGAGCCGCCCTAAGCTCGCCGGCCACGAGCCGCGGAAGCAGCATGCAAAGCGGAGCAATGATCCGGCAGCCGACCGGAAGGCCGCACTCGCTTTTGAGAAGGAACAGAAGCGACGCGAGCGCGAGGATGCAAAGGAAGAGGCGGCTCGGCAGAAGAAGCGCGAGCGACGGCAGCACGCCATCGACAAAGCGCAAGCCGCCTTGGACGCAGCTCGTCAGAAGCACGAAAAGAATGCTGCCGACATTCGAGCTGAGGTCGAGGTTCTCGAGGCGCGAGCGCAAGCCGAAGAGGCGCGTTGGGATAAGGAGAAGGCGCGGCTGGAAGCTTCGTTGCGACGCGCGCGAGGGTACCAGCATACGCGGTTTGCGAGCCAGCATCTGTTCGAGCCACGAACCCTTCGGCGCGCCCGGTTTGCTTGCCTGCTGACAACGGCGCTACTGCCGATGATGAGTAGGCGCCTGAGCGTGCGTTCGCCCATCTTGGATGTCACGCCGAGCTTCTGCTTGCCGTCCGTCGATCTTTGAAGGGGCGTGAGACCGAGCCAGGCCGCGAAGTCACGACCTTTGGCAAAAGTCTCGGCCGGCGGTGCTAGAGCGGCGATCGCGGTGGCGGAGATCGGGCCGATGCCAGGAACGGTCATCAGCCTGCGCGATACTTCGTCCTCGCGAGCGCGTCGCGCGATCTCCTTGTCGAGATCCGCGATCTTGCCGTTGAGGCCGGCGAACAGGTCCAACATCACTCGGAACATGGTGCGGGCCGCTTCGGGAAGCGAGCTGGCCATCGCTTCCTCCTCGATCAGATCGGCAAGCGTCGCCACATGCGACGGCCCCTTGGGTGCAATCCAACCATATTCAGTGAGGTGACCCCGGATCGCGTTGATGAGCTGGGTTCGCTGCCGCACTAACAGATCACGGGTCCGAAACACCAGACCCGCCGCCTGTTGCTGTTCGCTCTTCACGGCCACGAACCGCATGCTCGGCCGCTGCGCCGCTTCGCAGATCGCCTCGGCATCGATCGCGTCGTTCTTTTGCCGCTTCACGAACGGTTTTACATAGGCGGGCGGGATCAGCCGAACTTCATGGCCAAGCTGGGTGAGCTGACGCGCCCAGTGATGGGCTCCGCCACATGCCTCTAAAGCTACCGTGCAACGCGGCTGGGCTGCGAAGAAATCCAAGAGCTTTCCTCGGCTGATCCGTTTGCTGAATACAGCCCGTCCTTTCCCGTCCGCTCCATGAACGTGGAAAACATGCTTAGCGATATCCAGACCGATTGTGCTAACCTGCAACACGGACGCCTCCCTTAAGTGGTGCTAAACACCTCCACTTTGGCACATCGATGCCGTCGGCGGGGCGTCCACCCCATCATAAATCTTCGTCGATGTCCGCTTCGCCCGATACCGACCGCTTATCGGCCACACGGCTCCGAGGGCTTTAGCCACTTCAGCACGTCCTCAGTGTCGAACTCGAACTGCTTGCCCCGACCACCATGAGATTTGACCGGCATTCCGTTCTCGACCCATGCGGAAATCGTCGGCAGCGAATAGCCGAAGATGTCCGCAAGCTCTTGCCGGTTGACGACCTTGCCCATTATTCGTCGATCTCGACGCCCATAGCGGTCAGTTCGGTGTCGATGGCCGCGATGCGCCGATTAAGCTCGGCGACAACGGCGGCCTTGACCGCTGCGACCATCTCGGCGTCCTGATACGTGCCCCTGATCGTCACGCCGAGACCATCGCCGTGATCTGCAATGCGGCGCGCTCCGCACAGCTCGTCGCGTCGCTTCAGAAGGCGCTCGAAGTCGCATGCCTGGGACAGCTTCATGCGAGCCCCCGATCCGCCCGAGCAGCGAGATCAGCGACGACGATGTCCATCTGGCGGAAGGTGGACGCCATGTCGCCTTGGTAGTTGAGGACCGACCGATGCGCCTTGACTTCAAGCTCGGCCTTCTCGGTGAAATGATCCTGCGGGATAAGGCCGGGGCGGACGATCTCGATGACCCATCCACCCATGCGGTCGATGGCTTCGCCCTCATTGGCGTGCCTCACATCCTCGAAGACGACGCGCTTCGGGGTCTCGATGTAGAGTTTGTCGGTCTCGGTGCCGATCCAGAAGTCCGAACCCATATGGTCGCGGCCCCAAAGACCACCGAGCCCTTCCATCGCGTGTCGGGGCGACCGGCCACCCAGCCAGGGCGTCGGCTTCTCTTTCAGATCGCCCTCGATCATGCGCTCGATGGTGGCTTCGTCGCAGTGCCGATACTCGAGTGTTCGCGAACCTCTTGCTCGCCTCGGCCAATATTTCCTCATCATGATAGCGACCGGAAATGTGTGTCAGAATGAGCAGCCTGACGCCCGTCGTTGCCGCGAGCGTGGCGGCTTCGGCCGCGGTAAGATGCCCGTAATCGCGGGCGATGGACGCATCGCGTTGGAGAAAAGTCGCCTCGATCACCAGCACGTCGGCATCGCCAACGTGCTCAGCCAGGCCATCGACAGTCTCGGTATCGCCAACGATGACAAGCTTCTTGCGTCCCTCCGGCGGCCCGAGGACGTCTTCGGGATCGATCGTCTTGCCATCCGCGAGTGTAACGGGCCTTCCTTCCGCCAGCTCCTTGCGCACGGGACCGTCCGGCACCCCGAGGGCCGAAAGGCGGTCTGGCCGAAGATGGCGACGGACCTTACTTTCGAAGGAAAACCCGAAGCTGTCTGTGTCGCGGTGGGGGATCGGAAAGCACCCGATCGTGAAGGCGCCGGCGTCGAGGACCTGGCCGGTCGCCAGCGGAACGAGATCTAGCGGAACGGGCGCACGCCCTTCTCTCCACAAGCCCGCGAGCATCTGGACGACGACGTCGAGGGTAGCGAAGGTAGGCGCGCAGCATGTCCTTCAGCGCGCCAGCGAACCGGCCGCGCACAAACCCGTGGCGCTCGATGAGATGGCGGGCCACGGTGGTCTTGCCGGACCCGATAAAGCCCTTGAGGCCGATAACGATCATGAAAGGAAGGCTCCGATTGGATCTATACGGTCTCAATCGGTATTGTTTCTTTCGCGCGTTTCGGTATCCCCTCAGTCCGCCAGACGACGCCGGACCAAAATATCAATTTCGCCCGTCAAAAATCGCCAGTTCGATGTTTTCCGGGTCCGCCTGGGGCCTCCATCCTGCAACCGACCCGAGAACAGAAAGCGCCTTTTGAAATTTTGTATCTAGCGATATCGGGCGGTCGCGCGTCACCCGCATGGGGAAGGGCCCTGGCAGGACCCAAAGTGTTACAACTCTGCGAGATGCTCGAAGCCGGCAAGAGGTGCGAAGAGCTAGATCATGGATGCTGATCCCGAGCGATGTCGGTTCCGAGGTTGGCGGGTGCGAACGCTGCGTGACCATGGCCACGTCAGGTTCTCGACAGCTTCCCACAGTAGGAGACCTGCTCAGGTAATCTTGAACGTGAGGCTAACCGTGGACCCGCAAGACTTTGATCCATTTAATGTGGCAGCTTCGTCGCAGGTGCAGCACGCCGCTTCGGAAGAGCCGCAGACGGGCCAGGCCCGCCAATTTGAGCAGCACTTGGCCCACGCAAGCCAGGCCGCTCCCGTTGCCAGCAGGCCCTCCAGCTATCCACATCTGTCTACAGAAGACCGGAACTTTATCGATAGCGTGATCACTCAATATGCGGCTCAGAAAAAGCCAAAACCTGAAACGGTTAGAGGCTATACTCAGGCACTTCGTCGACTTGGGAATGATCTCCGCGCTCGCGGCCAGACGACCGATCTAGCAAACCACAAGTCCCTGCTCGAGCACGCAACTACTTTCTTTCCGAAAGACAACAAAATGAAGAAAGCGGTGGCCGTCCTTCGTGCGTATCATGGCACCAGTCATTTAGTTTCTCGCGAGGAACCGCGCGCGCTCTCCTCAGGGAAAGACGCATCTAACGATGTCCAACAATCCCTTGGCGAAAGGACGGATGCACGCGCCAGGAGCAATCTCCTGCCAAGCGAAGGGGTCCTTATCAATCATGAGCATGACGCGGCTCAATCGAGAGCAGCGAAGAGACAGAGGGCGCTGCCCGATCTTGAAGAGGTTGTGATATACCGACAGTCAAGCGCGAACGCCGCTTCAGCAGAAAGTAGCGGTGCACCGCGGGTTGCAGCAACAGGCGTCATAGTCCGAGGGCATCCGGATAAGCGGCCTCTTTATTCCGAGGATGCTGCTGTCGTCCTGAAGCTTGAGCACGCCCTCATAGAGGGCGGCATGAGCAGCCAAGGGGCGCATGAGCATGGAAGCCGCCTCATTAACTATAGCCGTTGGCTGTTCAAAGATAACCGACCGGGCATTGTTGCTCGGCTGGACAGCAAGTCGCTGATCGACGATGGTGCCATACACAAATACCCCGGAGGGAATACTGCGAAACTCCTTAGATCCTTAGAGTATTTCCGCACCTTGCGGGCGACGGGAGTGGTCGTGCCCAAGAAACCCGGCGGCCCTCGCGCTGAGCTTAATCCTTCCCCCCAGAACGTCGCCCTCATCAATCCCGAAACCGCGGCGCTGATGGAACCGCGGCGCATCGACGACGCCGCTGCGCAGCACAGCGTGCCGCACCAAGCGGGTACTCGGCTAGAGGAGCTTCAGGAAGAACAGGACGGTCACCCCGCCGTATCGGCTTTCATGCAGGCGCAAGCCGCATTCCGTTTAGAGCAGCTCCCGCAGGGAGAGCTTCAGCGACTGGAAAAACAATTGCATGACGAGCGTCACGGACTAGGAGACAATCATTCTGCTCTGTCGTTTTCCATCGATTCGGAAGACCTTACTTTGGATCCCGAGCTGTTCTCTCTAGAGGACCTTCTGCGACCGCTTGATGACGAGCCAGCAGAGGAGCTTCAGGAAAGGCGAGATGAACACTCCGCCCCGTCGGCTTTCATTCAAGCGCAAGCCGCATTCCATTCAGAGCAGCTCCCTCAGGGAGAGCTTCGGCGAGTGCTGGATCATCTGGATGATGAAGCCATGCCGTCAGCAGTCTCCGACCCTTCAGAGGAGCTTCAGCGACTGGAAAAAGAGTTGCATGACGAGCTTCACGGACTAGGAGACAATCATCCTGCTCTGTCGTTCTCCATCGATCCGGAAGAGTTTACTTTTGATCCCGAGCAGTTCTCTCCAGGGGAGCTTCGGCGACTGCTTGATGCCGAATCCGCAGAGGAGCTTCACGAAAGGCGAGATGATCACCCCGCCCCGTCGGCTTTCATTCAGGCGCAAGCCGCATTCCATTCAGAGCAGCTCCCTCAGGGAGAGCTTCGGCGAGTGCTGGATCATCTGGATGATGAAGCCATGCCGTCAGCAGTCTCCGACCCTTCAGAGGAGCTTCAGCGACTGGAAAAACAGTTGCATGACGAGCTTCACGGGCGACGGGACAATCATGCACTCGATGCGCCATCCACGCATGTAGCGAATGATCGGCGCGACACTGCCTGACACGATCCCGTCGATGACGTCCGCCCCAGCACAGTAATGCGGCGCGCTGATCCTTAGCAGGCCCGAGGTCTTGGTCGAAGGGGCTGACATCGCTGGTATGGCCGTAGTCCGAGTTGTTTGCATTTTCTGCAAAGAGATATCTTGGTCGCTGTGCAGTTCATCGGCCAGAGCCATGGGGACCGTCGGGCTCAAGATGCCGAGATCGCGAGCGCGAGTAGAACCGTGCGTCGTCTATTACGAGGGGGAGTCATTTCGCTCATGAACCTTCCCGACCAAAGGGGCGGTGGAGTCGATTCGCTCATGGACCCTCTATCGCGTCGCTGCAGACCACCGCGCGATAGAAGTGCTGCGGGAAGCGCGCCTGGACGACGCCCGACACGGTCCCGAGAAAATCCCAATGCTCATTCATCGTCGCACTGCCCTGAAGCACCGCGAGCGTTTGCAGCGGCAGCCGCTTCTTCGTGCGACGACGCACGATCAGCACCTTGCCGTTGCTCACGATCTGGAACGGCTTCCGCTTCTGACCGTCCATGCGCTTCAACTGGCGGCGCACAACGGTATGCACCGGCGCACTGCCAATCGATCCGTAGGGCTTGATCAGGATGCCGCCAGAAGCGAGACGGCCACGGCTATCTCGCTTCGCGCGGACCGACAGAGCGTTGTCGGGATACTTCTCCTTGCCCGCACCGATGACGTGGCGCTCCATGTACTTGTCGATGCTGCCCACCGTCGCCATGAGCGTGCTGCCGTTGGCAGGGCGGATGCGGATGCCGCCGACAACCCATGGCCGCCCGGCATCGTGCATCGAATGACTCGCTTTGCGCTCGTGCGCATCCGTTTCAAGTTGACTGTCCATGCCCGCAAAGAACGCGTGCTATTGGCGGAGGAAGAGGAATAGCGCGGCGTTGCCTATCTGGTAGTCCGCAATGCGCTTCTCCCTAATCCTATCCACCAGCTCATTGGCCGCCGCGAAATATTCTTCGGCAAGGGAAGCAGTGTTGGCCTGCATCATGCCGCCGATGGCAAATCCGTGCGGCCCAGACCATTCATCCTCACGCGCGTGATCCCCGGTTAGCTCCTCGAAGTGTCATTCGGCGCGCTGTTTGACCCCTTATCGGCGCCGAAGGTTGACCCCGCGTATTGCCTCATCTGAGGATGTTACTTTCGCTTGACGGACGTAGCGCCGACTGTCGGCCGGTCTGAGGTTGCGTCA
>NZ_JCAMOT010000074.1:0-19791 GCF_059512425.1 Bradyrhizobium sp. Leo78
ACGCGTGCTGCAGCCTTCCGCGGCCAATAGAACAATCCGGGCACGCTTCAGATCACGCTGTAACGTTCGCGGCGAGCGGCACCGGGCTTCTAGCTCCAGACGCTCCTTCCGCGAAACG
Organism: Bradyrhizobium sp. Leo78; assembly: GCF_059512425.1. Taxonomy (NCBI): domain Bacteria; kingdom Pseudomonadati; phylum Pseudomonadota; class Alphaproteobacteria; order Hyphomicrobiales; family Nitrobacteraceae; genus Bradyrhizobium; species Bradyrhizobium sp. Leo78. Next base: position 119 of record NZ_JCAMOT010000074.1, read on the forward strand.
CGGACTTCTCTTGCTTCGGGAATCATCCCGATCTTGAATCACGACTCACGTTCTATGAAAGTGGGTACCTAGTGTAGATCTGAATTGTCGCCGAGAGCGGATGGTAAGACGCTTTAGTGAACTTAGCAGCGCCTGCGGTTTCGGGTGGTCTCACGCGGAGAAGCCATGCAGGAGGCCTCCTGCAACAATATCCGCCGCATCCAAATACTTGCCGGATCAGTATTATGAAGGGCCGGCCATTGGATGGCCTCGGTGAATGCGGGAAGCGGGAGCGGTGCTTCGACGATCCGGAGGGGGATCGTCTTTGCGAAATGCTGGGGCAGCCTTGAGGGCATCGTCGCTATACGCTCAGTCCCCGATAGCATCGGCGGGATCATGGTAAATCCTTGCACAACGACCTCAATGCGTCTCTTAAGACCGTGCTCAAGCAAGAACCATTCCTCAATATTCGGCCTCAGGGCCCGCCCGAACTTGGCCGCAACATGTCCCATTGACATGTATTGCTCGAATGTAAGCTGCCGTGGCAGCTGCTTGTTCGTCTGGCAGCCTACGCACACGAGCGTCTCCTCGAACAGTGTCGCTTTAGGATGCGCGCTCGACATGAATAATTCCGGTAAGACAAGAAAGTCGACTTCGCCGCGCTGCAGAAGCTCATCAGGCTCATCGACAAATGGCAGAAATTCGAAGCGGATGGCGGGAGCTTCCCGCGCGACACGGTCGACGATCTGTCTAAAGAAAACGATTGTCATGAAATCGGAAAGGAGAATCCGGAAGCGGCGATCCGACTTAGCTGGGTTGAACGTGTCGCGGGAAATTATGGAGAGCTGAATGTGCACCAGCGCCTCGCGTATCGGCCCGGCGAGCCGTTCCGCTCGTGCTGTGGGGACAAGTTCCCGGCCCCTCATCGTAAATAGCTCATCGCGGAAATAGGCGCGCAAGCGGGCCACGGCCGCACTCATAGCCGGCTGGCTCAGATTGATGCTGCGTGCCGCCGCGGTGAGATTACGCTCTCTCATCAGAGCATCGAGCGCGACGAGAAGATTTAGATCAAGGCCTTTGAAGCGCATGGCGTGGAGTTATCCATCGTGTGGATGTGTTCAATAAAAATAATCGATTTTACCAATTTTGCGCAATGGCGGATACCAAAGCCGGTCGGTCAGCACAATAAAATTCAGGCCGATAAGGAATGGTTGCCAGTCTTTCTCCTGGCTCCGCGAAAAGTCTCAGCTGCACCCCGAGCCCCGACCGAAGCGCATGTCCATTGCGGCCACAGGTTTCAACGGGTTGTATGAGCTGCAGCGCAGTGGCTTGACGCGACAGGCGTGGCGCAGATCGCTTATGCGCTCACGACCGGTAAACGTTCGTATAGCTTTTCCAACCGTTTCTATATCGGCCGCTTACCTCCGTAGAATTGAGCCAGCGATCAACTTCGCCTTAACATCCCAACAAGTCGGGAGCTGCCGATTGCCGGCACCCAATGCCTTTGCGACCCAGGCCCAATTTATCAGGTATCCATAGCAGTCAAATCGTGCAGAAAATGCAGGCGAAGTCCCCGGTAGATTTGGTGCAAATGGCACATGCGCTCGACGTTGTCTCCATCGTGGATCGCGATGCATCGGTCAATCAAGCGCTGACAGACGTGCTCTTGTCGACAAGCGACAACCCCGAACCTTTCCAGTGCGCAGATGAGTTGAAATCCAACCGTCCTCTCAGCACGTCCTGTTTGATCGCGGATGTGCAGTTGCCCGGAGTGGCCGGGCTTGAGCTATGCCAGCACTCGGCCGCATCCGGAAAGGCCGATCTCACCATTCTGCTCACGAGCCGTCCCGGCGACAACCACTGGCTGCGGGCGCTGCGAGCCAGCGTTTCCCATTCCCTGGTGAAGCCGTTCATCGGTAGCGAACTGCTCGCGTGCGTCAAGTCCACCCTCGAATGCCGGTCGGCGCAAAGGAGGCACCCATGAATATTGCCGTATCCAGCTCTACGGGGGGTCTCTCAATGCGCGCTCAGGTGCGGTGGAAGCTGTGCTGGGAAAACGAGTTGCAACTCGCCGACCATGTCGAACTCGCCGAGTTCTTTCGAAAGACGTATGGGCCGACTGGGGCGTTTAATGGAAAGCCATTCGAAGGCAGTCGAAGTTGGGCCGGCGCGAGGCCTGAGCTCCGTGTAATCGGCTACGACTCGCGCGGTGTAGCGGCTCATATGGGCTTGCTGCGCCGTTACATCAAGGTTGGCGCGGTCGATGTACTAGTGGCCGACCTAGGTTTGTACGCGGTACGTCGAGATTTTGAGGGACTCGGAGTCACCTATCACGGTGCAGTGCACGTCCTGCGTCCAACCCTGCAAGAGCTTGGTGTTCCCTTCGGCTTCGGCGCGGTTCGGCCTGCGCTGCAGAAGCATGTTGAAAGGGTCGCCCGGCACGGTTTGGCAACCGTTTTGTCGGGGGTTCGCGTGCGGTCGACCCTTCCAGATGTGCGTCTCGACAAGCCGCCCACACGCACCGAGGACGTACTCATCGTGATTTTACCAATTGGACGGTCGATGAGCGAGTGGCCGACCGGCACGATGATTGATCGGAACGGGCCAGAGCTGTGACACACCTCGACTGCTTTTGCGAAGCGCGCGGCGAATACGCTGACCGCACCGAAAGTCGCGGCGTCTATCTGACGTTTGACGACGGTCCTAATCCACTTTGCACGCCGAATGTCCTCGATGTGCTGGCGGAACACCGAGTGCCAGCGACTTTCTTCGTCATCGGCGCGTACGCGGCGGACCAGCCGAAACTAATCCGACGAATGGTCGCAGAAGGGCACGAGGTCGCAAACCACACAATGACTCATCCGGACTTGTCCAGATGCGAACTCGCCGAAGTGCAACAAGAAATACTAACGGCGAGCAGAGTCATCAGGACGGCATGCCCCCAGGCCTCGCCGCGGCACATGCGTGCACCCTATGGCATGTGGACCGAAGAGGTGCTCGCTACGTCAGCGAGGGCTGGGCTGGCTGCCCTGCACTGGTCGGTAGACCCGCGAGACTGGTCTCGTCCCGGCGTTGACGCGATTGTCAACGCGGTGATGGCCTCTATCCGGCCGGGAGCAATTGTGCTCTTGCACGACGGATGTCCACCCAGCGAGTTGGGACGGGGCACTCATGCTGGTCTGCGCGATCAGACCGTCTTGGCGCTTTCCAACCTGATTCCAGCATTGCATGTCCGCGGATTTTCAATCCGCTCGCTTCCTCAACCTCACCAAACCGGCACCCTATGAACCTGCTTACCACAACCAGCACTGTCGCTATCTCGGTCTATGCGCTTCTCTCGACTGTCCATAGAAGCGTGCAGGTGCTTTATGCTCTGCCGACAAACGTTTCATCGCCGTCGGGCGATGTGGTCAACTCCGACGCTCTACCAAGCGTGGATGTCATCGTCCCCTGCTTCAACGAGGACCCGCGTACGCTCTCGGCGTGTCTGAAGTCCATTGCAAGCCAAGATTACGCCGGAAAACTGCGGGTCTACGTGGTTGATGACGGTTCTGGAAATCTCGACGCTGTGGCACCCGTTCACGACGCCTACTCTGACGACCCGAGGTTCGGCTTCATTCTGCTGCGAAAGAATGTCGGAAAGCGGAAGGCACAGATCGCTGCGATACGCCGCTCATCTGGAGATCTCGTGCTCAACGTCGACTCGGACACGATAATAGCTGCCGATGTGGTCACGAAGCTTGCACGGAAGATGCAGGATCCAGCGATCGGGGCGGCCATGGGGCAGTTGACGGCGAGCAACCGAAGCGACACTTGGCTGACCCGGTTGATTGATATGGAGTACTGGTTGGCTTGCAACGAAGAGCGCGCGGCACAAGCTCGCTTCGGCGCCGTTATGTGCTGCTGCGGCCCATGTGCGATGTACCGTCGTTCCGCGCTCCTGTTGCTACTAGATCAGTACGAGACGCAATTCTTTCGGGGAAAGCCAAGCGACTTCGGTGAGGATCGCCATCTCACGATCCTCACGTTGAAAGCAGGGTTTCAAACGGAGTACGCTCCCGACGCCGTCGCGGCAACAGTTGTTCCGGACAGGCTAGGGCCGTATCTGCGCCAACAACTCCGTTGGGCACGGAGCACTTTCCGGGATACGTTCCTTGCGCTGCGCCTGTTGCCTGAACTTGATCGCTATCTCACGCTAGATGTAGTCGGACAGAATCTCGGCCCGCTACTTCTCGCCCTGTCATCGCTAACGGCGCTCGCGCAGCTCGCACTCACAGCCACAGTGCCGTGGTGGGCAGGACTGATTATCGCATCAATGACCGTGGTTCGCTGCAGCGTCGCAGCGTTTCGTGCTCGCGAACTTCGATTTCTCGGCTTTTCTCTGCACACACTCATCAACATCTTTCTCTTACTCCCCGTGAAAGCCTATGCATTGTGTACATTGAGCAATAGCGATTGGCTGTCGCGCCAGGCTGCCAAGCTACCAAACGGGGGGGAAAAGCAGGTCGTCATCCGAAATCCGGTCGCTGGACCAAATGCTACAGAAGGTCCGGGAATTGGTGGGGCAATCCGAAGGAGGGATCTTTCGCGTGCTTCTTCGAGGTTGGTAACGTCTGACAGCGCTTGCAGCGGCGAGTGATCGTGCAGTTACATAGGTGAATAGCTCGTGAGCCTGGATAAGAAATACCAACTGTTAGAGCGGGAACTGGCTGCCGACGATCCGTGGCGCCTCGACGGAAATCCGTTTGAGCGGGAGCGTCACACGCAAATGCCGCGGCTTTCGCTTTCCAGAGGGTCTATCACAAATGCCCTCGAAGTGGGGTGCGCAGCCGGCGCATTCACGGAAAAGCTGGCGCCGCACTGCAAACGGCTCAGAGCGCTCGATGTCGTGCCGCGAGCGATTGGTCGAGCGTGCCAACGGACGAAGAGATGGTCGCACATCACGTGGATAGTCTGCGACGTTCAGCAGTTCTCGACCGGAGAGCTGTTCGATTTGATCGTCGTGGCGGAAGTTCTCTATCACCTGGCTGACACGGCCGAGATACGCGCGGCCATTTGCAAACTAGCGCGGATGCTTGCGCCAGAAGGGTCGCTGGTTTTCGGATCCGCGATGCCACGTGTCGGCGCTGGGGTCACCCTGCTGGTGCCGAGACGGTCATCAGCATGTTGAACGAAACGCTGATCGAGGTCGAGCGGCTGCAGTGCCATGGCGAGTCGGTCAACGAAGACTGCTTGCTCACCTGCTTCCGGAATCCGATTCGATCTCGAGTCAATCGAATCGCCGACGTTGACATGGAGGCACAATGCGCATCTGCGGTATAAAGCTGACGCATGACGGGGCGATCGCTCTTGTCGAGGACGGACGGCTCGTCTTTTGCGTCGAGCAGGAGAAGCGGGGCAACAATCTGCGATATCAAGCCATCGACAATCTCGACGCAGTTGTCGCCGCTTTAGCGGAGCACGGTCTGGATCCGCGGGATGTCGATCGGTTTGTCATCGATGGTTGGGACGGGGAAGTCGAATCCCAATTCGAGGCCCTCAGTGGGGCGGCAGCGATCACTCTTAAAGGGGCGCCGTATGTTGAACGCCATGCCGAGGGCCTTCTCACTTCGCACGACGGCTTTGGGCTCATGCTCGAGGGCAGGCTCTTCCCCTATAGAAGCTATCCGCATGTCACAGGCCATGTGGCCTCCGCATACTGCACCAGCCCCTTTGCCAAAGCCGGACAACCAGCCTTCTGCTTGGTATGGGACGGCTGCATCTTTCCACGTCTCTACTATGTAGATCGTCGGGGCGCCCGGTTCCTCGAATGCCTGTTCCCGATGATAGGCCATGCATATGGTGCCGCTGGCTCTCACTTCGGACCTTATAGGCAGGCGAACCGGACCAGCTGGGACCTAGGTGTTGCCGGCAAGCTGATGGCTTACACCGCGCTCGGGTGTGCTGATGAAGCCATGATGGCGGTATTTCAGGAGCTCTACGAGGAGCGCTTTGCGGCCGACACGGAGCAGGCTCGCCGTTACCGAGCGGGCATAAACAGCGCGGAGTCGTCACTTGCGGCTATGCACGACTTCTTCGAGCGGAGCGCGCTGCGATTGAAGGCTAAGGCACCCGAAGATGTACTTGCATCTTTTCATTGTTTTCTCGAGCGTCTCCTTGTTCAGGAAGTGACAGTCGCTTTGCAGCGGCATTCGGGTTTTCCGGGATCGCGCAACTTGTGTATAGCCGGTGGCTGCGGTCTCAACATAAAATGGAACAGTGCACTACGTGCTAATGGCCTGTGCGATGCTGTCTGGGTGCCGCCCTTTCCGAATGACAGCGGCTCGGCAATCGGCGCGGCTTGTGCCGCAATGGCGGCGGACATAGGCTTCGTGCCGCTGGAATGGTCGGTCTACAGTGGCCCAGCCCTGGCACGCACCGATGTGCCGTCTGAGTGGGAGGCTGCGCCGTGCAGTATGCATGAACTTGCTGCCATCCTGGCGAGCAATAAGCCCGTGATTTTCCTCGCCGGCCGCGCTGAGCTCGGACCACGAGCGTTGGGCGGCAGAAGCATTCTCGCAGCCGCGACATCGGCCGGAATGAAGGATCATCTTAACGACATCAAACGTCGCGAACACTTCCGGCCAGTGGCGCCGATATGCCTGGAAGATCGCGCGCCGGAAATTTTCAGCCCTGGAACGCCGGATCCTTACATGCTGTTCGATCACCAGACGCGAGCGGAATGGCGGGACAAAATCCCCGCGGTTGTACATCTCGACGGGTCTGCCCGGTTGCAGACCGTTCCTAGAAACTCTGAGCACAAAGTCGCTGAGCTTCTCGTCGAATATGAAAAACTCACGGGCATTCCGCTGCTTTGCAATACGAGTGCCAACCACCATGGGCGTGGGTTTTTTCCGGATGCCGCCGCAGCCTGCCAGTGGGGACGCGTTGAACACGTATGGTGCGACGGCCTGCTGTTGACCAAGCCGCTTGCAGCTGAGCTATCGCCGGGCGACGGCATCCCTCACGCCAAGATGAGCGCATGTCCGCGATAGCGATCGGCCTTACCGGCGTAACAAAGTCATATGGCGACAAGGTCGTTGTCGACCGGCTGTCGTTCACCGTTGCGTCGGGAGAGTGCTTCGGCTTGCTGGGACCGAATGGCGTAGGCAAGAGCACGATTGCGCGCATGGTTCTCGGCATGGCGTCAGCTGACGCGGGCAACATCACCGTGCTCGGGGAACCAGTGCCGGGACGCGCTCGCTTGGCTCGCATGCGCATAGGCGTGGTCCCGCAATTCGACAATCTTGATCTCGAGTTCACGGTCCGGGAGAACCTGCTGGTGTTCGGGCGCTATTTCGGCATGAGCGCGCACCAAATCGAAGCGGTCACGCCGTCACTGCTCGAGTTCGCTCGCCTCGAGAACAAGACGAATGCGCGCGTCGCCGAACTCTCTGGCGGCATGAAGCGGCGCCTGACGATAGCGCGTGCGCTCATCAATGACCCTCAGCTCCTCGTCATGGACGAGCCGACAACCGGCCTCGATCCGCACGCGCGCCACCTGATCTGGGAACGGTTGCGCTCGCTGTTGGCGCGCGGCAAGACGATTCTTCTGACCACCCACTTCATGGAAGAAGCCGAACGGTTGTGCGACCGGCTGTGCGTACTCGAGCAAGGGCGCAAGATCGCTGAAGGCCGGCCTCACACCCTAATCGACGAGCAGATCGGCTGCCAAGTGATCGAGATCTACGGTGGCAATCCGCATGAGTTGGGTGCGCTGATCAGGCCGTACGCGCAGCGTATCGACGTGAGCGGTGAGACGCTCTTTTGCTATGCGCCAGATCCGGAGCGGGTGCGCGGGCAGCTGCGCGGGCACACGGGTCTACGCTTTCTGCAGCGTCCACCGAATCTTGAGGATGTCTTTTTGCGGCTGACTGGGCGGGAGATGAAGGACTGAACCATGTGGGGACGTTATGCGGCGGCTCTGCCCGCCAATGCGTGGAACTGGATCGCGGTATGGCGACGCAACTATCTGGCGTGGCGGAAAGTCGCGCTGGCATCGGTTCTCGGGAACGCCGCCGAGCCTATGAGCTCTCTATTCGGCCTCGGCTTGGGCCTCGGAGCAATGCTAGGTCGCGTTGACGGCACCTCATATATCGCGTTTCTGGCGGCTGGCATGGTCGCGACAAGCGCGATGATTTCCGCCACCTTCGAAACCATTCATGCGGCTTTCGCTCGCATGCATCATCAGCGCACCTGGGAAGCAGTCCTGTGCACGCAGCTCACGCTCGGCGACATCCTTCTCGGTGAAGTGGCGTGGGCAGCCAGCAAGGCCTTTCTGGCCGGGACGGCAATTACGATTGTTGCCGCCATCCTGGGCTACGCAGCGTGGCCATCCATCCTCTATGCGCTGCCAGCTATCGCCCTCACCGGTCTCACCTTCGCGAGCCTGGCGATGGTCGTCGCAGCGCTTTCACCAAGTTACGACTATTTCGTGTTTTACCAGACGCTCGTCCTCACACCCATGCTGTTCCTGTCCGGCGCGGTCTTCCCGGTCACCCAACTGCCCGACGCCTTTCAGCAGGTGGGGCGCTTCTTGCCGCTGGCACATTCGATCGATCTCATTCGTCCGGCGATGCTTGGCCGCCCGGCCGGCAGCGTCGGCCTGCATATCGGTGTAATTTGCATGTACGCAGTATTGCCGTTCTTCCTGTCGGCGGCACTGTTCCGTCGACGCCTGATGCGTTGACGCTACTCACGACCACTACGAGAAGGAAATATGCGATGCAGTATCGTGAACTGGGCCGCAGCGGCCTGAAGGTGAGCGCGCTCGGCTTGGGCACTATGAGTTGGGGGGAGCAGAACGAGGAAGCCGAGGCGCACGCGCAACTGGACGCAGCCCTAGATGCCGGCATAAACTTGGTCGACACTGCCGAAATGTACCCTGTGCCACCCGTGCGGAGACACATGGATTTGCGGAGCGCTATATCGGCAGTTGGCTACGCAAGAGCCGGCGCAGGCAAGACGTCGTGCTTGCGACCAAAGCCGTCGGCCCTGTTCGAGCAGGCAAGGCAAACTTGCCCTATGTGCGCGACGGCCGCGTCAGCTACACACGCGCCAATCTGTTCGAGGGCGTGGACACCAGCCTGCAAAGGCTCCACACGGACTATATCGACCTCTACCAACTGCACTGGCCCGACCGCAGCACCAACGTCTTTCAGTTAGTCGACTACCAGTACGAACTCGACGAGGACACGGTCCCGATCCTGGAGACGCTGGAGGCGTTGGACGCACTCGTCAGAAGCGGTCGCGTTCGTCACATCGGGCTCTGCAACGAAACACCTTGGGGCCTTGCGCGCTTCCTGCATCACGCAGAAGTACATGGTTTAGCCCGCGTGATAAGCATTCAGAATCCGTACAATCTGCTTAACCTCGACTTCGAGAACGGCCTCGCCGAGATGGCTCAGCGCGAACGGGTAGGGCTTCTAGCGTATTCGCCGCTCGCGATGGGCACACTGACCGGTAAGTACCTGGGTGGGCAGCGACCAGGCGGTTCGCGGCTGAACTTATTAGGGAGATTCTTCCGCTACAGCAATGAGAGGGCCCAGCATGCGGCCCTCGCATATACAACGCTGTTTCGGGAACATAACATTGATCCAGCGCACGGCGCGTTGTCATTCGTCAGCAGCCGGCCATTCGTTGCAAGCACCCTCGTAGGCGCAACCTCCGAGCTGCAGCTAAAGCACAACATCGCCAGTGTGGAAGTCAGCCTGTCACGCGAGGTCCTCGATGGAATTCAGTCAATCTATCAGCGTTATGGAACGCCGTCCCCATGATTCGGGTATTGGCCTCCTGGTACAAATCACGTCGCCGATCGGGTCCCGTGAGCCGTATTGTGAGAACCAGGACAAAGAGCCGAGCGGGTTGAAACCGGACACTCACGCCGGCCTGCGCGACCAGACGGGTCATGGTGCTGTCCCGCTTGATTGCAGCGTTGCATGAGCGCGGATTTAATCCCCGCCGCTTCTCAACATCATTGAAAGAGTCGGCGGAGAGATGACAGCGTGGATTCTTGTGCGGGGCGCCACCCAAGCCTCGCGATCAATATTAATTGGAGCCACATGCAATGACCTACCCCGCACTGTCACCTGAGCCCTTTGTAATTCTTGGGATGCCAAGGACTGGCACGCACTATCTGGAAGCATTGCTAAACGAGCATCCGAACGTGTTCAGTAACGGTGAGTTGCTCAATCCATATGATACGAAGTGGCCCGATAAGGATCGCCTGCTACATAGCGATCGCGAGCTCCTAGAACTTGCCTACCTGCGCTATCCCCCGCGGAGCGACAAGGTGACGCACGTTGGCTGCAAGATCAACGAACCTCAGTTTCACGATCGTCCGGGCTTTTTTGCCGAGCTGGCCGGTTGGCCAGGCCTGAAGGTCATCCTCGTGGTTCGCAGAAACACATTGGAATCGCTACGATCGCTGGTGCAGGCAAGGCAAACCCGCCAATGGCTGAAATTCAGCTCTGACAACGCGGCTCCGCCGCCGTGCGTCAGATTGTCAATCGCCGACTGCGAGGCCTACTTCAAGACTGCCGACAATTTCCACGCTCGGGTCGCGCACTCCTTCGCGCCGACCAACATGCTTGTGATTGAGTACGAGAGTCTTCTTCGCGAACCCGCCGCTTGCTTGGCAACGATTTGGGAGTTCTTCGGGGTTCCAGCGCTTCAGCTTTCTGGTCGCGCCATTCTTCAGCGCCAGGAAACGCGACCGCTGGACCAGACGGTACAGAATTTTCATGAGTTGCGGCTTCACTTCGCAGACGGACCTTACGCTAGATTGTTTGAGGTCGGTAACTTCTGACTGACCTTCGCGGCGGCGAGCGACAGTGCACCTCACTCAGGTGGAACCTCACTCAGGTGGAACGGTCCTGAGTCAGGCCAGTAGAGTGTCCCTATCACGACGAATGGAGCGCGACATGCTGTGTCTAGGAGTAAGTGGCGGGCTAGACAAAATTTATGAATGCGTGACCCTGCCGGCCACCGCCAGCCCGTGCCGGTTCTCCATGGTGGCGTGGCCCATATAGCAAAGCTTGGCCTCGCGTCCGGCCGCCTTGCGATAAAGCCTGCTGTCCGGATCGCTGGTACTCGCATGGGTGTCGTTCTTGCGCTTCTGACCGTGGAAGTTGGCGCCATCATCATCGTTGCCGCTGCCGTCCTTGGGGCGAAAACTCTTCTGCGAAGCCCAAACTTCGATCAGCGTCCCGTCCACCGAAAAATGCTCGTCCGACAATAGCGATTTGACCTGAGAATGGTTCAGAAGCTTGGTCATGAACTTCGTGAACACATCGCCGTTCTGCAGCCGCGCCTACTGGGAGCTTATTAATGCGTTCAAGAGGCGGACGGGCATCCCAGTTCTGCTCAACACGTCCTTTAGCAACAATGCCGAGCCGATCGTGGATTCGGTTGCAGACGCGATTGCCGCGTTTCTGACGACAGAGCTGGATGGACTTGTAGTCGGGCCGTTCCTCGTCAAAAAGCGGGCTGCAATGCTGAAGGATTGGACTGGGCTCGCGGTTTCATTGCCGCCTTATGCACGCCTCTATCGAGTCCGCGCTTACACCGCGCTAGATCGCCAAGAGACGGTGTGCGAGATCCGTACGGGGCCCTCCAGCCGTGACGGTGTGCGTATTTCACATGATGTGTTCGATCTACTGATGCGGATCGAGGGCGAAGCCGTGCTCGGGGATCTCCTTGATACAACTACGTTCGATCAGGCTAGGCGTGAAGCTCTCGTGAAGGAACTGCGGGGATTATGGGAGCAGCGCCGCCTTAAGCTGCATCCTTCACATGCTGCTCTCGCGCATCAAGGTTGCGATCAATGCTGGAGAAAGCATAACAGGCACGCATGAATATGGCCGTGTGCATGTCCCCAAATACAGGGGCAGCTGGGCCCCAGAGGCGGGCTTATCCGGTAGCTGGGTCAATGGTTGTAGTCTTGGGCGCTGCGCCACAGCAGCAGCTCTGGACGACGAGCGACCGAGCACGAGAAGTTCCATTCGACATGGTTGGTTCAATTATACGGAGATAAGCGGGTGATATAAAAGGGGTTGGAACAGCTATACGGAGGTTTATCGGTAGTAAGCGCCTACGCGACGTGCGAACCGCTTGTCGCGTCGAGCCGGCGCGACGCAGCTTGCGTAGCCCGCCGAAGAACGTGGCCGCAATGGACATGCGCCTCGGTTGATGCTCGGCGTGCACCTGAGAATTCTTCTCAAAGCCAGGCAAAGATCGATAGCCATCCCGGTATGCCTGAATTCATTTCTCCAAATGGCTTTTTGCTTGCCGTCATTCCTAGAATTGGTAAAACTGATTGTTTTGATCGAATGCATCCACAGTCTGGATAAGTCCAGATCATGCGTTCAGGGCCTCGATGATCTAAATCTGCTCGTCGTGCTCGACGCTCGGGTGACCGAACGTAACCTTACCGCTGCGGCACGAGCATCAACCTGAGCTAGCCGACCATGAGCGCCGCCGTCGCCTGGCTACGCGCGCCTAACTCCGCGATGTGTAGAGTCGGGGAAGCCCGAGTTGGTCGAACAGTGGTTGCACAGGGCTTTCTGGATCGCCGGGTGTCCTGACATACGCCAGAACCCCGTCGATGAACCGGCCGCAGTCGCTGCACTATTTACGGTGAGAGGCCGCGAACTTGTCGCAACATCGCGCGCGGAAGGGCTCGCCGCCCCAAGTGGCTCTGCCGCACATCCAGCTCTCCATTATTTCCCGGGAGTGTTCAACCCAGCCTTGAAGCCGTCCGCGAGGGCCTCTCGAAGGAGGCTGCCGACAATATCGCCACGCTCAAGAAGACTGCGATGGCGGAGGCCGCCGAGAAACGCTGCAGGTTGAGGGTTCGCTGCCGCCGATCCTGAGACCCAGTTCGATCACGGAATGATGAATGGAATGACGTGGCCGGTAACCTGGTTCTCAGGAGGGGCGGATTGCTCAACAGCAACACGTCGTTCCCCCGCATCGAATGGTGTGAGAGCCAACGAATTCGCCAGCGGTTCTGATATCCGCGCAATTTACGGACCTCGACCGACCGCATTGACAACATTTGCGGCAAAGCCAGCGCGCATTAGGGCCGTGAGCAAGAGCCGAGCCAATGGGCAGTGCCGTGCACGTCTTGCGGAACTTGAAAATCGGCTTGGTGTGCACCAGCGTTTGCTGGTGTCCGAAAGCAAACGCGCCCGATGTCCCGAACCCGCCAACCTGTTGCGAACACGACATTGGGCCGCAAAAGGTGCGAGCATTCCTCTGCATCGCACTGGCCCAAATCCTGCACCGCGTTGGCGGGCGAGGGCAAGATGGGAGGTGCGTTTTGAGTCTCGATCTGAGAAACGACGATGCGGTCGCCGGTCCACGGTCGGCGACCGACGTGAGTTGTCCGTTTCACACCGATAGAGCCGGCATCCAGCAGGGAGAACGGAAGACGTTGGTGCTGACCGGGGCGTCGCGCGGCATCGGTCACGCCACCGGAAAGCTGTTTTCGGAAGCGGGCTGGCGCATCATCTCTTGCGCGCGCCAACCGTTCGATGGCGGGCGCTGCCCGTGGGAGTCAGGGGCCGACAACCATGTCCAGGTCGACCTCAGCAACCATCGGATGCTGCCGCGCGCCATCGCCGAGGTCAAGGAGCGCCTCGCGGGCGCGCCATTGCACGCATTGATCAACAATGCCGGAATTTCGCCGAAGACGCCGAACGGTGCACGACTGACGTCCTTGACGACGTCAGTCGAAACCTGGATGAGGGTGTTCCACCTCAATCTGGTGGCGCCGATCCTGCTCGCGCAAGGCCTGTTTGAGGAGTTGAGAGCAGCGTCGGGATCAATTGTCAACGTGACCTCAATCGCAGGCTCGCGGGTGCACCCGTTTGCCGGCAGCGCCTATGCAACATCGAAAGCTGCGCTCGCGTGTCTCACGCGCGAAAAGGCGCACGACTATGCACCGCATGGCATTCGCGTGAACGCGATCGCGCCCGGCGAGATCAAAACAGACATTTTGTCGCCGAACACGGAAGCGCGTCTTGTGCCAAATATTCCGCTGCGCCGGGTGGGCACACCGGAAGAAGTCGCGAAGGTCATCTTCTTCCTATGCTCGGATGCGGCAAGCTATGTCACGGGCACCGAGGTGCCGATCGATGGTGGCCAACACCTGTGATCGACCCCCTACTTGCAACAAAAAATCGCAGCTGATTTGAGTTACATCAATGGAACTCGTGTTTCCACGGAATCCGCGCGACGAGTTCGGAAGAGCAGAGAATAAGCAAATCAAAGCATTGTAAGTTTACCGTCATGCCACGATGAAGGCGCTGTAAGTTTTACCATCGTGCCATAATAAGGGGTTATCTCTTGCGGTCATTCCCTGTAGGGCGAGATCGAGGATGACATGCAACACAATATTCGCAAATCCGAACAGAGCGACAGGGAGGATGGTCATGACAACGGAGACGTCGTCATGCTGCATATCCCTTCCGTACGCGAAAGGCTTAACTCAAACTCCGAGACGGACCACACGGTCCCTATTGTGCCGTCGTATGAGAGCGCGATTATCGGGATCTTCGAAATATCGAAAGTACTCACCGCGCCCTGCCGGCTCGAAGTCACGCTGGCCAACGTTGTTGATCTTCTGCAATCGTTTGTACAGATGCGGCACGGTATCGTCTCTCTATTCCACGATGATGGCGTGCCGGACATTACCGTGGGCGCCGGCTGGAGCGAAGGCAGCGACGAGCGCTACCGGATGCGCCTGCCGCAGAAGGCACTGCAGGAGATCGTGACGTCGGACATGCCGCTCGTCGCCGAAAACGTAGCGGTGCATTCGGCCTTCAGTGCTGCGGACATGGAGGTACTCGGGGCCTCCGACGAGATGCCAGTGTCGTTCCTCGGCGTTCCCATCCGCATCGATGCGAATGTCGTCGGCACGCTGACGATCGACCGAATGCTGGACGAGGCCTCGAGCGTCCGGCTCGACTACGACGCACGGCTGCTCACCATGATCGCCAACCTTGTAGGGCAGACGGTGAAGCTGCATCGGCTGTTCGCGTGTGACCGCGAGCGACTGATGGTGGAGAAGGACCGCCTGCAAAAGCAATTGTGTGAGCTCAAGCAGCCTTCACGGGAGCGCAAGAAGGTCCATGTCGAGGGGATCATCGGGGACAGCCCGGCGCTGCGGGCGCTGCTCGAGAAGATCGCGGTGGTGGCCAAATCAAACAGCACGGTGCTGTTGCGCGGCGAGTCCGGTACCGGAAAAGAGCTGGTCGCCAAGGCGATTCACGAGCGGTCGGCGCGCGCCAAGCGTCCGCTCATAAAACTCAACTGCGCGGCGCTGCCTGAAACGGTACTGGAATCCGAATTGTTCGGTCACGAGAAGGGTGCCTTTACCAGCGCGTTCAGCTCCCGCAAGGGCCGCTTCGAGCTCGCCGACAAGGGGACGCTATTTCTGGACGAGATCGGCGAGATTTCGGCTTCGTTCCAGGCAAAGCTACTGCGCGTCCTGCAGGAGCAGGAATTCGAGCGCGTCGGCGGCAACCAGACCGTTAAGGTCGATGTTCGCGTGATTGCCGCCACCAATAAGAACCTGGAAGAGGCGGTGGCAAGCAACGAGTTCCGCGCCGACCTCTATTATCGGATCAGCGTGGTTCCCTTGCTGCTGCCGCCGTTGCGCGAAAGGCGCGGTGATATTCCGCTCCTCGCCACCGAGTTCCTCAGAAATTTCAACAGCGAGAACGGCCGTACGCTCGACTTCGATAGCAGTGCGATTGAAGTACTGATGAACTGCGGTTTTCCCGGAAATGTGCGCGAGCTTGAGAATTGCGTGCAGCGGACCGCGACCCTTGCACCTGGACCATCGATCGTAAGAGACGACTTTGCCTGCTGCCACGGCCAGTGCCTTTCCGCGATGCTGTGGAAAACCGGATCGGACGAGGTGGCGCTGCAGCCGCGGCCGATCGTATCAGTGCCGATTATGCCCGCCATGCCGCCGGCTGAGGCGGCTATGCCGGTCCCGCCTTTCGGCGGCGACCTGGCTCCGTTGGCACCAGCCGGCGCATCCCTCGTAGGTGGTGCGAAGATCACAGATCGCGAGCGTGTCATCGCGGCCATGGAAAGGTCCGGCTGGGTGCAGGCGAAGGCGGCGCGCCTGCTTGGGCTGACACCGCGCCAGATTGGCTACGCCTTGAGGAAATACGGTGTCGAGATCAAGCGTTTCTGAAAGGATTTGGCGCGCGTCGGGGCCGTGACCATCGGCGGCGCGGGCGCTGCCATCGCCACTGCCTGGGTAATGTCGCAATCGACCATCAGCTCACGCCGGATTTCAGTCGGCGAGATCATCGTCTGCTGGTTGACCGCGTTCAATTCTAAGCCCGCGTCCGCTCATGTGGAGCAACCGCCGCGCGCTGCGGGACTACGAAGGTATCGCCGTGTGCCTCGTGGCCGCAGGCGCCGCAAGCTCGTTGCGACGCGGCGCTTGCTCCTGGTGATGCGAAGCCTCGTCGGTTGCAAATGAGCTCAAGGCTTAGGCTTCCTCATGAGCGCAGCGGGTGCTGCGGTTTCCCGAGGAAGCGAATCTGTTTTGGGCCACCCGCTTTGACCCAGATCAACGATAAATTAAGCCGCGCGAGCCGAGCTGTCGTAGTCAGGACCAATGTCGCAATTCCGTCGCCGGCAAACGTCAGGCTAGGGTGAGATGACGTTTCCAAAAAGCATTGTATCGCTGCTGATTTTGAAATTCGCGCAGTGGTACGAAACTTGCTGTTCTCTTCGCCAGCCATTGCAATGTCTGGAGAAACATATGCACAACGTCGTCTGCATCAAACAGGTTCCCGACTCGGCGCAAATCCGCGTGCACCCCGTGACTAACACGATCATGCGTCAGGGCGTGCCGACCATCATCAATCCATACGACCTCTTCGCGCTCGAGGCCGCGCTGGAGCTGCGCGATAAATTCGGCGGCGAGATCACCGTCCTTACGATGGGGCCGCCGTCGGCCGAGGACTCGTTACGCAAAGCGCTCACCTTTGGCGCCGATCGCGCCGTACTGCTCACCGATCGCTGCTTCGCGGGCGCCGATACGCTGGCGACGAGTTACGCACTTGCGACCGCCATCCGCAAAATCGGCAAGGAATATGGCCCGCCGGACCTCATCTTCACCGGTAAGCAGACCATCGACGGTGACACCGCCCAAGTTGGGCCCGGCGTCGCGAAGCGGCTAGGTGTGCTGCAGCTCACCTACGTCGCCAAGATCAGTGCCTTGGATCTTGCCGCACGCACAGTTGAAGCGGAACGGCGCTCCGAAGGCGGCGTGCAGGTGCTCCGCACCCGGCTGCCGTGTCTCATCACCATGCTGGAGGCAACCAACCAGATTCGCCGCGGCGCCATGGCGGATGCGTTGCGTGCCGCCCGGGCGCCGATCGTGAAGTGGAACGCGCAGCAGGCCGGCGTCGAGGACATCTCCAAATGCGGTCTCAAGGGCTCGCCGACCGTCGTTAAGCGTGTATTCGCGCCGTCCGCGCGCGCTGAGAAGGCGGTGCTGGTAGAAGCCGCCGAGCAGCCGGCGCAAGCATTGATCGACGCGATCTTCAAGCACCAGCCCAAGCTTGAGACCGATCTTGCGGCGCTGGCCCGCGATGCCTGATCCGAAGAGTCTTGATGATGAGCGATCTGACAGGAGCTCGCGCGTCTCCTGAAGGGCGCGCCGGCAAGAAGGCGCTCGCGGTGAATTTCAACGCAGTATGTCTGGGTCTTTATCGAACAGGAGCGCGGCCAGTGCAATCAGTCTCCTTGGAGCTGAAGCTGAAAGTTGATCTCGCGGAGGTCGTGATCGGTCCGGAGACAAAGGCGACGCGCAGCGCCCGCGGTCGAACTCTGCCACGGCGCCGACCTTCTATCTGGTTGCCGACAACATGCTTGCAGATTGCCGCAACGTGTCCGACACCAAGGCCTTGACCGGCCTTGTCAACACCTCCGAGCCGGAGATCCTGTTGTTGGGAAGCACGATCTTGGGTCGTGATCTCGCCGCCTCCGCCGTCGCCCTATGCAGGCGACCGCGTTGCAAGCGAGGGTAGGTTTGAGAACATGCGCCACTGAACAAAGGAGAGGCCCATGATCGAAGAGAGGTTCGATGCGATCGTTGTTGGCGCCGGAATGGCCGGCAACGCGGCCGCGCTGAGCATGGCCAAGCGCGGCATGAAGGTGCTGCAGCTCGAGCGCGGCGAATATTCCGGATCAAAGAACGTGCAGGGGGCAGTCCTCGATGCGGACATCTTGGAGCAGCTGACGCCAGATTTCCGCGAGAATGCCCCCCTCGAGCGCCGCCTTGTCGAGCAGCGCTTTTGGATAATGGAGAGCCGTTCCCATATCGGGCTGCGCTACCGCTTCAACGATTGCAATCACCAGCGACCGAACCGGTACATCGTCATCCGCCCCGAATTCGACAAATGGTTCTCCTGCAAGGTGAAGGAGGCCGGCGCCACCCTCTTGTGCCAGACTACCGTTACCGAGCTGGCGCAGAACCGCCGTGGCCGCGTCATTGGTGTGCGTACTGACCGACAGGACGGCATAATCCACGCCGACGTAGTGGTGCTCGCCGAGGGCGTCAATGGCTTGCTCGGGACGTGTGCGGGCTTGCGCGAGCGGCCGACGCCCGACCAGGTTGCGCTGGAGGTCGAGGAAATGCACCTTTTGCCGCGCGAGACCATCGAAAACCGCTTCAATCTCAAGCGCGACGAAGGGGTCGTGATCGAGGCCGCCGGCACCATCTCGCGCGGGATGACCGGCATGGGTTTCATCTATGCGAACAAGGAGTGCATCTCACTCGGCATCGGCTGCCTCGTCTCCGATCTCCAGCGAACGGGCGAAACGCCTTACGGGCTGCTCGACCGCTTCAAGCGTCATCCGTCGGTGGTGCCACTAATCGACGGCTCAGAGCTCAAGGAATATTCCGCGCACCTCATCCCGAAAAGCGGCTACAACACCATACCCCAGCTCTACGGCGATGGCTGGGTGGTAATCGGCGATGCCGCCGAACTCGAGAGCACCAGCTATCGCGGGCGTTTGAACGTTGCGATGATCTCTGGGAAAATTGCCCCGGAGGCGATCTTCCGTGTGAAGTCGCGCGGCGGCCGCTGCACGTCGAATAGCTTATCATTGTACAAGAAGATGCTGAATGAGTCGTATGAGGATTTAAAAAAAAGGATATGCCGGCGCTGATGCACACCCAGCCGGACAACTTTCTCCTCACCTATCCGCAGCTCGTCTCCAAAGCGATCCAGAACTTCGCTCGCATTGCCGGCAGGCCAGTGGCGGGGGAGAAGGACGCGGACTCAAAATCCTCTGGCGATGTGTGGTCATGGACCGGACTCTTCGGTGATGGGTTCCGCTTCCCGCGCGCCTGGCGTTGAAAGAGTATGAGGGTTCAGACTCGATTGATCCAATAGGCGACGATGGCCGCGAGGTAGACGGCAGCATTAGAAGTTCCTGGCGAGTTTGTCGTAGCCAATTGCAACACGCCTGAAATCCTTCTGCCGGCGGAAACAGCGCCTATAACGTTGCGCTTTTTGTCGACGCGTTTGCTGAATCTGTGTCTCCCTCCGGTGAGGGCCGCCTTGTCGGGTTAAGACGAGTGCTGTGTAACAGCCCTTATGGACAGCAATAAGTTC
>NZ_JCAMOT010000075.1:0-19418 GCF_059512425.1 Bradyrhizobium sp. Leo78
TTGTCGTCATCATGCGCTCCGTCTATCAAACGGAGCAGCCCCTTCCAACTAAGCACGTGGTCCCACAATCGGGGTCCTTTTCAAGCGCCCTGAGCCTCGTCAGCTTCTCGAAAGCTAACGCTGCTAGCATCAGAGAATGGGTTATCAACAGGCGATGTTACGAAGATGAACGCAGGTGCACCCGATATCGGAGCCGCGGGAAGCAATAACGGCGCGAATGTTGACGGAACCGAGGGGGGCGATGACGCCAACTCGCAGGCCATGCAACAACGCAAAGCTTTCGAAATGGCTCTTGGCATGATCGCAATGCGAATTGTCAACGATGCGCAGGCCGATCTCGACTCTGCCATGGACGATACAGAAGAGGATGTTTGAGTCGGCTCCGCCGAATCGGCAATAGCGAGCCGTGAATGGCACATCCAAACAACGGTGAGAAGAGAGGAAAGAGAGGAACTTCTCCGCAGCTGAACGATCCGCACCTCAATGGTACTGGTCGTTCAGATCGGTTGCGGTAAGTTGGCGTTACAGTCCTTAGGGTTCTTCTCGCTCCGGCCACTCCGGTCAGCCGTCTCTCGGTAGCCCAAGACATCTCGCTCGTATGTCGAACGGACTCGCCTCGCTTGGGCCAATCGCGCATCTACAAACCCGCAGGCCATAAAGGTGTCTTATAGACGAGACGCCCCCACGCATCCGTGTCGCGCCTTCGTTGCCGACTGTTAGCGGCAGAGATATGACAGCCCGATCATCGAAAACATGAGAGCGCGGCTAATGCATGGATAGCGCCAAGCGAGGCGCTTCCCTGCGCGCCCGCGCTGAGAAGAATGGGAGCGGGCGACAGCGTCCGCTCCCCTTTTCTTGAACTGCGCTCAGATCGGCCCCACCCCGCGGCCTTGGAGCAAGCGTCGAATCAGCTTGACACGCTCATTGGCGGCGATGCTCGCCTGGTTGACCTCACATCCGGATCTACGCTCATTGGCGTCGATGCTCGCCTGGTTGACCTCACATCCGGATCTATCGACCCACCCTTGACCCTGCTCATATATCGTCTGTGCACCATCCGATGTCAGCTGATCGAGGGTTCGGCCAGCATTGGACTGCGTCACCTTCAGATTGTTGGCACCATCCTTGTCGTCACCGAGCCCCTCGACAACCATGGCGTTGTCGCCGTTCGTGATGGTGAGCTTGGACGAAATGCTCTTGCCGTTGCCGTAGTCGGCCGTATCCACGGTGATCTTCGTGCCATCGTCGAGTTGCAGGGTCATGCCCTTCTTGAAGTCGAAATCGTCCTTGCCGTCCCCATTAGCATCGACATGCGGATCGCCATGAATCTTCGAGACATGGCCGGTTTCATTGTTCCGAACGGTCCAGGTGCCATGCTTCTCGTCCGCCGTGATTGTATATTTATCGCCAAGGTGAATCGTTGCCTTGCCGTCATGGACCTCATGCGACCACACCGGAGCTGGTTTAGGTGGCGGGCTCTGGTTCGTCGCAACTGGGATCATCGATGGAGGCGGCGGAGGAGGAACAAAAACTGGAGTGTAGTAGTACAACGGAGCAGCAAGCGAGGCAGGAGTGTACTGGGACTGGGAGCCGCTGCCCGGCGCACGCCCCGCTTCACCAGCATCGATACTGGCCTGATCCACCTCGCGCCCGGCGCCGTCGACCCAACCCTGACCTTGCTCATGGATCGTTTGTGAACCATCGGGTGTCAGCTCATCGAGAGTGAGGCCGGCGTTGGACTGCGTCACCTTCAGATTGTTGGCACCATCCTTGTCGTCACCGAGCCCCTCGACAACCATGGCGTTGCTACCATTCGTGATGGTGAGCTTGGACGAAATGCTCTTGCCGTTGCCGTAGTCGGCCGTATCCACGGTGATCTTCGTGCCATCGTCGAGTTGCAGGGTCATGCCCTTCTTGAAGTCGAAATCGTCCTTGCCGTCCCCATTAGCATCGACATGCGGATCGCCATGAATCTTCGAGACATGGCCGGTTTCATTGTTCCGAACGGTCCAGGTGCCATGCTTCTCGTCCGCCGTGATTGTATATTTATCGCCAAGGTGGATGGTGGCCTTGCCGTCATGAACCTCATGCGTCCAGACCGGATCAATTGAGGACGACGAGCCCTGGTTCTGGGCGACCGACGCGAACTGGGGAGGCGGCGGCGGGGCGAGAAGGGTTGGAGCAACGTAGACCGGATTGAGGACGGCGGGTGCGACGAGGGCCGAAGTATTTACCGGGAGGTATTGGTAGGCCCCCACCGGGACGCCGACGGCGCCGGCGTACTGCCCCAACACCACGTTGAACATTGGAACGGCGGGCGCACCTTCAGGCACTAGCCCCACCGCCGGATTGGAACCACCCACTACGGGAAGATACGGCATTTTCATTCACTCCTATTGCATGAAGGCAGCGACAGACTGCGAGGACCACCCGCACAATCAACTTGGCACGTTGCGCCAAGGCCCTTCAAAACCAATCCCACGCCACGGCCAGCAGCACGCGCTCTCGCGTTTCTTGTTGCGGGTGACAACAGTCTTGATCGGCGGACCACTTCTCTTAACCCCTTGCCGCATGGCAATTCGGGACTCTCACGTCGAGCGTAACCAAGTCGCAGGAAATGTATCCGGAGTACCTGTCTAAAAGCTGACGATAGGATGATCGTCCACCAGCACATCCGCTTGCGTATCGCCTGAACTAACGCTGAGAGCTCGCGACCGCAACGAAACGCTCTTCATGATGGGCGGCGGAACACGACATCTTGGGACGTGCGGAGGGCGAGCATCCACGATCTCTGAAGAACTTCGGCCGAGCCTCTCGCGTGAATGCTCGAGGCGGTCTTAGGCGCCTCGGACGGCCATGTTCGGTACAAACGCCGCTTCGAAACTGATTTCGCTCGAGTCTTGAGACCAGGCACTTGCACACGTACGCCGCAGTCGATTTGTCTACCACTTGATTGCTCGAGGCAAGCGCCACGGCAGATATCTTAAGGACGTTGTGCACGGCGCTTGATGAGCACCAGGCGATCCAGCTTTGCAGTCGAGCTGCTCGGAACCATGCTCGTTGGACCGACAGCTGGCACAGCTCATACGCCAGCAACGAGTTGCAACCGCTCAAGCTTTGAAGCGCAAGACGTACGGCGTCTTGCGCGACAACATCGGCTGAAGCGAGAGTACCGACACATTTTCCGATGAAAGATAAATTTGGCGACATCGACTCATTCCTCGGCCCTTCGAAGACTCGTCAGCTTCTTGAAAGGTAATGCTCCTAGGATGTCAGCGCTGATCTCTAGGCGAGGAGTCGTCTATTGACCGTAATGGAGATGAAGATAGGAGAATGCGATGATTGGAGAAATGATCGGAAGCGCGGCTGGTGGATACCTCGGTGGACCGCAGGGCGCGGCGATTGGCTCCGCTGTCGGTGGGGTACTCGACAAAGCTTTCGAGAGGGTTATTCACAAATTGGAGCCGGAGAAGGTTGATGATGACAAGGTCGCCAAGGACAATGGCCCTGCCGCAGGAAGCAAGCCGCAGTTCAACCACGGCAACGGCGAATTGACTCTCTCGAATGACGCGCCAAGCGCACATGTCATGATTGCATTTCCTGCCCTCATCACGCTAGCTGCGGCGTGAGGCAGGTGATCAGTAACAGTAACTTCCAAACAGAAAGGTGACTCGATATGGTTTCTCCCGTTGGTGGTTCCCCCGCCGGATTTGGACCCGCGGCGAATCAGCAGGCCGGTGCTACCGGGGACGGCGATTTCGCAGCGCAGCTCGCCGAGCTGGAGCGTGTCAGCAAACAGGCTCAGGCCAAGAGCATCATGATGCGCAGAATTACGACCGAGCTCTCGTCCGAAAAGAAGGTTGCCGACGAGCGCGTTAGCTAGCGCTGCAAGAGGGAGGCTCACGGCCGGCTCTTTTCGCGTGCGGGAGGCTCTCCATAGCTTGACGAACTCGGAACCAGCCGTACGGCAACGCCGTACGGCTTCTCTCGTTTCTCAGGAGAATCTCCGTGAATGAACCGGCTTCCGTTCATTTCGAAGTGCTATCAGGGCCTTATTCTGGGGTGAGTGGTGAAGCGCCGGTCGGAACGAGTCTTATCGGAAGTGGCCTCGATGCTGATATCGTCTTCGTCGAACAGGGGCTCGAGCCCAATCACTTCCGTCTCACCCCCCTGCACGGTTCGATTGAGATCGAGGCCCTAGCAGCCGGAGTCAGCATAGAGGGAAACGGAGATATTGCCGTAGGCAAGCGGGTTGTTATTTCTCTTCCTGCTGTCATTCATGCGGGCACGATGTCCATTCGTTGCACACAGGATTCGGCACGAGGATCAATCGGCCTATCCCGTCTTTCGATAATCGCAGTCTCGTTGGTCTTGCTGAGCTCTGTCGGGATCGCCACTCTCGCAATCAGCTTCCTGTTTGACGGCAGTGCCGGTGCAGTGAGCCCCGATGCGCCCCCTGGCGCCCCACTTCCAGCCAAGCTGACGCTCAACGGTCCTAATGATCGCCCCCTCGATGCAGCCGCCGAACTGCTGCAAGAGGAGGTGAATAAAGCGGGACTTCTCAATATCAAAATCGCGCCTGGACCAGGTGTAGTCAGCGCGGAGGGCACCGTTACCCCTGCGTTAGTCACTAGGTGGCAGGAGGTTCAGCGCTGGTTCGATCAGCATACGAACGGCTCGCTGACACTCGTAAACGGGGTGATCGTAAAGGAGGATAAGCCTCCCTCCTCAATAGCTGTCCAGGCGGTGTGGCGCGGAGCCCACCCCTATCTTCTTATTGGCGGCCAAAAATACTTCGTGGGGGCGCTGTTGAATGATGGATGGACGGTGGATCGAATCGAGGCGGGACGCGTACTGCTTAGCCGGAATGGACGACTTGCTGCTCTCCCCTATTAGAGCTCCAGTACCGCAGGAAAGGAGAATGTCATGACCAAGCTGCCGCAGCATCCTGTCGGATTTGGCACCTCTTCGCAAAGGCTCAACACCCAAGACCATGAGCCAGCGAACAAGCCGGCCCTCCCTCAAGTCCATCATTTAGAGATCGATCGCACTGATGGCGGCGGCGAGAACAGGCACGGGTCGATTTGGCCGGATACTGAGGCACCCGATCTGTCAATCGAGGCCTCGCTTGAGGTCGACGATATCGATGCCGTCTCGCGTGTCAGCCTCAACGAGAGGCGCGTCCCGATCGCTGAGATCGACCCCCGTGCGGCACTCGCTTCACTTTATGGCCGCAATCTCGCGACAGGTCTGCTCTCCTTCGTCACCCCACGCCTGCGTGATCCGGACGTGCTGCGAGCAGAGAAGCACGGTGTTCTCCTGGAGCGCTTGGCCGACCGGCTATGGGCCGGAGCGGAGAACTCGGTGGCGCGCGAAGGGATCGACGCACTGCAGCAGGAGCTCCGCCGGCTGATCCTGCTCCGGCAGAACCAGAACAGCTTGATCAAGGGCTAGCATGGTCAATTCGGGCGGATCGCACCTCGCCAGTCTACCGTCGCCGGCCGAAGCTATCAAAACCGGCGATGTCTTGCCAATCTCCGGGCAAGAGCGCGATTTGGTCTGCGCAATATCCTTCGTCCACCTTGCGTGTGGACAGAGCGCACGAGCTCTCGCTCTGTTGCGGCTCTTTGCCCATGAAGATTCGCGAGACGTCGACCTGCTTCGCATTCTTACCTATGCTCTCATCTCGGAGGGCTTTGGCAATGAAGCACTTAATGTGCTGGATAGACTCGACATGCTTGATGAGGATCCCTCTTCGCGTCTGCCCTTGACGCTTCTGCGCAGTCACGCGCTACGACGCGCCGGCCGTATGGACGAGGCGCGGGCGGTCTTCAAAGATTATGTATCCTTGCGTGGCAGGACAGCGCCAACGGAACAACAATAAGAAGGCTCTTCATGGCACACCTTCTTCGTAGGCTTATCGTGCGCGCGCCATTCCACGCGGACTTCATGGTCGCGTTCATGCTGCTTCTGGCAATCGGAATGATGATCATGCCGATCCCGATCGTCGTGATCGATATGCTGATCGGCTTCAATCTGGGTTTTGCCGTTCTGTTGCTGATGGTTGCTCTCTATCTCAGTACGCCACTGGATTTTTCATCCTTGCCGGGCGTCATCCTGATCTCTACCGTCTTTCGTCTGGCGCTGACCATCGCGACAACGCGGCTGATCCTCGCTGAAGGAGACGCCGGCAGCATCATTCACACCTTCGGTGAGTTCGTGATATCGGGGAACATCGCTGTCGGCATTGTTATATTTCTGATCGTGACCATGGTGCAGTTCATGGTTCTCGCGAAGGGAGCCGAGCGCGTCGCTGAAGTCTCCGCACGATTCACCCTCGACGCTCTGCCAGGCAAGCAGATGGCTATCGACGCGGAGCTACGCAACGGTCATATCGATCAGCGCGACGCACGCAGCCGGCGAGCCTCACTGGAGCGGGAAAGTCAACTTCATGGTGCGATGGATGGCGCCATGAAGTTCGTCAAAGGCGATGCCATCGCCGGACTCATAGTCATCTGCATCAACATGCTCGGAGGAATTAGCATCGGACTGCTCTCGAAGGGCATGTCCATTGATGAGGCGTTGCATCAATATACGCTGCTCACCATCGGCGACGCGCTGATTTCTCAGATTCCGGCGCTCCTGCTGTCGGTTACGGCTGCAACCATCGTCACACGTGTAAATGGGCCCTCCAAGCTCAAGCTTGGTGCCGATATCATCAACCAACTCACGGCCAGTACCCCGGCATTGCGGCTGGCAGCCGGCGTCTTACTTCTCATGGGGCTGATACCTGGTTTCCCCTTGTCCCCGTTTCTCATGCTGGCTGCAGTTTTTACCGGGGCGAGCTATGTCAAGGGCGGTGTGCAAGGCGCGAACACCGGCTCTAAGACGGCCGCCAACGTTAGTGCTCCGACTACGAGTCCGCAGGCTCAAAAGCAAACCATACCTGCGGAGGCGCTTCCGGTCGCGCTATTGGTTGCGCCGAACCTGATAAATGCGATTGACAAAGAGGAAGTTGGGCAGCACATCGCGCGCATTTCGGCATTGGTCTCAGCCGATCTTGGCATCACGATTCCCCGCATTCCAGTCCAGGTGGATCCACGTTTGGCCCAGTCCGAGTTCAGGCTGGATGTGGAAGGGGTACCGGTTGAACGGGATCGAGTCGACCCGACGCAGCTCGCCCTCACCGACGACCGAGCGAACATTGAATTGAGCGGCATCCCGTATCGGCAAGATCCAGACACTGGCCGGATCTGGATCGAACAGAGCCATGCACCGGCTCTCAAAGCGGCCGGAATCGGGCATCACCGTCCGAGCGAAATCATCGCCTTGCGCGTCAGTTCCGTACTGACGCGATATGCGCAGCGCTTGGTCGGCATTCAAGAGACGCGACAATTGCTCGCCCGGATGGAGCAGGAATATACTGATCTGGTGAAGGAAGTGCTACGAACGACTCCAGTTCCCCGGATCGCCGAGGTCCTGCGTCGTCTGCTCGACGAGGACATCCCGATTCGTAACACCCGCCTGGTCTTGGAAGCGTTCGCCGAATGGAGCGAACGCGAGCAAAACGCTGTCCTGCTCACCGAATACGTCCGCTCCGGCCTGAAACGGCAAATCTGCTATCGCTACGCCAACGCTCACCGTGTTCTGCCCGCCTTTATCATCGAACGTGAAACTGAGGATGTGATTCGCAGTGCGGTGCGAGAAACTGCCGTCGGGCCATACCTCGCGCTGGAGGACCGGCAGAGCGAGATGTTGTTGTCGCAACTGCGTCAGATTCATTCAGGCATGCCACCAGGTCAGAGCCAGCCCGTCATCCTGAGTTCGCTGGATATCCGGCGCTTCGTCCGCGGCTTTCTCACCCGCAACGGGATCGATCTTCCTGTTCTGTCCTATCAGGATCTCGCCTCCGATTTCACGGTCCAGCCAGTGGGCTCGCTCAAGCTTACAGGTCCCAAGGAAAAAGCTCCGGCAGGAGACCAACGCAGCCAGCTCGCCACAGCCGGCTAACAGCGCACAGCAGTCGGTCGTGACAATGGACAGCATGAATTCACCTGCGAGAACATCCGCTGCTCGATGGTATGCGTTCCATCCGCCCTCGGGCTTAACTCTCCTCGCCTTGTTCGCGATTCTTGTGGTCGGAGGTTGCACCAGCTCGGATCACCCAGCCATCTCAGTACAAGCGACGCCGCGGCCAGAGTTGCTCGGCGCTAAGGACATCGATCCTGCTATGCGCGAGCGCATTGCGCACGCCCTCCTCCGGGTTACCGACGAGGAGAGTTTGCGCGAGGCTCTGAAGCAAGAACCAGACAATGTCGATGCGGCAATCTCACTTACGCAGACCCTTCTGGCACAGAAACGCGCGGGTGAGGCGCTTAAGGTAGCCGACAAGATCTTGCTTACAGCCCCTGGTGACTTGCGTGCCCTGAACGCAAAGGGGGTGGTCCTCGACGCCGAGGGGCGCCATGATGAGGCCCAAGCGCTATATCGGCAGGCTCTCGCAGCCGCCCCAGGCAATCAGATGTTGCGCAACAATCTTGGCCTATCGCTCGCACTTGCCGGGAAAGCAGACAGCGGGAACTCCAGCCTCCAACAGCTTTCGCACGAACGACGTGCGCTGGCAGAACAGCCGTAGCATACGCTTACGGTACAACCTGACTTGCAAGACGCCCGACAACCTGCAGTCAGCTTTTCGTCAGGAAGGCTGGCTATCAAGCTCCGCTCGGCCTTAGCAGGTTGACACTCAATACAGCTTTCGCAGATAGGAGCGCGAACGTCCATGTACAATCGAATAAATGCCTCACCCAGCTTTCCATGGATGGGCAATTCCGACTCTGATAGAATGACACAGTCTGCTATCGACGGTAGGCAAACAGATCAAGGCCGAAGCTTCGAGGACGTGTTCTCCCATATGCAGATAGCGCCGCGGGAGTCCTACACTGATTCATCCTCGGCGACAGCACGGCCGTACTCACTGAGCACCAGACCACCCATCGTGGAGATCTCAAGGTCCTCATTTCAGGACAAATTGGAAGATTTCTATGGGGATGAAATCGAGCATATCGCCGCCAATCCTCAGCAATACTCGCGTTCGGTGGCATTGAAAGCGGAGCGCGCTGCGGACGTTGCCTATAATCATGGCAGGAAAGAAGGCTCGGACGACGCACGACACTTCAGCTATCAATTGGGAAACAAAAGCGTTGGACTTCTCCGAACGGAAGGTGGAGCTAACATGCGTGATGTGTTCAAAGGGGAAAAGGCACGCGCGCGCTGGCGGGAACAGTTTCCCGGACGGTCTGAAATCACGTCGACGGTAGACTTTCGGGTTACGCATCCCCTCGTCGATAACGCGGGCGACATTTTGCTGGAGCATCAGCTTCGGTCAGACGGCGACAAGCCGTTAGTCCTTTCTCATCCCGTGAATCCGGAAGCAAAAGCCCGTGCAGCAGCGCTGGGTTTTGTTGAGATAGGTGACTCGATGATGGTGCTTGACCCTACCCGGCATCCCGACAAGTGGATCAAGAACAGCGACGGTGAATGGCAGCGAACAAACAAACCTCCCCTTTACCTTTCCAAAGCGGAAGAGAGTGAAGGCAGGGATACGGAACGTTCCGAGCGCGCGAGAAATGTCTCGCCGGATTGGGAGGACGATGACTTTATGTAGAGGGTCGTCTCGGCGCGGAGAGAGAGGGTATGATACGCCCCTCTCTCCATGCAGGTCTTACTGCCTGCAATTATTGCCTGCGCGCCGGTCGTATCGAGCGGTAGCGGAATCTGACGGCTCAGCTGCAGGCCGCCATGTCCCTTGAGCAAGCGCCTCGTCTAGAGAGCTCGTCCTGACCCTTGCGTTTTGGCTCCATGAACGAGCCGCTCTATGCCCATGCATGCTGAGCTCAGGGACGTTGGCGCCGCTCTTTCAGTTCTAAGATGAACTATGCGTCGTCCGAATTATGGTACGCGCTCAGTGAAGGCCTTACCGGAGGCTTATAGCCGCCTGCTTCTTGTGAGTGATCTTCGTTAGGTCGTCGATAGGTAAGACGGTTGCCAACGATGCCTTTCAGCAAGCGCGCCGCACGATCTTTGTCGGTGACACCGAGCGAAGCGCGCTCGTTGCAGCGGAAAGCAAATTCAGCCAGATAGCGCCGCTTAAGATGCTGCTGGCTGACGTGGTGATACGTTCCGATGATGCCCCGGTCAAGGATTGAGAAGTAACCTTCAACGTATTGGTGTGAGCGACGCCCGAAGTGTGATAAATCGCATAAAGCAGTGCGCAAATTTCGGATTTAGGTCTTCCACATTCATCTTTTTCTTGATGGAGGGTTGTCTCCGGATCCATCAGGCGCATGAAGCAGAACGTTGCGCGATTGCTCGCGAAATTCCGGCGGATGGCCGGCAATGAAGATCCCCAGCAATTGACCGATCGGCGCGCCTTGCACTTCCGGGCCCCTTTCCTGCGAGCAGCGGACGGATTTGCTCGACGAGCGCGTCGGCTACTTTCATGGCCGCCGCCGCCTGCTTGCTCATTCTGCCCCGCGCCTCTTGCACTAAGAAACGCCGATCTACTGTAGGCGAAGAACGCGACCTGCTTGTGACTTAGTTCGCCGCCGGCTTGATGAACACACGCCCTACTTCATCATCGCTTCGACCTCTGCACGAAATGCCTGGCGCGAGGCGTCGCGTGAATAGAACATGTGGCCGCCCGGATAGACCACGAGTTTGACCCGCGGCGCCGACGCAAAGGGCGGCAACTGATCGAGCGCCAGCTTCGAGCCGAAATAGGGCGTGACAATATCGAACAGGCCGTGCGCGACCAGCACGTTCATCTTCGCGTCCGTGGCAAGGATCTCGCGCAGCTCCGACAGCGACTGCGGAGGGCTGCCGTGGCCGAAATTCCAGGCCCGCGTGACCGCGCGGTTGAGCAGTTCATAGGAGCCGTCCGGCCGCCAGTTGAGCTTGCGCGTCAGGACATCGACGGCGGCACTCGTCAGCGGCGCCGCCAGCGCATCGCCCGAGGGATCGCCGAAGCGGTAGCTATCGGAGTCCGGATAGGGATCGAGGCCGCGCACCGAGGCGTCATAACCGCCGGTCACCTTGCCGCTCTTGCGGTCGAACTCGCGGCGGAATTCGCCGCGGTCAAAGCGCCCGGCGAGCCGTCGGCTTACGGCCTGGTCGATGCCGGTCAAAGCGGCGACCTTGTCGGCGAGACGGTTGGTGGCCTCCTTGTCTGCCTCGCCCTTGTCGAGGTCGGCCAAGAATTCGCCACGCGCGTAAGCTTCGACATCGGCGAGATCGGCACGTTTGACCGCCCCCCTGCCCTCGCCCTTGGCTTCGCGGGCCACCGCGACATAGGTTGGCAGCCTCGCGACGTGTTGCAGAAAGCTCGTGCCTGTGAACTGGCGGTAGTCGAACAGTGGCGAGAGCAGGATCAGGCCCTTCACGCCGACGCCCTGCTGCATCTGCAGATTGCGCACAACCTTCGGTCCGCGAATGCCGCCATAGCTTTCGCCCGCGACATATTTCGGCGAGGAGAGCCGCTCGTGCTTCTCGAGCCAGCGGCGGATCACAAGCGCGATTGAACTGGCATCGCCATCGACCGAATAGAACCGCCTGCGCACATCCTCGCCTGTCGCCACGAAACGGCTGTAGCCGGTGCCGACGGGATCGATGAACACGAGGTCGGTGAAATCGAGCCAGGTCTCGGCGTTGGGCCTGACCTCGGGCGAGGCCGACGCCGTGACGGTTTCCGCATCGATCGGCAGCCGCCATGGCCCGGCACTGCCGAACTGCAGCCAAGCAGAGGATGACCCGGGGCCGCCATTGAAGAGGAACGTCACCGGACGCGTGGCGCGATCTGTGCCGTCGAGCTGATAGGAGGTGTAGGCGATGTCGGCCTGCGGCTCGCCCTTGTCGTCGAACATGCGGATCGAGCCCGCAGTCGCGATGAAACGAAGCGTCCGCCCGGGCAGCTCCAGCGTCTGTTTGACGGTGGAATCCGGCGGCAGGCGATGCTGCTCGGCCGCCGATGGGGAACTAGGCGCACTGGCGCCGCGCGCGCCGGGCCCGCCCTTCTGGCCGGCCGGCGTCGTGGCATCGGGGCGCGGCGGCGGATCGTCGGCCCGGGCGCTCCCCATCACGGCGCACGCAAATAGAGCGAGCGCGAGAGGGGTGTGGCGCCGCGCGGTCAAATCGAACAGCATGGAGTTTCTCCGGTCCGGCCGCACTTTCTGTCAGCGGCCGATTGCGACGGTTTAAGGTTGCGGGACGGTCTGGACTTTTACCTATAGTTGCATTCTGTTGGGTGGTTCTGCCTTATGTTGCACGAGGCGTATCTGCCAAACGGCTCTCCTCAGTTAGCTGAGAGCAGGGAACAACAAACCTACTAAGTCTAGTAGTCGCCTCTATTCCTGAGGGCACGGACCGCCTGTCGGCGGCACCGCCTGCGCAATGGCACAGAGCCTACCCAAGCACGCTGGCGCCGCCTGTCTCCGGCAAAGGGACCAACCAAAGCTCCGCGCTGGCACGACTGGGCCTATGTCGAGCTGGCCGATCTCGACGGCAGTGAATGCGATGATGAACCTTGCCAGGGAATGGACGCGAGGCTTGCCACAAGGGCCGCGTATCGGCTCGCCGCATCAAGCGCAGAGCGGAGCTGAGCGAGAAAGTGAGGATTGAGATGACCGAGAAGGAAGAGATCGACACCGTTGTCACCCCGACCGGGCGGCGCCTGGCGACGATCAAGGAGGCGTGCCGCTACGGCAGGTTCTCGCACACCAAGTGCTATGAGCTGATCAACGCCAAGCGGATCAGAGCCTACAAGTTCGACACCCGAACCCTGGTCGACCTGGATTCCATCGACGCGATGTTCGCCTCACTGCCGGAGATGTAGGCCCGATGATTCATGTGAGCTGGATCGATCGCGGCTGCGAGCCGGCGCATCCGTCGAATCCCAACTATCCCGATGGCATCGACCTCGACCTGACGCGCGGCGCCAAGCCGTTCTGCCAGACTGGCCTGCCATACCCCGCAGAGCGCTGCGGCTACTTCACCATTGCCTGCGACGTCTGCGGCTTCACCACCATGGTGACGACGGCAGGCCGGCCGGAGGACCCGAAAAGCATCAAGCTCCCTTGCCAGATCGAGCCGGTGAAATGGCGCTGACCGCATTCAAGGTGATGTCCGGCGCCGCCGCGATCTGGTCGCTGCTGATGATTGCAGCGAGCCAGCGCGACGCGGCGCCACCGGCTGCAGCGACGACCAGCGTTGCGGACGATGAGCCGCAGCGGTCGACGGCAAAGGCCGACCGGCTGCCGCTGTTCGTGCCGGCGGTCGCGCCATTGGTCGACATGGCCGAGCCGGCAATACCGAGGACCGAGCGGCGCCGCGAGCACAGGCGGCGCGACGTCTGCGAACACGGCCGTCGGTATTACCGGATCGGTCATCGTCGATACTGGCGCTGCAGGAGGGGCTGAATGGAGACGCGGCTGAATCAGGCGATCTGGTCGTTGCCGACCCCTGATCGCATCAAGCGCCTGCCGGTCTCGGCGACCGGCTACTACGTGCCTTGGTTCGTCGCCTGGATCGATCGCGAGCCGGATTTCCGGGTGATCGGTCCCGGCAAGCTCGCGCAGGCTGTCAACCGCAAGCTCTGCTGGATTTGTGGCCAGCCGCTCGGCGTCTACAAGGCGTTCCCGATCGGCCCGATGTGCGCGATCAATCGCAACATCTCGGAGCCGCCGTCGCATTGGGAATGCGCCGAGTATGCCGTGCAGGCCTGTCCGTTCCTCGCAAACCCGCGCATGCGGCGCAACGAAAAGGACCTGCCGTCCGACCATCGCGAGCCTGCGGGCACGATGATCAGAAGGAATCCGGGCGCAATCGGCATCTGGGTGACGAAGCAATACAGCGCCGTGCGCTGCGGCGATGGCGTTCTCTTTCGCCTCGGCGATCCGGAGCGCGTCGTCTGGTACCGCGAGCGCCGCAAGGCGACCCGCGCCGAGGTCGAGGAATCGATTGAGACCGGACTGCCCGAGCTGCTCAAGCGCGGCGAGATCAGCGTCGACGAACTGGCGGGCTTGCGCCGCAAGGCCGAGCAGTACCTGCCCGCATAGTATCGCGTCCACGCAGCACTACGGAGTACCTCTGAGCGGAAACCGGACCGGCTCGCCGCCCGACCTTTGCCGGCTGGCCTTATCTTTTCACGCACACTTTTGGTGGTAAAGGGCACCTATCGCCGCAAAAAACGGTAGGTTACTATACGAATCGTAGTAGCAGCCGAACCCGGCCATTGCCTGCGCCAATGGCTGAGCCGAACAATACGAAACGTTGAAAGCTGAACTTTTGGGGGTAGGGACAGTATGAATGCTGTTGAGATCGAGGAAGCCATCTCGGCTCTCGCCGAGCAGGCATTCGTCTCGGTCGAGTTCCCTTTCGCTTTCCTGCAAGCTTTCGGGAACAAGGACACGACAATCAAGCGGCTGCGTGCGGGTGCATCCAACAAGTCCGATCTGGGCGGTGTCCTGCAAACGAACCATATCCACATCGCGGTCTGTGCGCCAGGCGACGTCACTAAGACCCTTGCCGCCCTCAAGGCCAGTCCGGCGACGGCCAGGGCGAAGGCGCGGTACATCCTCGCCACCGACGGCGAGACGCTCGAAGCTGAGGAGCTAGAATCGGACGAAGCGCCGATTGCTTGCGCCTATCGGGACTTCCCGGACCATTTTGGTTTTTTCCTGCCGCTCGCCGGAATCACCACGGTCAAGCAAGTCCGCGAAAGCTCTTTCGATATCCGCGCCACAAGCCGCCTGAACAGGCTCTACGTCGAGCTTCTGAAAGACAACCCTGAATGGGGTACGGTGGAGCGCCGCCCGGAAATGAACCATTTCATGGCGCGGCTGATCTTCTGCTTCTTCGCTGAGGACACCGACATCTTTGAAGGCAACCGTCTGTTCACGACCACGATCGAGCAGATGAGCGAGCGAAATTCCGCGAACACCCATGAGGTGATCAGCGAACTGTTCCGGGCCATGAATACGAAGCGCGACGATCGGGAGCCAGCCGGAATTGCGCGGTGGGCGAACAAATTCCCTTATGTCAATGGTGGCCTATTTGCGGGGAATCCCGATGTGCCGTGCTTTAGCCGGATCGCGGGTTCCTATCTGCTCCACATCGGTAATCTCGACTGGACAAAAATCAATCCGGATATCTTTGGATCGATGATCCAAGCCGTAGCCGACGATGAAGAGCGTGGCGCGCTCGGCATGCATTACACAAGCGTGCCGAATATCCTGAAAGTGCTAAATCCGCTGTTCCTCGACGACCTGCGGGCGCAACTTGAGGAGGCCGGAAACAATCCTCGCACTCTGCTCAATCTGCGCAAACGCATGGCAAAGATCAGGGTGTTCGATCCGGCCTGCGGCTCCGGCAATTTTCTTGTCATCGCATACAAGGAAATGCGCGAGATCGAGGCCGAGATCAATCGGCGGCGCGGCGAATCCGACCGGCGCAGCGAAATTCCCCTTACCAACTTCCGAGGAATCGAGCTTCGCGATTTTCCTGCCGAGGTCGCGCGTCTAGCACTGATCATCGCAGAGTACCAATGCGACGTTCTTTATCGCGGACAGAAGGAAGCTTTGGCCGATTTCCTGCCGTTGGATACACAGAACTGGATTGTCTGTGGCAACGCGCTGCGGCTCGACTGGTTAAGTATCTGCCCGCCGACCGGCACGGGCGTGAAGCATCACGCGGACGACCTATTTCACACGCCGCTCGATCAGGCGCAGATCGACTTTGAAAATGAAGGAGGAGAGACCTACATCTGCGGCAATCCACCTTATCTTGGCTTCACGTGGCAGAGCGCAAAACAAAAGGCCGAGGTTCGCGCGCTGCTTGGTGGACGAACGTCCTCCAGTGGATTTCTTGACTACGTCGCTGGCTGGTTCATCAAGGCGGCTGAGTACATGGCGAGCACGAATGCGGTTGCTGCCTTCGTGGCCACAAATTCAATCTGCCAAGGGCAATCTGTAACGATATTGTGGCCGGTCCTATTCAGCGCCGGTTGCGATATTCTCTTCGCCTACACGTCGTTCAAGTGGTCGAACCTCGCAAGTAATAAGGCTGGCGTGACGGTAGTCATAGTGGGGATCGGCCGACCAACCAGCGCACCTCGTCGTCTTTACCAACACGACGAACAAAATAGCCTTACAGTCCGCGAGGGGGCGTCAATCACACCATATCTGACACTTGGTCCTCGCGTCATCGTCGAAAAGCGGTCCTCTCCGATCAGCGAGCTGAGTGTGATGGAGTTCGGAAACAAGCCGAGTGACGGTGGTCACTTGCTGTTGCGCTCCGACGAAATCGCGTCGCTTGGCTTAAATGATGCGCAGCGGAATAAGTTTCTCCGACGGATTTACGGAGCGCAGGATTTCATAACGGTGGCTCGCGGTTTTGCATTTGGATCGAGGATCAGAATCTCAAGGAAGGTTTAGCTATTGAACCGCTCAATGCCCGCGTGGAAGAGGTTCGCAGGATAAGGCTGGCGAGCCGAGACAAAGGTGCGAATGCCTTAGCTAGGCGGGCGCACCAGCTTACTCATAGGTCAGAAATATAGGCGACATTGTTGCGGCGTTGGTGTATGCTATCGGCATGAAACGCGACGGCCGACAACTTGACCATCGAACCCTGGAAGAAATCCGCATGATGGCGTTGGAGCGAGTGCGCCGAAGGTGAAAAGCCGAGCGCCGTCGTCGAGAGCTATGGATTTCACCGCAGCGTGATTTACCGCTGGATGAGAACGGTGAAAGGTCGTGGGAAGGGCCTGCGGGCGCTGGCGTCGCGCAAAGGAACGGGACGTCCGAAGAAGTTGACGCCGGCGCAAGAGCGGCAAGTGTTTCGCTGGATCAACGGCAAGAACCCGCTGCAATACGGTTTCGATTTTGGCTTGTGGACGCGGCAAATCGTGCGCGAACTGGTGGAGCGGGAATTCGGCGTGAGGCTGAGTCTGGCGTCGATCGGGGGGATGCTGGCGCGCTTGGGATTGAGCGCGCAGAAGCCATTGCAACGCGCCTATCAGCGTGACCCGGAGGCGATCGAGCGTTGGCAGCGGGAAACCTATCCGGCCATTGCGCGGCGTGCCAAGCGGGAGAAAGCGGATGTCTATTTCTGGGATGAATCCGGCTTCCGGGCGGATGCGGTGCAAGGCACGACGTGGGGCGTGAAGGGAGAAACGCCGGTGGTGCAAACGCCGGGGCAACGGCAAAGCATCGGCGCGGCGTCGGCGGTGAGCGCCAAGGGCGCGTTCTGGTTCGCGACGTACAAGGGCGCACTGTCTGGCGAGCTGTTCGTGGACCTGCTCAAGAAGCTGATGTATCGCCGCAAGAAAGCGCTGCATCTGATTGTGGACGGGCTACCCGCGCACAAGAAGGCGGTGGTCAAGGACTACGTGGCGAGCACGCAGGGAAAGCTGACGCTGCACTTTCTTCCGGGATATGCCCCGGATTTGAATCCCGACGAGCTCGTATGGAGCCATGCCAAGCGCACTGGCAATGCACGCCGGCCGCTGCGCGCAGGCGAGAAATTGGAAGACCGAGTCCGCACCCAGCTCGCCGACATCGGCAACAGACCAGCTTTGGTGCGTTCCTTCTTCAAGCATCCAGATGTCGCCTATATTTCTGACCTATGAGTAAGACTTCCGCCACATGTCAAGCGCTGTGACAAGCTCGCCAGAAACTTCCTCGCTGGGCTCTCATTGCCGCACCTGCAATCTGGTGGCTCAATTGACCCCGGACCTTGGCCCCAATCCAATGGACGACGATCTGGTGGGCCGGAAAAATCTCAAACTGAGGCACGACGGATTTTGAAAGTCTTCGGATTGCGAGCTTTGGGGGCGCCGCTGGCAGCGCCGGTTCCACGACGTCAGCCTCTCGTCAGGTTGCGACAGTAGCCTGCTGTCTCATTGCTGAAGTCCAGTCGAACGAGGTCGCGATGGATCCGAACAGATTCAATATTTTCAGTCCCCGACTGGCAACGTGGGTATCACCCCGCCTTGGCGAAGCAACAGTCAGGTCAGGGGGGCAAGCGGACGAGGCTGGGCATCCGAGCTTTGAGCAACGCTTGGATGAGGTGCAACAAGCCGATGCCGCTCCCGTCCCAGCGGCGCCCGCGCCTCGAGATGTATACACCCCCCATCTGCCTAATGAAGACGCCTCCATCATCGACAACGCCATTCGGTCGGCAGGTGAACGCCGGGGACTGAGCGCGGCAACGGTCGGTGGTTATGTAAAGGTTCTTCGTCGTCTTGGAGAGGATCTCGCACGTAATGGGCAATCGATTTCTGCGCTCGATCACAATTCGCTGGTAGCCCACGCCGATAAATTCGACAACCCGAAAATTATTACTGCCTTGCGTTATCTTCGGGAGTATCTTGAACCCGGTGGTACGTCAGGCCGTTCCCAGCGTGGGCGGCAACGGAGTATTCCAGCCGAAGACCAAGCCCTCATCGAGGGCGCAGCTCGTAGCAGCAGGCGACCCGCAAAGGCCGTTGTGAACTATAGCGGCAGCCTTCGCATGTTTTCTGAAGCGCTCAACCGCGAGGGCCACGCAATCGCCAGGCTAGATCACGAGTCACGCATCAAGCGCGCTAAAAAGTTGCGTCCGAACGACACAACCCTCGTGCCCGCGTTGAAGATGATTGACGAGTTTCAGCGCGCGGAGCGCGCATCCGGCGCAAGTAGCTCATGGCATCTGGGTCGTTATCCCGAAGACGCCGCCCTCATAGATGGCGCGCTCGACCAGGCCTTGAAAAATCTTGAGCCAAGGAAGTCTGCCCAGGAGCGGGCTGCACGTCTTCATACCCTGGGTGCGTGGCTTAAAGAAAATGGCAGGGAGAGCATGGCTGGCCGACTTAACCGCTCCGACAGGGAGGGATTTACGCTGCGCGACGATGTGCTTGCATTCAAACTGACTGAAGGCAGGCTATATGATCCCGATTTGGCGCACCTTCGGAATTACTTAAAACTCGTCGAGGCGAACCATGCTCTAGGGCCAGAAGCCCGCGAGCAGCCGGCTTTGCCGTCCGGGCTGGGCGCTGGGCGGCCCAGCCCGTCGCAGGCGCTTCCCGCAACCCCAGCCACCCCGAGCGAGGGAGCTTGGGCTTTGTTGAGGAAGGAGATGCAAGAACCAGCGTCACCGTCAACTGCCAGGGCTCGCTCAGACACTTACGCCGGCCTTGAGCCGTTTGTTGACCTGAATGCGCCGACGCCATCCGAATTGCGCGATGATGCTCACTTTGCACCAGCGCACCTGGCCGGAGCTCGTTCAAATACCTACGCGGGTCTGGACTCTTTCGTTGACCTGAATGCGCCGACGCCATCCGAATTGCGCGATGATGCTCACTTTGCACCAGCGCACCTGGCCGGAGCTCG
>NZ_JCAMOT010000076.1:0-19342 GCF_059512425.1 Bradyrhizobium sp. Leo78
TACTGCACCGGCCTCGCCGTGGCAGAATGGAGTTGCCGAACGGTTGATCGGATCGATCCGCCGCGAGTGCTTAGATCACATCCTCGTCTTTGGGGAGACGCATCTACGACGGATTTTGCGATCCTACGCACGCTATTACAACGACATCCGACCGCACCGGTCGTTGGACAAAGACGCGCCGGTCGCCCGCCCGGTTCAGCGGACCGGAAGCATTAAATCACACGCCATCCTTGGCGGACTTCACCACCACTACGCCCGAGCTTAGGTTTTCGGTACAGACAGGCCGATATACCTAAATCCGCTTGTCTTGTCCGGCCTTTCAGGCTGTAATTAGATCGAGGTGATATTCGCCTGTTCGCACGCTTCGATGCTGCAGCGTGTTCCGGGGCAATGGCTGCCAATCCCATTCACGAAGGGACGATGGCGCTCGGCCTTGCGGCATCACTCCTTCGTCACGCGCGGAGGATGTTTCATGAATCTCGACGCCTACCGGATCGCCGACGAACCCTACTACCAGCCGCTCGGCCATGAGATCGTGACTTTTCAGACGGCCTATGCCGAGCGCCTGCCGGTGATGCTGAAGGGGCCAACCGGTTGCGGCAAGACCCGCTTCGTCGAGCACATGGCCTGGCGGCTCGGCAAGCCACTGATCACGGTCGCGGCGCATGAGGACATGACCGCCGCCGACCTGGCCGGACGCTACCTGCTCGAGCCGCAGGGAACCGTTTGGCACGACGGGCCGCTAACGCTCGCGGTGCGCCACGGCGCGATCTGCTATCTCGACGAGATCGTCGAGGCGCGGCAGGACACCACCGTCGTGATCCATCCGCTGACCGATGCGCGCCGCATCCTGCCGCTGGAGAAGCACAACGAGCTCGTGCCCGCCCATGGCGACTTCCAGCTCACGATCTCCTACAATCCGGGCTACCAGAGTGCAGTCAAGGACCTAAAGGAATCGACCAAGCAGCGCTTCGTCGCGATCGATTTCTTCTATCCGCCGCCGGCCACCGAGGCTGCCATCATCGTCCGCGAGAGCGGCACCGATGACGAGCTTGCCGGCATCCTGGTCGCGATAGCACAGCGCTCGCGCAATCTGCAGGGCCACGGCCTCGACGAAGGCGCCTCGACTCGCATGCTGATCCACGCCGGGCGGATGGTGCGCGCAGGCTTGCCGCTGGACGTTGCCGTGCAATCCTCCATCGTGCTGCCGATCACAGACAATCCCGACATCCGCGCAGCGCTCAGTGACGCGATCCAGGCCTGTTTGCCGTGAACGCAGCCAAACAGGCAACGCTGCATCTGGTGCCTCCTGACGAGGAGGACAGCGCGACGCGCCGGATCCATCGTTTGATGCTCCAGCGCGAGACGCTGCGGCCGATGTTCCTGGTCGCCTGGGACGATCTCTCGCATCGTTTCGATGTGAACGAACTTGAAGCCTGGGCCGGCGCCGTGCTGACGCTCGCGTATGTCAATGCCGGCCCGGCCTGCCTGATCGCCTATTGGGAGGCAAGCAAGAGCGGCGGCGCTGCGGACAGGCAGGAGATCGCACCACTCTTGGTGGCAGGCCAGATGGCCGCCGATATCTGCCGAAACGCCGGCGCGCGGGCTGCGACCGCTGCGCTGCAGGCGCTGCCGGTTGCCACGCGTGTGTTCGGCAGCGGTCCGGCCCTCGCGAGGTGGTGGCGGACGATGGAACTGCTGGCGCGGCAGGCGCCGGAATCGGTTGCGCCGGCCGCCGACAACATCGCCGCAATTCTCGGCCCCGGCACGATCGACGCCTTCGAGAATTTCGTCGCGGCCGGATTGAAATTCGCTTCCGGCAACAGGGTACGACGGCTGGCGTTTTTCCGCCTCGAGGACGATCTCGCGCGTCGCATGATCGCGCGCGATCTCGGCAGCGTGACGTTCCTCGAAGCCGAGATCGAGCTGAAGGCGTTCATAACTGCGCTCTGGGGCAAGCCGCCTCTGCTGCGCAGCTTTGCCGCCGACAACAGCCAGGCGCCGCAGCGGCGCACCTCGATTGCCGGGCCGCTGATCCGCCTGCCCGAAACCTTTCGCGGCGTACAGGGCGATGCTGCGCGGGCGCTGTTCCGGGCCGCGGCGGCGCATGCACAGGCGCATCTCGTGCTGGGCAACGGGCTGTTTCCGGTCGGCAAGCTGAAGCCGCTGCAGATAGCGCTCGTCAACCTGATCGAGGACGCCCGTATCGAGACGCTGGCGCTGCGACAGCTACCGGGTCTGCGGCGGCTGTGGGCGCCTTACCATGTGGCCACGCCGTCCGGCGTCATCGCGGCTCCGACCTTGATGGCGCGGCTGGCGCGCGCACTGTTCGATCCCGCCTATGTCGATCACGACAGCTTTGTCGCGAAGGGTCGCACGATGTTTCAAGCGGCCTTGCCTCGCATCGACGACCCCGCCATCAGCCGGGAAATCGGCATGCTGCTGGGCAACGACCTCGGCCAGATGCGAGTACAGTTCAACGTCAAGACCTACGTCGTGGAGCCCGTCTATCGCGATGATGGATTGGGGCTATGGGACTTTGGCGAGAATGCTCCCCCCTCGGGCGAAATGATGGAGCTGCCGGTCGATGCGATGCGGATGGAGCGGCAGGAAGCGCCTGATGGCAACAGCAGCGAGCCGGACGAGCAAGGTGAAGCGCTTGGACGTGGCCGGCCGGTAGCACCGGACGAGCGTGGCACTGTCATCGCGAAATATCCGGAATGGGACCGCGCGGATGGCATCGAGCGCCCCGAATGGACCACGGTGCGCGAGGTGGCCGCGCGCGCCGGCGATCCGCGCCTGATCGAGGCGGCGCTCGACCATGCCGACGCGCTGCGTAGCCGGATCGGACGATTGGTGCGTGGCGTGCGGATCGGCCGGACCATCCGTCTCAACCGGCAGCATGATGGCCACGACATCGACATCGATGCCGCGCTCGATGCCGGCATTGCGTTGCGGATCGGGCAGGAGCCGGATCCGCGCGTGTTCCGATCGTCGACATCGATGCATCGCGATCTCGCGGCGCTGCTCTTGATCGATGTCTCCGAGTCGACCCGCGACCGGCTCGCCACCGGCGCGACCATTCTCGAAGTCGAGCGCTTGGCGGTCGCGGTTCTGGCGGAAGCGATGGGAAGGCTCGGCGATCCCTTCGGTCTTCTGGCATTCGCGTCAGACGGACGCGAAGATGTCAGGATGACCATGATAAAGTCCTTCGAGGAGCCGTACGACCGGAGCTGCATCGCGCGGCTCGCCGGGCTGAGATCGGGGCTGTCGACGCGGCTTGGCACCGCGCTACGCCATGCGGGGAAGGTGATCGCAAAGGCCAACTCCGGCCGCAAGCTCTTGATCGTGCTGACCGACGGCGAGCCGTCCGACATCGACGTATCCGATCCGCTCGATCTGGTCGAGGATGCGAGGCGTGCTGCGCGTGGCCTGAAAAACGCCGGCACCGATGCTTACGGCGTGGTGCTCGGCAAGGCCGGCATCCAGGCGGCATTACGGATCTTCGGCCGCGGCAACAC
The DNA here is from genome assembly GCF_059512425.1 of Bradyrhizobium sp. Leo78. Lineage (NCBI taxonomy): Bacteria > Pseudomonadati > Pseudomonadota > Alphaproteobacteria > Hyphomicrobiales > Nitrobacteraceae > Bradyrhizobium > Bradyrhizobium sp. Leo78. Next base: position 3,522 of record NZ_JCAMOT010000076.1, read on the forward strand.
CATGATGGTGCACCGGATCGAGGATTTGCCGGGGCGACTGTCTGGACTCTACTTCCGTCTGGCACGCCGCTGAGCTTACTTGCGACGACGTGCGAGATCGGAACCAAGCGCCGCGCGTCCGGCGACATGAAATGCCGCTTCGAGCCCGCGCGCGAGCGTGCCGCCGTCAGGCGCCAATATCCGCATCACGAGCCCGGCCTGGTTCGGCGCGGGCGACGCACCCGATAGACAGCCGCAGCTATCGACGATTTTGCTGAACGATCCGAGATCTGGCACTTTTTCCGGCGGGGCGATCAGAACGACGGTCGCGACGGCCGCCATATCACCGAGCGCGCCGTCGCGCATCTCGTCACCGCGGATCGATCCACGATCGAACAGCAGGACATTGCCGTCGGGACGCAGGATGCGCTGCCGGCTCGAAAACGATGCGAACGGCCGTCCCGCCTGACGCGGGTCGTGCATGGCGAATCCGTCGGCCAGGAACAGCACCGCACCCTCAGCCACAGTCGCCATCGTGTCGAGACAAAGATCGGCACCGGGAAACAGCACATAGGGATCGCTCGCGATCGCGCAGAACGCACCCGGACCGACCGTGATGGATTGCTGCTGCAGCGCGCCGGACTGGCGTCCGTGGTGCACGACCGTGGAAGCCTGCGTCGTCAGGTGAAATGCGGCATTCGCGGCGATGGCCACATCGAGCTTGAGACGGTCGCAGGCATACAGGCCGCCGGCGGCCGACTGCAAATAAAGCGTCAGCAAGTCGGCTCGCGTGACGTCGAGATAAAAGCCGCGGGTGACGTGAAATGGGTAGCCGACATGCTGGCGCCGCAGCACGGTTCGGCCGCCGGCAACGTCCGCGGCGAGATGCGCTTCGGCGCGCCGGCCGGAGTCAAACGCGGAACAGGACAGCGGCAGAGATCGCATCGGCAACCGCCTCGATGCCGGCACCGGAGCGCGCGTTCGTCGCAAGCACCGGCCGGCCTCCCCTCACGCTGACAGCCTCGGCAAGCATCGGCTCGAGCGCGACGCCGACATGCGGCGCGAGATCGATCTTGTTGACGACAAGGAGGTCGCAGCGGAGCAGGCCCGGCCCCTTCTTGCGCGGAATGTCGTCACCGCCCGCGACGTCGATCACGAACATCCACCAGTCGACCAGGTCGAGTGAGAAGGTCGAGGCGAGATTGTCGCCGCCGGATTCGAACAGGATCAGTTCGAGCCCGGGAAAGCGCGTTTCGAGATCGTCTCCGGCGGCGATGTTGAGCGTCGGGTCCTCGCGGATCACCGTATGCGGGCAGGCGCCCGCCTCGACCGCGGAGACACGCGCCGGGTCGATCAGGCCCGAACGACGCAGCCGCTCGGCATCCTCCTTGGTTACGAGATCGTTGGTCACTACAGCGAAATCGATACCCCGACGCTGCAAGACCGGAATCAACGCCTCGATCAACGCGGTCTTGCCGCAGCCGACGGGACCGCCGATGCCGACGCGTGCCGCGGCGGGACTGGCATGGGTTGCGGCGCGCTCAATGGGATGCAGCTTGTCGAGCATCGCATCACCTCAGCATATAACGCCGCGCCAGCGGCAATTCGCGCGCCGGTTCGCAGGTCGCAAGCGCACCGTCGACGAAGACGTCAAAGGTTTCAGGGTCGACGGTGATCTTCGGACAAAGATCGTTCCAGAGCATGTCGCCCTTGGAGAGCTTTCGCGTTCCCTTCACGGGCAGCAATGTCTTCGACAGGCCGAGGGCACCGGCGAGATCGTGCTCCACGGCGAGCGGATGCACGAAGCAGGCCGACAGCGCCGCCGGCGCGCGGCCGAACGCGCCCCATTGCGGGCGCATCAGCATCGGCTCGCAGGTCATCAGCGAGGCCGCGCTGTCGCCCATCGCGCCCCAGGCGATGAAGCCGCCCTTGATGACCAGCTCCGGCTTGATGCCGAAGAACGCCGGCCGCCAGACCACGATGTCTGCAAGCTTTCCGTCTTCCAGCGAGCCGACATGGTCGGCAATGCCAAAGGTCCGCGCGGCGTTGATGGTGTACTTCGCCACATAACGGCGGATGCGCGCATTGTCGCCAAAACCTTCGCGATCTTCCGGCAGCGCGCCGCGCTGATCCTTCATCTTCGAGGCGAGCTGCCAGGTGCGGCAGATCACCTCGTGGATGCGGCCCATGCCCTGGCTGTCGGAGCCGAGCATCGAGATCGCGCCGATGTCGTGCAGCACGTCCTCGGCCGCAATAGTCTGCGCACGAATGCGACTTTCCGCGAACGCCACATCCTCCGGGATCGCCGGATTGAGGTGGTGGCAGACCATGGTCATGTCGAGATGTTCGTCGAAGGTGTTGACCGTGAACGGATTGGTGGGGTTGGTCGACGACGGCAGGCAGTGCATCTCGCCGGCGACGCGGATGATATCGGGCGCGTGGCCGCCGCCTGCGCCTTCGGTGTGGTACATGTGAATGGTGCGGCCGCCGATCGCCTCCAGCGTGTTCTCGACAAAGCCGGATTCGTTCAGCGTATCGGTATGGATCTGGACCTGGAAATCGTAGTCGTCGGCGACGCGAAGGCAGGTGTCGATCGCGGCCGGCATCGAGCCCCAGTCCTCGTGCAGCTTCAATCCCATCACGCCGGTCTCGAGCTGCTCGACCATCGGCGGCGCGCGATGGGAGTTGCCGCGGCCGAGGAAGCCGAAATTCATCGGCCAGGCTTCGGCGGCCTGCAGCATCTTGCCGGTATTGAAGGGGCCGCCGGAATCGATGCCGACCGTGATCGGCCCGAGCGAGCCGCCGATCATGGTGGTAATGCCGCTGGCGAGCGCATGCTCGACAAGGCCGGCGCTGTCGAAATGAACGTGGACGTCGATCGCGCCGGGCGTTGCGATCAGGCCCTCGCAATCGCGCACGGTGGTGCCGGTCGAGACGATCAGCTGCGGATCGACGCCGTCCATGATCGCGGGGTTGCCTGCCTTGCCGATGCCGACGATGCGGCCATTCCTGATGCCAAGATCGCCCTTGACGATGCCGAGCACGGGATCGATTACCACGACATTGCAGAGCAGGAAATCGAGCGCGCCTTCGGCCGAGGTGATGCCGGCCATGCCGATGCCGTCGCGCAAGGTCTTGCCGCCGCCGTGCAGGCATTCATCGCCATAGACGGCATAATCCTTCTCGACCACGGCGAAGAGCGAAGTGTCGCCGAGGCGAACGGAATCGCCGGTTGTCGGCCCATAAAGCGCTGCGTAGTCGCGCCGGTCGATCATCGCCACAGGTTATGCTCCCCTGAAATCGCGCGCGCGTGCTCGCGTCAGCGCGGCGCTGCGCACGGCCGGATCGCTGCCGACACCGTCGGTGAGATTGTTGAGGCCGGTCAGTTCGCGCCGCCCGCCGAACTCGACCAGCGACACCTCCTTGGAGGCGCCGGGTTCGAAACGCACCGCCGTGCCGGCGGGAATGTCGAGCCGCATATTGAAGGCCGCGGCGCGGTCGAATTCGAGCGCCTTGTTGACCTCGAAGAAATGGAAATGCGACCCGATCTGGATCGGACGGTCGCCGGTGTTGACCGCAGTCAACTTCATCTTGCGCCGCCCGGGATTGAGTTCGAGCTGACCGTCACGCGCGGTGATGGCGCCGGGATGCTCGGTGTCGGCGGCAGCGCCCGGCGGCGGGCGGATCGGCTCATGCACGGTGACGAGCTTGGTGCCATCTGCAAACACGCATTCGACCTGGATAACATCCATCATCGCGGCAATGCCGGGCAGCACGTCATCCGTGGAGAGGATCGTGGAGCCATGGCCGATGAGGTCTGCGACCGAACGGCCGTCACGCCCGCCTTCCAAAATCTCGTCGGTGATGATCGCGACCGCTTCGGGATAATTCAGCTTCAATCCCCTGGTACGCCGGCGGCGCGCCAACTCGGCGGCATTGAAGATGGTCAACCGTTCGAGTTCCGTGGGTGTCAGCAGCATGCCTTCTCGCTTTCAATTGGCAAACAGTCGCAGGTCGGCCTGCGCATGGCGAGCCGCGGCAACGTCGAGGAAGGGCGCAAAGCTTTCGAGCTCCGCATCGGGCAATGTCTGGCTCATCGTGATCTGCTCGATCAGCGGCAGGCAATCGGCGAGCACCTCCTGCCCTTGCAGCGCCCCGACCGCCCCTAACCGGATCGCAGCAGTGATCAGGCCCGACGCGACCGTGTAACCCGAGGTCAGCTGCACCAGGTTTTCGTCGAGCCCCACCGAGGACCAGACCGCGCCCTGCATCACCGCGATATGGCCCAGGCATTCGCCCGACCGCACTGCGTCGCGCAGGATCGCCGCTAGATCGTTGCCGATCCGCGCATGTGAGGCCAGAAACGACGCGCCATTGCGGCGCGAACCCGCGCGCAGGCTCTCGACCAGCGTCGAGGCTTCCACGTCGCGATCGACAGCAGCGATGACGGCGAGATCGCCGTTGCAGCGGAAAGCGCGCAGCAACGCGACCCGGTCATAGCTGGCCCAGCGATGTTTCAGCGCCGCCGACACCAACCGCTTCAACTCGCACGCGTCTAGGCCATCGCGCAGCGCGATGAGGCCCTCGATCCCATAGGAGAAGGCGAAGGAGCCGCTGGGAAACGCCCCGTCTGCCTGCCATAGCGCGCGCAAGGTCGACAGCATCGCTTAGTGGCTCTGGTCGTGCTGGTGGACGTGATGTCCATCATGATCGTCCTCGGCCGCCGCGTGATCTGGCACGTCCTCTTCCTCGTCGAGCACGCTGATGCCGACGCGGCGCGAGGCGACCATGTCCTCCAGCCTTGCGATGTAATCCTCGGGCCGTCCCTCCAGCGCCACGAACAGAACTTCGCCGCCAAAGCGGACACGCCAGTGCAGGTTTCCGACGTGATAGCCCAGTTCGATCGCATCCGCGATCGAGCGCGGTTCGAGCTTCAGCCAGCGTTCGGTCGCCGCGCGCACGACGATCGCGCTGTCGCTCTCCAGCACGAGTACTGCGCCGTCGAACAGTTTCTGGTGGCGCGGCAGCGCGATCGCCAGTTCGACGCCGCCACGGGTGGTGATCAAAAGCCGCCGCCGCGCCAGGTCGGCAACAGGCACGTTTACAATATCGACCGCGCCGCGGTGCTCGAGCCGATGCAGCTCCTCGGACAATTCCGGCTCCAGTCGGCTACCGAGCACACGTTCGATGCGCAGCATCGCAGTCTCCTTCCCACATCTTCACCTCTCCCGCTTGCGGGAGAGGGGTGCAGCCTCGGATAGAGTTTGACCTGATGTCATCATGCTCCGGCCGTCATTTGGCGAGCAGTTCCTTCAGCTTGACGTCGATGAAGTCGACGTCAACCGGGTTGGTGCCGGGGCCGCCGGCGAAATGGCCCCAGATCGAGGGCACCGGAACGAATTCGGCGTTCGGCATATGCTCGACTTCGAACCTGCTGTCTTCGGGTGGAAAATAGAGGTCGGTCTGACCGGGCATGACGTAGGCCCTGGCCTTGATCGCGCCGAGCGCCGCCTTGAAATCGCCCTTATAGATCTCGTTGTCGCTGATATCGCCGTTCTGCCAGGTCCAAAGCATGGTCAGGAGATTGTTCGGGTCCTTGGGCAGGAAGAAACCTTCCCAGAACGCGACCAGGAAGTCCTCCAGCGAGGAGTAGCCCAACGTATCGAGATCAAGCTTCTCGCGATAGAACGCCTGCGAGAATCCCCAGCCGGCATAGACGCGCGCGGCGGCGCGCAAGCCGCGGGCCGGCTTCTCGGTGTACCAGCCTTCTTTCCAGGCCGCATCCGCCGTCAGCGCCGCCTTCACGCCTTCGAGGAAGACGAAATTATGCCGCGAGCACTTGGCCGAACCGCAGAATGGCGCGATCAGGTCCATCATGTCCGGATAGAGCGCGCCCCAGTGGAAGGTCTGCAGCGCGCCCATCGACCAGCCGGTCACAAGGCGAATGTGTGTGATGCCGAATTTCTCGGTCACCAGGCGGTGCTGGACGCGCACATTGTCGTAGGCCGTCACATGGGGAAAGCGCGGGCCGTTATACGGCTCGGGCGTGTTGCTCGGCGAAGACGACAGCCCGTTGCCGAGCATGTTCGGGATGATGATGAAGTATTTGTTCGGGTCGAGCGCGCGGCCCTCCCCGATCAGCCATTCATTGTCGTAGTGCTGGCCGGAATACCAGGTCGGATAGACGACGACGTTATCCTTCGCCGCGTTCAGCGTGCCGAAGGTCTTGTAGGCCAGCTTGCAGCCACGCAGGGTGGCGCCGCGTTGCAGCCTGACGTCGCCAAGGTCGTAGATTTCGTAATCGAGAGTCATGACGGCGCATCCTCTCTTGCTTCATGGTTTCGCGTGCGCCGGCCGACTCTCCGGCCGGCGCCGCATTATAGGCCTGTTCAGCGATGCGCGACCTTCTTGGCCGGGATTCCCTCGATCGGGCATTCCTCGGTTCCGACAGTCGAGCGGGTGAAAGATTCGACCATCTCGCGCGTTCCTTCTGGGTCGGCGATCCACTTCGAATAAAAGTCGTAGGGGCAGGTCGCGACGCCGCGATCGCCATCGCCGGAATTGATCATGCCGGTGTAGCCACGGTGGACCAGCTTGAAGAGGTGGTTCTGCGACTGGCCGTTCTTGCGCGCGTCGCGGATCAGCGACTTCGAGAGCTGGGCGTATTGCACGCCGTAATCCTCCTCGCCGCATTCGCCGAGCGTGCGGCCGTCGAAGCCGATGATCGCTGAATGGCCGAAATATGAGTAGACGCCGTCGAAGCCGGCGGCGTTCGCAACCGCGACATAGACATTGTTGGCCCAGGCCATCGCCTTGGCCATGATGACCTGCTGGTCCTTGGCCGGATACATGTAGCCTTGGCAGCGCACGATCAGCTCGGCGCCCTTCATCGCACAGTCGCGCCAGATCTCGGGATAATTGCCATCATCGCAGATGATGAGTGAAACCTTCAGGCCCTTCGGCCCCTCGGAGACGTAGGTGCAGTTGCCGGGATACCAGCCTTCGATCGGCACCCAGGGCATGATCTTGCGATATTTCTGTACGATCTCGCCCTTGTCGTTCATCAGGATCAGCGTGTTGTAGGGCGCCTTCTTCGGATGCTCCTCGTGCCGCTCGCCGGTGAGCGAGAACACGCCCCAGACCTTCGCCTTGCGACAGGCTTCGGCAAAGATCTCTGTCTCCTCGCCCGGCACGACAGACGCCGTCTCGTACATCTCCTTGGAGTCGTACATGATGCCATGGGTGGAATATTCCGGGAAGATCACCAGATCCATGCCAGGCAGACCGGTCTTCATGCCGACGATCATGTCGGCGATCTTGCGAGCGTTGGCGAGCACCTCCGCCTTGGTGTGAAGCCGCGGCATCTTGTAGTTCACGACGGCGACGCCCACCGTGTCGTTGCTGGAAGTAATATCACCGTGCAACATATAGCTCTCCTTGCGGTTTTCTGGTCACTGGTTCTGGTCCTCACGCACCGTTGCCTGCCACCGCGACGCTCCGTTCACACCGCCATGTGGCGGTGAACCAGCGCGTCGCTGAGTTCGCCTATCTTGCCCGATGCCACCACGCGCCCCTTCTCCATCATGGCGAAGCAATGCGCGGCGCGGCGGACGAACGATACGTTTTGCTCGACCAGGATGACGGTGAGTCCGACGTCCCGGTTAAGGCGGATGATGACGTTCTCGATCTCCTCGACGATCGATGGCTGGATGCCTTCGTTGGGCTCGTCCAACAGGATGATCTTCGGATCGGCGGCGAGCGCCCGCGCGATCGCGAGCTGTTGCTGCTGACCGCCGGACAGCACGCCGCCATTGCGGTCGAGATTGTCGATCAGATACGGGAACAGCTCGGCTACGAGCGGCGGGATCTCCCGCTTGCCGTCGCTCCGCGCAAACGAGCCCATCAGGATGTTCTCACGGATCGAGAAATCCGGGATGATCTCGCGGCCCTGGGGAACATAGGCGATGCCTGCCCGCGCGCGTTGAAACGTCGGCTTCGCACCAAGATCATCGCCATCGAGGCTGATTTCGCCGCCCATCCGGTCGGTGAGGCCCATCAGCGTCTTCAGCAGCGTGGTCTTGCCGGTTCCGTTGCGGCCCATGACGGCGGTCACCTCGCCGTCGGGCACGTCGAGGCAGACATCGTGCAGGATGTGGCTGCGGTCGTAGAAGCTGTCGACATGGGCGAAGGCGAGCATCACGAAATCCCCTTCGATCCCAGATAGGCCTCGCGCACCTTCAGATTGTTCTCGATCTGCTCGACGTCTCCCTCGGCCAGCACCTGGCCGAGATGCAGCACCGTGATACGCTCGGCGATCTCGCGGACGAAGGCCATGTCGTGCTCGACGACGATGATGGTGTGACGGCCCTTGAGGTTGTTGACGATCTCTGAGGTCTTGTGCGTCTCGGCCTGCGTCATGCCCGCGGTCGGCTCGTCCAGGAGGATGATCTTCGGATTCTGCGTGATCAGAAGGCCGAGCTCGAGCCACTGGGTCTCGCCATGGCTGAGATAGGCGGCGATGCGGTCCTGCTCCTCGGTGAGGCCGATCAGCTCCAGCACCTCATCGACATTGCGCTCCGCATCAGTGCCGAAGCCGAAGCGCAGATTGGCGAACACGCCGGGCTTCTTGCAGCTCGCCACTTCGAGATTGCGACGAACTGTGAGTTCCTTGAACACACTCGGGATCTGGAATTTGCGCCCGATGCCGGCGCGCGCGATCTTGTGCTCTTCCCAGTTGGTGATGTCGGTATCGTGCAGATAGACGCGGCCATCGGTCGACTTGGTCTTGCCGGAGATCAAATCCATCAGCGTGGTCTTACCGGCGCCGTTGGCGCCCAGCAGCACGCGCAACTCGCCGTCATCGACGGTCATGGTCACGCCGTTGACGGCCTTGAAGCCTTCGAAATCCACGCTCAAGCCGTCGATGGTGAGTGCCGATTGCGCCATCGCCTACTCCGCCAATTGTGACGATGTTTCGCTCACCGGCAGCGCCTGCGGCGAAGCCGTAGGCTTGCGCGCCAGCAAGCGATCGATGAAATCATGCGCGAGCCCGGCAAGGCCGCGCGGCAGATAGAGCACCACCAGCACGAAGATCAGGCCGATGATCGCCTTCCAGGCCTCGGCAAAGCCTTCGGTCTCGCTGACAGTGGCCGAGATCGTGTTGATCAGGATCGCGCCGATGCAGGCCCCCAGGATCGAAGCGCGCCCGCCGACGGCGGCCCACACCACCATGGTGATGGAGAAGGTGAGGTCCATGAAGGTCGGGGAAGCAAACTCCGACACGATCACGTAAAGCATGCCGGCAAAACCCGCGATCGCCGCCGAGACCGCGAAGAAGAAGGTCTGGTAGGCCGGCACGTCGAAGCCGAGATAGCGCGCCCGATTCTGGTCGTCGCGCACCGCCTGCAAGATCAGGCCGGAACGCGTGTCGATCAGGAGCCGCGTGCCGACAAGGACGAGGCTGAGCGAAACCGCGACGAGGTAATAGGTCGGGACGATGTAGGGGTCGAATTCGAGGCCCGCGACATTGAACCAGCCGAGATCGGTGAGCCCGTTGAAGCCGTTGGTGACGGGCTGCGAGTCGATCACCACCAGCCGCACCAGGAGCACCAGCGCCAGCGTGATGATGGAGACGAATACGCCGGAGATGCGCTTGCGGAACACGATGGTGCCGAGGATGGTGGCGAGCAGCACCGGCAGGATCAGTCCCATGGCAACACCGAACCACTGGCTCTGGAACGGCAGCCAGAGGAACGAAGCCTTGTTGATACAGCAGAGCTCGGTCGGCGCGCCCGGCTCGGCGTTCCACAGCATGAAATCCGGCACCGGCTTGTCGGAGCCCTGCTGCAGACTGGTCGTGCTCGCGAGCTTCAGCGACATCGCCAGCACGTAGGCGCCGGCGCCGAAGAACAGGCCCTGGCCGAGATTGAGAATGCCGGCATAGCCCCAGGACAGAGCCACGGCGACACCGAGCATGCCGTACACGAGATATTTCGCCACCCGATTCAGCCAGAACGCATCCATGACCAGCGGCAGGAGCATCACCAGCACCACGAACGCGGCATAGATCGCCCAGTCGATCTTGCGTTTCATCGGCATCGCTAGCGCCCCTTCAGGGCGAACAGCCCTTTCGGCTTGAGCACGATGATGGCGATGACGACGCCGAACACGACCGCACGCGCCAGGATGTCGTTAGTGGCTGCCGCCACCAGCCCGTTGATCTCGCCGAGGATGCCTGCCGACAACACCGAGCCGAGCAGGCTGCCGACGCCGCCCATGACAACGACAAGGAAGCCGTCGACCACCATCGACGTGCCCATATCGGGAAACACCGTCTTGAAGCCGGACATCATCACACCGGCGACGCCGGCGAGACCAGACCCGAAAGCAAAGGTCAGAGCGTTGACGCGGGTGACGTCGATGCCGCAGGCCGCGGCCATCCTCGGATTGCGGATGATGGCGCGCACCTGTGTGCCCATCGACGTCCGATAGATAATGAACCAGGTCACGAGCGCGAGGATCGCGGTCACCAGGATGATGAAGGTGCGGTAGCGGTTGATGTCGGCGCCGAGGATGGAGAACGTGCCCTGCAGGAACGGCGGCACTGCGACGTTCTGTAGGCCCGGCCCGAGGCCCTGGATGTGGATGCCGAGAAACGACAGGCCGAATTCCAGCCGCACCGCCTGCTGGATCAGGATGGCGATGCCCCAGGTCGCAAGCAGCGTGTCGAGCAGGCGGCCGTAGAGCCGCCTCACCACCACGCGCTCGATCAAGAGCCCGAGCAGCGCGGTGACGATGAAGGCGAGCGGTATCGCGACAAAGATATTGGTGCCGAGCCAGATGCCCGAGAGCACCGTGACATAGGCGCCGACCATCACCATCTCGCCATGGGCCATGTTGATCACGCCCATCGCGCCATAGGTGATCGCAAGGCCAAGGGCGACCAGAAGCAGGATCGACCCGAGACTGAGACCGATAAAGAGAACTTCAAGCATGCCACCGCCCCACCCTCCACCGCGCGCGAGCAAGCGCGGCGGAGGCTGTATGCCTCGATCAGGTTTTCAGCTTGGCCGTGTCGAGCCCCTTGCCTGTGCAGAACAGGTTGGTCGGGGTCTCGCCATAGGCGACATAGGGCAACGGTACGACCGGCTCCTTATAGGCGTCGATGATCTTGCCCTGCCCGTCTGGGAGCCATTGCGCGATGCGCGGCGTGAGGTAGGTGTGCAGGTTCTCGGGATCGATCTTCACGTGGCCGTTCGGCGCATCGAACTCCTGTCCCTTCACCGCCTCGCGGATCGCGGTTGGCGTGATCTCAGCGGCTTTCTCGGCCGCCTGCTTCCACAGGAACACCTGAAAATAGGAAGATTCCAGCGCATGGTGCGTCACCGCCTTCGGATCCTTCACGAAGGCGCGGTAGCGCTCGACGAAGGCCTTGTTGCGATCGGTGTCGATCGCCTGGAAGTACGGGAACGAAGTGTAGCTACCGACCGCATATTCCGCGCCCATTGCCGCGATCTCGATCTCGGAAGTAACGGTGGCGCAGATCGGCAGCTTGTCGTGGGTCAAGCCCTGGTTCTTGTATTCGCGGTAGAAGGCGACCACGGAGTCGCCGACCACGTTGGACAGCACAACGTCGCAGCCCGAGCTCTTGATTTTGTTGACCATCGAGCCCCATTCGGAATGGCCGAGCTCGAGATATTCGTCGGCGATCCATTCGCCGCCGTTCTTTTCGATCAGAATCTTCGAGACCTTGGCCATTTCGCGCGGATAGATGTAGTTCGATCCGACGATAAAGAACTTCTTCTTGCCGAGCGTCTTGATGATCCACGGGATGAAATTCGAAAGCTGCTGGTTTGGAACGGCGCCGGTGTAGACGACGTTCTTGGAGCATTCGAAGCCTTCGTAATAGGTCGGATAGAAGTAGAGGTTGTTGCGCTTCTCGAACACCGGCAGCACCGCCTTGCGGCTCGCCGACGTGTAGGAACCGAACACGGTCGGCACCTTGTCCTGGATCACGAGCTTCGAAGCTTTTTCGTTGTAGGTCTTCGGATCGGATGCGCCGTCCTCGGCGATCGCCACGACCTTCATCCCTTTGACGCCGCCGGCGGCATTGATCTCGCTGATGGCCATCAGCGTGGCGTCATGCAGCGACTTCTCGATAATCGAAAGACCTCCGGTCAGAGAGAACAACACGCCGACCTTGACCTCGCCCGCCGCACGCGCGCCGGTCTGAAAGACCCATGGCGACGTGATCACCGTGCCGCTTGCGAGCAAGCCATTCCTCAGAAACCTGCGTCTGTCGATCGCCATACCTACACTCCCCATGTGTCGAGGCACACCAAGCCGTTCGCGCCGAAGCACGTTGTTTCGAAGCCAGAAAAATCCCAGATCAGGCCGCTCCCCGAAAACGCTAACGCGTCGGCGGCGAATCTCGACCCCACAAAGCAAAAAAGCCCGACAGATCCTCGCGGATCTTTCGGGCTTACCTAGCCTGAGCTGAACCAGCAGCATCGATGGTCCAGCAAAAGTCGCGAGAAGGATTTCCTCTCGCGACGCCTCAAAAGCTAATCACCTTTCACGCGGTATTGCAACAGCTCGTTTGCGTGAATGATCGCGGCCGCCATGTCGTCCATCGACAAGCGCTTCGCCATCGCTTGTTTGCGGATCGTTTCGTATGCTTCCGCTTCGTTCAATCCCTGACCGTCCATCAGAATGACCTTCGCCTTCTGGATGCGCTGGATGCCGGCGAGCTTGCGCTCGAGTTTGCGCACGCGTTTGTCGGCCTCGCGCCGCTCGAGCCAGAGGCTGCGCGCGATCGTCAGGTTGGTGAGCAGACCGAACGGCCTGATCGGCCGCTCGATCACTGCGACCGCGCCGGCTTCGAGCACAAGCTGCAGCGTGGACGGATCCTCGTAGCTGACAACGGCGATGAGCGTCGGCCGGTGGTTTGCATCCGACTTCAACAGCTGCTGGATCTCCTCGCGTACGTCGTGCTCGATCGCGAGCAGCACGATGTCGGCACCCTCGGCCCAGCAGTCCGGCACCGGCCACTGAGTCTCGACCATGCACCCGATGCGGCGCAGATGCTCGACCAACCTCGTGCGCTCGGTGTCAGCCGGATGCACGACGTGAACCCGCAACCCGCGCAAGTCCCGAAGAATTTGGATGGCCACGTCCAGTTCTCCGTTACGGGGTGCTCATGAGTGGAGCAACGGCAGCTCGACCGACCAATCGTCGAGGCTCTGGACGACACAATAGGGATCGGGCTTCACCCGCACGCCGGGATTCCAGACCGTCTGGAAACGGCCGTGACGGTCGAGCCGGGCGATCCGCGGCCACAGGAAGGTGTGATTGTTCTCCGGATCGACCCTGACGCGGCCCTGCGGGGCATCGAATTCTGCGTCGCGCAAGTTTCCGAGCACCTGTTCGGGATCGTCGGAGCCGCATTTCGCCACCGCACGAAACGCCAGATGAAGCTGGAAATAGGCGGCCTCGGCGCAGGCGGTGACGGGAGCATCAGCACCGTACTTCTCCTTGAAGCTGGTGACGAAGCGCTTTGCCGCCGGCGAGGAAAGCGTCTCGAAGAAGGGAGCAGCGGTGATGTGGCCTTCGGCGGCTTCGGCACCCATTTCCGCAACCTCCGCTTCGCTGGTGCTCAGGCTCGCGATCGGCATGCGCGCCGGATCCAGGCCGGCCGCGCGATAGGCACGATAAAGCACGGATGTGCCGCTGCCCACCACAGTGGAGAAGATGACGTCGGGCGAAGTCTTCTTGATGCGGCTGACGACCTTGTCAAAATCTTTCGGATCCGGGCGCAGGGGCACATAGATCTCGTCCAGCACCTTGCCTTTGCTCTGCACCACGAAGTCCGCCATCACGCGGTTCGACTCGTAGGGATAGATGTAGTTCGAGCCGACGAACAGAAACCTGTTGCCATAGGCGGACAGGAGGAACTTGGCGAGCTGCAGTGAATTCTGGTTCGGCGCCGCGCCGGTGTAGATGCAATGGCGCGAGTACTCGAAACCCTCATAGAGGGTCGGATAGAACAGGAGACCACGGTGCGCTTCTACCACGGGCAGGACCTGCTTGCGCGTGCTCGACATGTAGCAGCCAAACACGAGCCTGATCCGATCGACCTGAAACAACCGCTCCGCGAAACCCCGAAATTTCTTGGGATCGGAAGCAGGGTCGTACAACACGGGCTCGATCGGCCGTCCCAGAACTCCTCCTTTCCCGTTGATTTCCTCGATCGCGAGCAAGGTGGCATTCAGCTGCGTCCGCTCGATCGTCGATGTGACGCCTGTCTCCGAAAACAGCACGCCGACACGCCATGCACCGACACTATTCTCCATCAAATCCATAGTGAGGCAAACTACTCCACGCTCTGGGCGACTCCGTTGTCCAAGGAACGCAGCTTATTACCGATTTGTTCGAATTGGAAAGCGATTGATTTGGCAGAAAATGCCTATTGCACTGCTCGTGCTACCCTTCGACTGAAGGATCATTGACGTGGTGACATCATCCAAGCTCGTCGCCGCCAAGCGACACCGGGTTGGTCGGTACAAGACGGCCTTGAGAGCGCACTGCAGGGACCGATCTTGACCGGTCTCGTCGACGGCGCGGATCTGCCGATTGTCTTCCATCGACATAGCCAAGGCGGATGAACATGCCGTACGCAGGCGGACGCCCTACCACACGTGCATCGCACCGTTTGTCCTGCCGCTCATAACGGTTCGATCGGGGGGTGACCGTTGGTAGCGGGGGTCCGCTACATCGCTGGACCCACTATGCTGGAAGCACTGTTTTCGTACCGGAGGGCGGCTTAGCTCGCCACATAGCGCCTTGATAGTCCGCCAAAAGCCGCCGTTCGTGCGCGATCCATCGCCACCAGAAATGAGCGCCGAGCAGAGTCAAACGGGCAAGCTCCTCTTGCGGTGGTGGAGCGGAGCTACCGTCAAGAGAACGCCGCCGCGTCCTCGGAGGACAGCGGCGGCGTGAGAAGTGGGCGCCTAGAAGGCGTTGACGACGACGATCGTCAGCAGTGCCATCACGAGACGGGACACCGCATAGCCCGTCGCATAGCCCACGACCGGGACATTGCTCTTGGCGGCCTCCTGCAGCGCACCGAGTGCGGCGGTGGTCGAGCGTGCCCCAGCGCAGGCGCCGAGCATGATGCCCGGGTGAAACTTGAACACGTAGTGGCCGAGTAGCAGTCCGGCGATGATAGGCACCAGTGTCACGAGCGTGCCGGCCAGGAACAGGGTCACACCGTAGTTCTGGATGCCGCCAACGAAGCCGAGTGCCGCGTTCAGACCAATGCAGGCAATGAAGCCGTTCAGGCCGACATTGTTGAACACCCAGATGGCCGGGCCCGGGATGTGCCCGAAGGTGCGCATGGTCGAGCGCATATAGCCGCAGATGATGCCCGCGACGATCGCACCCACGGCTGTGCCCAGCGATAGCGGGATGCCCCCGATCCGGATCGTGAAGGCGCCGACCAGGCTGCCGAACACGATGCCGAACGCCATGAAGGCCATGTCGGAGCCCTCGGCTGGACGATCGGCATAGCCGAGCTTGTGCCTACCGCAAATCAAACGCGAGCATATCGGTGATGCAGTCCACCGAGGATCGGACGGCACAGAATGCGTCCTGCTGCCTCGGCGGAACGTGACATCGGCGCGTCCTTGTTCAAGGATAGGTGAGTGCGCGTGCCATTATAGTAATGGGCGCAAGATTTCAGAATGCGGCGCAGATGCACCTCGCCCAGGACAATGATGTGGTCCAGAGATTCCCGCCGAATCGATCCGATCAGCCGTTCGGCGAAGCCATTCTGCCAAGGTGAA
>NZ_JCAMOT010000077.1:0-18924 GCF_059512425.1 Bradyrhizobium sp. Leo78
ATCATGTTCATTTTACGCCGACGTCCGCGTCATGGATCAATCAGGTCGAGCGCTGGTTCGCTGAACTCACCAGAAAGCAGATCCAGCGAGGTGTCCACACCTCCGTCAGGCAGCTCGAGACCGACATCCGTACCTTCATCGACCTGCACAACAGAAACCCGAAGCCCTTCAAATGGACCAAGTCCGCAGACCAGATTCTGGCCTCGGTCAAACGCTTCTGCCATAAAGCCCAGCAGACCTTATGTGGCGAACTTTAGATTCACGTGACTAGCTGGTCACCTACAAAATCGCTTAAGAAGTTTACCCATTGCAGGCGGCTGCATCGCGCACCTAGAAGGTGTCGGCCTGTTGCGTTGCAGTTCGATTCCTGCGGTCCCGCGGTTTGATTCCGATCGCATTTGCCGCCAACCAGATGCTGGAATTGTCCTGCACTTCCGGCGCCGCAATCTGTCCCTGGCCGGCGCCGAATTGGACAGACAAGTTATTGATTTCATTTGGCATTTTATGACGGCGAAATCTCGGTACCAACACGAATACCAACGTTGGCATTCCAAGAATCTGCGCGGATTGTCAGGGCGTGGCCGGCGGTTCCAGTCGCTTCCGGCCATTTTTAGCCCACGATTTCTCATCCCAAACTAGGATTTCATACGATATGGTGCTGGCTATCGTACCCGTGAACGCGAATTGCGACATCGCGTAGCCGGTAGCAGTCGGGTTGTCTCTGAGAACTGATCCCTCGCGCCAATGGCGTACTTCGGCTTCGACCGCACGAGCGAAATCGGAGGATCGGCAGGTTATGGCGCAAACCGGACATTGGAGCCTATGACGGAGCTATGCGGAATTTTGGGTGATGAGGTGATCAGGCGGCGTGGTTTGCCGGCATTTGGATGACCTCGATGCCGTCGTTGAATCTGACACCTGCGATGACCTTCGGCAACTGATTTGTGCCTTTGAGCCGCCGCCAGGTCTTTGATGCGGCGATCACCAGTTTGAACACCATCAGCCTGGCGGTGGTTGGCGACAACGAGCCCTTGGTGTGCACCGTCCGGTGCCGCACGGTGGCGAACACGCTTTCGATGGGGTTGGTCGTCCGCAAGTGATCCCAATGCTCGGCAGGAAAGTCGTAGAAGGCCAGCAGGGCGTCGCGATCCTTGACCAGACATTCGACCGCCCGGCCGTATTTGGCGCGGTATTTCTCGGCGAAAACGTCGATCGCCGCTTCGGCGGACGCCCGGTTCGGCGCCCAGTAGACCTCGCGCAGATCCTTCTTCATGGTGGCCTGCACCGAGAGCGGGACCTTGTCCAGGACGTTCACGGTCTTGTGCACCCAGCATCGCTGGTGCCTTGTGCCGGGACAGACCTCGTCGAGCGCCTTTCAGAAGCCGAGCGCGCCGTCGCCGACGGCAATTTCCGGGGCGATCTGCAACCCGCGCCGCTTGACGTCGATCAGGAGCTCACGCCAGCTCCGCGCGCTCTCCCGCACGCCGACCTGGAAGCCGATCAGTTCCTTCTTGCCTTCCGGCGTCGCGCCGATCAGCACCAGCATGCACTCGCCGTGGTCTTCCATGCGGGCCTGCAGGAAGACGCCATCGGCCCACACATACACGTATCGTCGCGCCGACAAATCGCGCCTCTGCCAGCGCTCGTACTCGCCTTGCCACTCCGCGGTCAGCCCGGAAATCACCGCGGGCGACAGGTTCGGTGCGTCCTTGCCCAGCAAGGCCGTCAGCGCCTCCTGGAAATCGCCGGTCGAGATGCCGCGCAGGTACAGAATCGGCAACAGCGCATCCAGGCTTCTGGTCCGCCGTGCCCACAGCGGCAGGATCGCCGAGCCGAACCGGATCCGCTCACTATCGCCGGCCGCCCCACGGTCGCGAATCTTCGCCCGCGCGACCTCGACCGGACCGATGCCCGTCGCAATCGTTCGCACCGGGCCGTAACCATGCCGCACGACACGGGCGCGTCCGTCGGCAAGCTTCAAATCCTTCATCGTGGCAAGAAAGGTCTCGACTTCGACCTCGACGGCCTGCGCCAGAAGCTGCCGCGCACCAGCACGCAGGATATTGGTCAGTGGATCGTCGATCTCGTCGGGCTGACGGAGCGGGACAATGTTGCTAGTCTCGTTCATGGCGTATCGCTCTCCTTGAGAGGTTCTGGCAGGCTTCGACACCCGCCTCGATACGCCGCCTATCTCAGTCCGTCATCACCCAGTTTCCCGCATAGCTCCCTATGACGAGGTCGCCGAAGGGCCAATACCGGAAGTAGCCAGCCTAATCGATCACCCGGTCGATGCGGGCGCTGAACGTCGGCGAAAATTCGAGCGATCCGCTCCGTCAATCTTGCGCGCGCCAGGTGACTACCTATTCAAATGCCGCGATTGCAAGCACAACGGCGGCAAGGATCGGACCTGCATCGGCGACAAGCGGGCGATCATGTGCGCTGACTGCGCCTACGCACTGCCCAATGATCACGAACCTAGAAATATCGCCACGGACAAGCACCCGCAATCTGTGCGTTAGGAACTTTGTTCAATCTCAAGATCCTTCTAATATTTGCACTGCCGCAGGCAGGACAGAAGTACCAAGACTCACTTGCGATTACCCTCGGACCCGGACTGGGATTGCTACCGCACATCGTTCGATGACATTGAAAACCGTCACAAGCATCATAACCGATGAATGCAACTTCAGGGGCGGGATAACCTGAACAATACACTTTCGTTCCAGTCCAGCATTTGTCACCGTCCCCTTTTGAATCACTCCTCACGTATGTCATTCCCAGATCGGTGCAGTCTGCTGGCGACCCAAAGCGAAATGGGGCTGTCCCGATCCAGATTCGCCGGCTCCGCAAATGCATCCCTGGTTAGCAAGATAGCGCTTACTGCGAAGACTATCCTGAATAGGATCATAGAAGAGCCTCCCTATCTGTGACAGATGTGGAGGGGGATATCTGACCCACCGCAGAAGATATTTGAGCAACCAGAGACGCCTGTAAAGAAAGATCCGTATGTCGCACGACTCACCAGTGGTCAATCGCGCTCATTGCTTTCCTTTTGCTTCATGATTTCGCGGAGAGACTTCGGCCGCGGAGGTGACCTGTAGCGGCCCTCCCACGAGGCCGCGATCACGCCCTCGAAGGGAGCTTCCCCCGAGTGCAACTCGGCATTCCGCTATCGGTTGTGACTAGTTTAGCGTTCGCCGCGCCAGGCCCTGCCACCGAAATGCCCATGCCGATCCTCGACGAGACAACGCAGCCTGATCCGGCAGGGATGGAGGAGGTGCTAAATCGAAATGACCATCATACGCTGGATGCGAAGGACCATCACGGGTCGATGTCGCATTTGGGTCAAACTGAAGAAGAACGTGCGGTGATGGCCGAACAATTCGCAGGCGCATATTTGCTGAAGTAGAAATCCCGGCTTGGTCGGGGTGGGGTACCTGGCATCGCCGGCTACAAGGCGATCAACGCACTGGACTCTATGATCGGCCATCATACGCCGCGACACGAAGCCCTTGGTTGGGCTGCGGCGCGCGCATCGATGATGTGGCAAACTTCATTCCAGCTCGCCTGACCGCTGTTCTCTTCGTGCTGCGCGCCCCGGTCTTCGCAGGGTGGTCATGCATGATGCGCGATGCGAACCGGCGCCGCTCGATTAATGCCGGCTGGCTCGAAGCCGCCATAGCTGGAGCGCTCGGCGAGCGGCTCAGCGGTCCGCGAGCGTATCACGAGACCATCGCGGCGGGAACTCGAGGCGCTCGCGAGGGCTGAGCTCGCGATCGTGGTCAACCCGAACGATCCCGACGGAAAGCATCATGATCAGAGTGAACTTCTTTCGATCCTGCCGCGTGTCGGCCGTCTGGTGATCGACGAAAGCTTTACCGAGCTAGCCCTGGCTTATCACCTGCGCCCGATCAGTCCCTCTTCGCCGCCCTTGGTCGCCCTGATCTTTCGCGGACCATCTCCTTTTTCGCCATTTTGATGGCGTGGCGGGCGTCGGTGGAGCCCTCGGGCGCGACGATGTCCCCGTCCTCGGCGGCATCTGGTTCGGACATCATCCGGCGTGGTCCCTTTGGCTTGACAAGTTGCGGCCCAGAGCAAATGGTCGGCCCGCGTTGGTGCCTGTTCTGCGACAGGCGAAGAGGGAATGCGATAGGGCTCGAGCCAAACGGCTTGGCCTGAAAAGCAGCCGCCCCCGCGACCGTGACCGGAGAGATGCCCGAAGCCACTGATCCCCTGGGGATCGGGAAGGCGGGGATCGAAGGGAAAGACCCTGCTCCGCAAGCCGGGAGACCTGCCAGCGCAACGTTGAGACCGGCGGACGGGGTGTTCCGCGACGGGGAAAGCGAAGCCTCCTCAAGGACGGTTCGTGCACCTCATCGCTTCCCGCCGTCAATTCAGGAAGGGGCGATGATCGTCACTCTTCACGTTTGCATCACATGCCGCCCGGGCCAGACGCTCGGGGAAGGCGAGATTACGCCCGGTGCGCGCCTGCATGCCGCTATTCTCGACGCGGGCGTGCCTGACGGCGTCGTCGTTCCCGTCGAATGCCTGTCCGCCTGTAACCAGGGCTGCTCGGTCGCGCTCAGCGCGCCGGGACGGTGGTCCTATGTCTACGGTCGCTTGTCCGATGGCAACGCGCACGACGTGATTGCCGGCGCGTCAGCTTACGCGGCGGCACCCGATGGCATCGTGCCATGGCGCAGCCGGCCGGAGATCTTCCGCAAACAATCGCTCGCTCGCATTCCACCTATCGCCGCCCTGCCAGAAGCCGCGGAATGAACACGCTCGCAAAAGTCCCTGTCACGGTCGTCACTGGCTTGGCATCACTCTGGAAGACGCGCCGAAATTCGATCGCGGCTGCGCCGCGCGAGGCGTCATGAGTACGGTCGCTATCAAGGGCTGGTGCCCTGGCGCGTTGCGGCCGATGCAGTCAGGCGACGGGCTCGTGGTCCGCGTGCGCCCCTATGGCGGAAGGCTCGATGCGGCACAGGCGGCAGGGCTGGCTGATCTGGCAGAGTGTTACGGCAACGGCTTGATCGACTTGACCAGCCGGGCCAACTTCCAGATCAGAGGCGTGAGTGATCAGGGACACTTGTCTCTGCTCGACGGTCTCGCCCAATTGAAGCTGCTTGACCATGATCCGGAGGCCGAGTCGCATCGCAACATCCTGGTGACACCGTTCTGGGGCATAGGCGATGACACGCGTTCGCTCGCAGCCGAACTGGAGCAGGCCCTTGCCGGCAGTGGGCTAGCTCTTCCGACCAAATTTGGCTTCGCTGTCGATGACGGCAAGGAACGGGTGCTTGCTGGCGCATCCGCGGACATTCGGATCGAGCGTGGCCGCGCGGGCGGCCTTTTGGTGCGCGCCGATGGCGCTGAGTTTGGTCGCTCCGTTACGCGCGGCGACGCTGTGAGCGTTGCAGTCGCGCTTGCCGAATGGTTCATTACCTCAGGCGGCACCAGCGGCAGGCGAGGGCGCATGGCCGCCCACATCATGGCCGGCGCGAGATTGCCGGATGCACTGCTCGGTAGGACCGAGCCCGCACCGACGATCGCTGTGCCTCGTCCCGGTCTTTGTCCGCTGGGTGCGATGGTCGGCGTCGCATTCGGGCAACTGCCCCATTCGGCGCTTCGGCTTATTGCCGCAGATGCGCAAGGGTTGCGTATGACACCGTGGCGGATGATTCTTGCTGAGGGAGCACGCACGATGCCGCGCGGTGCGGACCTCATCACCGAGGCCGATGACCCAGCGCTTCGCGTCATCGCTTGCAGCGGCGCGCCGCGCTGCCGCGAGGCTCTTGCCGATACCCGCACGCTGGCTGCCGCGCTTGCGCCGCACATCGCCGCGGACGCGCGCCTCCACGTTTCGGGCTGCGCCAAGGGCTGCGCGCATTCCGGGGCGACCGCGATCACGCTGGTTGCGACCAGCGCCGGATTCGATCTCATCCGCGACGGCTCGCCGCGCGCCGCGCCAGTTATGCGTGGCTTGAGCCACGGCGTCATCATCGAAAATCCCTCCATGCTGGCGGGAGGACGCTGATGCCGCACATTTATGAAACCGACGGTGCAGCGATCTATCGACAGTCCTTTGCCACCATCCGCGCCGAGGCGGACTTGACGCGCTTCACGCCCGATGAAGAACAGGTGGCCGTGCGCATGATCCATGCCGCCGGCATGGTAGGGCTCGAGGCCCATATCCGTTTCACGCCCGGCATGGTGGCGGCGGCGCGGGATGCGCTGCAGGCCGGCGCGCCCGTACTTTGCGACACGCGTATGGTGTCCGAGGGGATTACACGCGCGCGGTTGCCGGCGGTCAATGCCATCGTCTGCACGCTCGGCGACCCCGCCGTTCACGTACTGGCACAATCCATGCGCGATACCCGTTCGGCCGCGGCACTGGAACTGTGGCGACCGCACCTCGATGGCGCCCTTGTCGCGATCGGCAACGCGCCCACCGCGCTGTTTCACCTCCTCAACATGCTGGAGGATCGCGATTGCCCGAGGCCGGCTGCAATCATTGGCTGTCCGGTCGGCTTCGTCGGCGCGGCTGAATCCAAGGCCGCGCTGATGGCCGATCCGCCGGCGCCCGCCCTGACAATTGAAGGACGCCTCGGCGGCTCGGCGATCACCGTCGCCGCCGTGAACGCGCTCGCGAGCCGGAGCGAATAGCGATGGGGCGCATCATTTGCTGCGGCCTCGGGCCAGGCAATCCGGACTTGATGAGCGTGCGCGCGGACCGCGAGGTGCGCGCAGCCAGGCACGTCGCCTATTTCCGCAAGAAAGGGCGTCCCGGTCAGGCCCGCCGCATTGTCGAAGGCATGCTGGCCGCCAATGTCTCCGAATATCCGATGGAATATCCGGTCACCACCGAGCTCTCCTTCGACAGTCCGGATTACCTTCGCGTGCTCGCCGGCTTCTATGAAGAATGGGCGGAGCGTCTGGCGCGGCTTGCGCTCGCGGTCGATGTCGTCGTGCTCTGCGAAGGCGATCCCTACTTCTATGGCTCCTTCATGCATTTGCACGCGGGCCTGCGAGGCCGCGTCGAGATCGAGGTGATCGCGGGCATTCCGGGCATGGCCGGCTGCTGGAATGTGGTCGGTCAGCCGATTGCGTTGGGCGATGACGTGACGACCGTCTTGATGGGCACAATGGCGGAGGATGAACTCGAACGGCGGATGCGCAATTCGGACGCGCTCGTCGTCATGAAGACCGGGCGCAACCTCCAAAAGGTGCGCCGTGCGCTCGCCTCCGCCGGTCGTCTCAATGATGCCTGGCTGGTCGAGCGCGGCACCATGCCGGGCGAGCGTGTTGCGCGGCTGGTCGATGTCGAGGAAACCGATTGCCCCTATTTTGCAATCGTGCTCGTGCATGGAACGGGATGGCGCGCGGACAACATCGCATGACGGGATCGCTGACGATCGCGGGACTTGGGCCGGGCGATGAGGCGCTGGTCACGCCGGAGGTGACGGCCGCGCTAGCTACCGCGACCGACATTCTGGGCTATGCGCCCTATGTCGCGCGCGTAGCGCCGCGCGAAGGGCTCACGTTCCATCCGTCGGACAATCGCATGGAGTTGCAACGCGCAGCCCACGCATTGCGGCTGGCATCAGAGGGACGCAACGTGGTGCTGGTATCCTCTGGCGATTCCGGCATCTTTGCGATGGCTTCTGCCGTGTTCGAAGCACTCGAAGAGACGCCGCAATACCAGGGGCTTCCGATCCGGGTGCTCCCTGGCGTGACCGCAATGCTGGCGGCGGCCGCGCGCGCCGGCGCGCCGCTCGGACACGATTTCTGTGCCATTAATCTCTCCGACAATCTGAAATCGTGGGCGGTGATCGAGAAACGGCTGCGGCTTGCGGCCGAAGCTGATTTTGCCATCGCGATGTACAATCCGCGCTCGGCGAGCCGGCTGGAGGGATTTGGACGCGCGCTCTCAGTGTTGAAGGAGGCCGGGTGCGGCGACCGTCTCGTGATATTCGCGCGCGCGGTCAGCACACCCGATGAGCGGATTGAAATGATCAAATTGAGCGAGGCGTTGCCCGAGATGGCCGACATGCGTACGCTCGTGATCATCGGCAATTCGGCGACGCGACGCGTTGGCCGCTGGGTCTATGCGCCGAGGCACGCCCGATGACCGAGCCATTGCATCACCTCGGCCACGCTTTCCATCCGCGTCCGCTCAGGCAGAGGCGGCCGCGAGATCATGATCACGGGAAGGCCGAGCGCACGCGCAGCGTCGATTTTTGCGCGCGCGCCTTCGCCCCCGGAATTGCGGGCGACAATCCATTCGATGCCGCGCGTGCGCATCATCTCCAGCTCACTTTGAAGAGTGAATGGCCCGCGCGACACGATGACGTCGGCATCGAATGGCAGTGCGCCCTCGGGCGGGTCGACGAATCGCAAGGTGTAGGCATGCTGCGGCTTCGCGCCGAACGGCGCGATGTGTTGCCGGCCGATGGCAAGAAAGACGCGCGCCCGATTTTCCGGCAAGGCGGCGACGGCGGACGCGACATCCGCAACCTCGATCCAGTTATCGTCAGTCGCCTTGGCCCAAGGCACACGCTCGATCGCGATCAGAGGCGTTCCGCTTGCCGCGCACGCGGCAGCCGCGTTGCGGCTCATTTCGGCCGCAAACGGATGGGTTGCATCAACGACATGCGTAATGGCTTCGCGGCGAATATAGTCGGCAAGTCCGTTCGCGCCGCCGAATCCACCGACGCGGGTGGGCAGTGGCTGGTCGGCGGGGTTGCGGGTGCGTCCGCCATAGGAATAGATCGCTTCGAGGCCCGCCCGCGCAATTGCTGCAGCGAGCAAATTGGCCTCAGTCGTTCCGCCCAGAATGAGGGCGCGCGTCATGGCTGATCCCTGGCTGACCATCATCGGTATCGGCGAGGATGGCCTTGCCGGCCTCTCCGAGGCAAGCCGAAAGGCGCTTTTTGAAGCCGAAACCGTCTTTGGTGGCGAGCGCCATCTTGCGCTCGCAGGCATAACCGAACGCACCCGGCCCTGGCCAGTGCCGTTCGATGCCGACGCTGTGCTGAGCTGCCGCGGCCGCCCGACGGCGGTGCTCGCCTCGGGCGACCCGTTCTGGCATGGCGTCGGCGGCAGTCTTGCGGAGAAGCTCGAGGCAGGCGAGTGGATCGCGCATTCCGCGCCTTCGACATTCTCGCTCGCCGCAGCGCGGCTCGGCTGGCGTCTTGAGTCCGTCATCTGTCTCGGACTGCACGCCGCGCCGTTCGAACGGCTCGTGCCGCATCTCGCGCGCGGCGCACAGATCATTTGCCTGGTGCGCGATGCCAGGGCGGCTGGTGACCTTGCGAGATGGTTGACAGAGCAGGGGTGGGACGCATCGTCGTTCTGGACCCTCGCCGCGCTGGGCGGCCCACGTGAGAAGATCATGCAGCATCGCGCAGACAGCTATGCCGGTGATTTGGCCGATGGCCCGGTCGCGGTTGCGCTGAAGGCCAGCGGAGCACAAGGCATCACCCGCAGTTCGGGGCTGCCGGACGATCTCTTCGCGCATGATGGCCAGATGACGAAGCGGCCGGTGCGTGCGCTCGCTCTTTCGGCGCTGGCGCCGCGACTGGGCGAACGGTTGTGGGATATCGGCGCAGGCTCTGGCTCGATCTCGATCGAATGGGCGCTGTGCGGCGGGATCGCGGTGGCCGTCGAGGCGCGCGATGACCGCGCCGCGAACATCCGCCGCAATGCAGCGAGTTTCGGGCTGTCGCACCGGGTCACCGTCATTGGCGGGACTGCTCCCGACGCTCTCGCTGCACTTGAAACGCCGGATGCTGTGTTCCTCGGCGGAGGTCTCGACAGCGCGATGTTCGATGCCGTCTGGTCGCGCGTTGTCCCGGGTACGCGGCTGGTCGCGCACGCCATAACGCTCGAGACGGAAGCGTTTCTCGTGGAACTGCACCATCGCCACGGCGGCGGGTTGATGCGGATCGAGCTCGCGCATGCAGGACGACTCGGCCATTACCGCTCCTGGGAGGCGACACGGCCGGTCGTGCAATGGAGCGTGGTCAGATGAAGGTCGCGGGCTTGGGATTCCAACGCGACGCCACGCTCGACGCGCTCCGCGAAGCGCTCGTGGCGGCCGGCGGACCCGCCGGAATCGCGGCGGTGGCAACCGTTAGCGACAAGGCGGAAGCGGGTGCCCTGAAGTTGCTCGCGCGAGAATGCGGCGTGCCGATCAAGGCGATTCCAGCTGAAGTTCTGACAGGCATCGCAACGCCGACTCAGTCAAAACTCATCAGGGACAAGTTTGGCACGGGATCGGTCGCCGAGGCTGCCGCGCTCGCCGCGGCCGGCCGTCGCGCGCGGCTAATTTCGAGGCGGTCGATCTCGCAGGACCGGACGGCAACCGCTGCCATTGCGGAGGGAGACGGCGAATGACGGTGCATTTCATCGGTGCAGGGCCGGGCGCCGCGGATCTCTTGACCTTGCGTGGCCGCGATCTCATCGCCTCTTGTCCGATCTGTCTCTATGCCGGCTCGCTGGTGCCGGCGGGCGTGCTGGCGCATTGCCCGCAAGGCGCGCGAATCGTTAACACCGCGCCACTGTCGCTCGACGAGATCATCGCAGAAATCGCAGGTGCGCATGCCGACGGCAAGGATGTGGCACGGCTGCACTCGGGTGATCTCTCGATCTGGTCGGCGATGGGCGAACAATTGCGCCGCCTGCGCGCGCTCGGTATTTCCTATTCCGTGACGCCGGGTGTTCCCGCCTTTTCCGCGGCCGCGGCAGCGCTGCAAGCTGAGCTGACATTGCCGGGGTTGGCCCAATCGGTGGTGCTGACGCGTACGCCGGGCCGGGCCAGCGCGATGCCGGAGGGCGAGAACCTCGCCGCGTTCGCCGCAACCGGCGCGGTGCTCGCCATTCATCTGTCGATCCATTTACTCGATAAGGTCGTCGCCGAACTCGCGCCGCATTACGGCGCGGACTGCCCGGTGGCGATCGTCTGGCGCGCGAGCTGGCCAGACCAGCGCATCGTCCGCGCCACGCTCGCCACAGTTGAAGCCGCTCTTGGTGCTGAGCTCGAGCGGACCGCACTCATCCTGGTGGGCAAGACCTTGGGTTCGGAGGAGTTTGCCGAGAGTCGTCTCTACGCCGCCGACTATGATCGCCGCTACCGGCCGATCGGGCCGGTACCGCGCTTTCCGGAGGCGTCGTGATGGGGGCGGGCCTCGTCATCTCGGCGCCGGCCTCCGGCGTCGGCAAGACGACGCTGACGCTGGCGCTCGCGCGCGCCTATCGCGACCGCGGATTGAAGGTGCAGTGCTTCAAGAGCGGGCCCGATTATATCGACCCGGCGTTTCATGCCGCCGCCGCCGGATGCCCGTCCGTCAACGTGGACAGTTGGGCGATGGATCGCGCGGCGATCGAGCACCTCGTTGGCCGTGGTGCGGATGCCGACCTCGTTCTAACCGAGGGTTCGATGGGCTTGTTTGACGGCGCGGCCGCACGCGGCGTCTCCGGCACCGGCGCCACCGCCGACATTGCCGAGATGATCGGTTGGCCAGTGCTGCTCGTGATCGATCCGTGCGGACAGGCCCAGACGGCCGCGGCCGTGGCCGCGGGTCTGCGCGATTTTCGCGCGGGTGTGCGCCTTGCCTGTGTCGTGTTGAATCGCGTCGCGAGTCCGCGCCACGAGGAGCTCGTGCGCAGTGCCTTCGCCAATGCCGGCATACCCGTGCTCGGGGCCTTGCCTCGCCACGCCGAAATCAGCTTGCCGAAACGGCATCTCGGCCTGGTGCAGGCGGAGGAGCAGGCTCAGATCAGTGGCCTGATCGGTGAGGCCGCGCGCTTCGTCAGCGCGCATGTCGATCTCGACGCCGTGCTGCAAGCGGCGTCCAGCTGGTCGCCGCAACCGTCCGCGCGCGGGCTCGGCGTCGATCCGCCCGGTCAACGCATTACGCTCGCTCGCGATGCGGCGTTCTCCTTTGTCTATCCGCATATGTTGGAGGCCTGGCGCTCCGCGGGCGCCGAGATCACGACCTTCTCGCCGCTCGCCGATGAAGGCCCCGATGAAAGCGCCGATGTGTGCTGGCTGCCCGGCGGCTATCCCGAACTGCACGCCGGCCGCCTCACGGCCAACGCACGATTTCGCACCGCTCTCCGCGCCTTTGCGGCGACGCGCCCCGTGCACGGCGAATGTGGGGGTTATATGGTGCTGGGTGCGGCTTTGGCGGATGCCGAAGGCGCGCGCCACGAGATGGTCGGCTTGCTCGGTCTGGAGACGAGCTTTGCCAAACGTCGCATGCACCTCGGCTATCGTCTCGCCGAGCTCGCGGCGCCGATCCCTGGACATCAAGCCGGCGCGCGCTTGCGTGGCCATGAGTTTCACTATTCCACGATCGTCGCACAGCCAGATACGCCGCTCGCAGTCGTCCGCGACGCGACCGGGGCGATCGTCGCCGAGACCGGCTCGCGGCGCGGTCACGCGACCGGCACATTCTTTCACCTGATTGCGGAGGACCGGTGAGGGGCTTCGTCTCTTTCATCTCCGCCGGTCCCGGCGATCCCGAGCTCCTGACGTTGAAAGGGGCCGCGCGGCTTCGCGAGGCCGACGTCGTACTCTATGACGATCTCGCGTCAGGCGCGATCCTCGACCGTGTCCGTCCCGGCGCCAATCTCGTCGCGGTTGGAAAACGCGCCGGCCGTCCCTCGACCAAGCAGCAGCATGTCAACCGGCTCCTGGTCGACTATGCCTCGACCGGCGCGCGCGTGGTGCGCCTGAAATCCGGCGATGCCGGCGTCTTCGGCCGTCTCGAAGAGGAGATCGAGACGCTGCGCGCGGCTGATATCGGCTATGAGATCATTCCCGGCGTGACCGCGGCCTGCGCTGCCGCCGCGCAGGCCGGCGTTCCGTTGACGCGACGCCACACGTCGCGCCGGGTCCAGTTCGTGACCGCAGCCGATGTCACCGGCGAATTGCCGCAAAATCTCAATTGGGCGGCCCTCGCCGATTCGGAAGCAACCACCGTGGTCTATATGGGCCGGCGGACATTCCCCGCTCTGGCGGCAAAGCTGATCGCGCATGGTCTTGCGCCTGATACCCCGGCGCTGCTTGCGGAATCCTTAGGCCACTCCGATGAGCGGCTTGTCCGCACCACCATCGCAGAGCTCGCCGAACGTCTTGCGCAAGCCGAAGCCGTGACCAAAGCCGCCGTCATTCTGTTCGGCGCGCTTGCAGGAGATTCTGCCTGATGATGTCGGCGTCCGCCCTCGCTCGCCCCTTGACGCCTGCTGTTCGAAAAGAGCACACAAGAGGGCATGGTGCTCGAAGCGGCGCAAAGCGCCGGAACATAATCGGGAATGGGGTAGGGCGGACCCATTGCGCGCGCCCGGAAGCCCCGGCCGCCCGTGGACCCAGGGCCGTCGGGTGTGACGGCAGGAAGGACTTGAGATCATGCATATCGAACCGGGAATCGTAACGGGCGCCAAGCTCGTGTTGAGTTATGCGACGGGCATCGCCGCGGGCGCTGTCGCGCTCAAGCTCGCGGTCGAGACCGTGCGCGAGCAGGGCATCGGATCGTTGGCTGTGCGGATAATGGCCACGACAGCGCTTGTGCTCACGTTCTTCGAGATCCTGCCGCATTTCTCGGTCGGGGTCTCCGAGGTGCACTTCATCCTCGGCTCGACGTTGTTCTTATTGTTCGGCGCGGCGCCAGCTGCCTTGGGACTTGCGCTCGGTCTACTGTTGCAGGGACTATTCTTCGTGCCGACCGATCTGCCGCAATACGGCATGAACGTCACGACGCTGTTGGTGCCACTATTTGCGATCCAGGCGCTCGGCCAGCGCATCGTTCCACGCAACACGGCCTATGTGGACTTGCAATATCGCCAGGCCCTCGCGCTCTCGACTGCATACCAGTCGGGCATCGTGGCGTGGGTCGCCTTCTGGGCGCTTTATGGTGCGGGCTTTGGCGCCGCCAATCTCGCCAACATCGCGACCTTCGCGGCGTCCTATGCGCTAGTCGTATTGATCGAGCCGTTGGCCGATCTCGCCGTGTTGGCGCTCGCCAAATCGCTGCGTGCCGTGACCGCGGAGGGGTTCGTCACCCGCCGCCTGCACAACGCTGCCTAGAGACAATGCGAACGGCGGCCGCCATGGCCGCTCTTCGCTCAAGCAATGCTCACGATCTCCTTGATAGGCATCGGTTGCGGCGATCCCGAGCAACTCACGCTCGCGGCAATCCGTGCCATCAACGCAGCCGATCTCATTCTCATTCCGCGCAAGGGAATGGCGAAGTCCGAGCTCGCCGAATTGCGGCGGGCCATTTGCAAAGACGTACTTACCAATGCAGCGGCACGCATCGCGGAATTCGACCTGCCGGTTCGTGACGCAGACGAAACGGATTACCGCAAGCGCGTGGACGAATGGCACGACGCGGTCGCCGCAACCTGGTCGCAGACGATCACCGGCCATTTGGGACGCGAGGGGCGGATTGCGCTGCTGATCTGGGGCGATCCTTCGCTCTATGACTCGTCCCTGCGCATCGCGCGACGGCTCGATCCCACACCTATGATCGAAGTGATCCCCGGCATAACGTCGATCCAGGCATTGTGCGCGGCCCACGCGCTGCCGTTGAACGATGTCGGCGAGCCTTTTCTGGTCACGACGGGACGGCGGTTGCGCGAAGGCGGCTGGCCGCCCGGCACCGATACCGTGGTCGTGATGCTCGACGGTGGCACGGCGTTTCAGTCGCTCGACGCGCACGGCCTGCACATCTGGTGGGGCGCCTATCTCGGTACGCCGGATCAGATCATTATGTCGGGCGAGCTATCCGAGATGGGTCCGCGCATCACTGCCGCGCGGCAGGAGGCGCGCGCACGGCACGGGTGGATCATGGACAGCTACATTCTCAAACGTAGATCGTGAAGCGGCCATTCGTCGCGCGAACGGAACAGAGGTACGGCAACATGCTCCCTCAATGGGTCTATCAGAAGTGCCCCGGAATCTCTGCCGTCCATCGCGAGGCGGCCGTCGCGGTTGCTCTAAAACTGTCCGCTAGGATCGCAGTCGCCGCCAACCTATCACGATACCGCTCGTCGACACGACGATTCCAATGAGCGACAGGAGCACCATCACGGTGTCCCATGCCGGGCGATGGCGCAGCAGCAGCGGAAAATCTAGACTGTGCATGGCATTGAATAGCCAGCGATACGTCCGGCGGCTATTGTCGACGCGGCCGAGAATGTCGCCATTGCGCGGATCAATGTAGAACCAGCTCTGAGCCGCGTCCTCGAAGCCCACGCGCAGCACCGGCAGAGGGCGCTCATTGTGATGCGAATACCAATAAGCATCGAACCACGTTTGTGGGTGCGCTTCTCGATCCGAAGCCGGTGAACGCGCACTTGCAGGACACCATTCGTCGTTACCGCAAGCTCATGGGGAATGAGGAGCGAGAGCCTGAAAGCCGCCCGCAGGGTAGGAGGGCGGCTATACGCTAAAGCGTATTTATATGGTGTATACGCTGAAAGGTATATCCATTTTTAACCTCTGAAGCGTATATTGACATTTAACCTCTAGAGCGTATATGGCGTGCCTAGAGAGGTACGCCGTGGACCAGATCGCCCGAACGCCCAAGCAAATCGGAGATGCCATCCGCCGGCAACGCCGCAACCTTGGCCTGAACCAGACCCGCGTCAGGGACAAGACAAAGCTACGGCAAGCAACTATCTCGGCCGTCGAGAGTGGCGCGCCCGGGACTCAGCTCGGAACGCTTTGTGATATTCTCGCAGCGCTCGACCTCGAGTTCGTTATCCGTCCCAGGACGAAGGCAAAGCCGGCCGAGATCGAGGACATCTTTTGATGGCTCGCCCGCGGCGGCATATCCCGCTCAATGTCTTCTTGAACGGCCGTCTCGTCGGGCGCCTGAACAGGCAATCCAGCGGCGCAATCGACTTTCAGTACGATCCGTCCTGGCTTGCCTGGGAGCATGCGCTGCCCGTGTCGCTATCTCTGCCTCTGCGTGAGGACCGCTATATCGGTGCGCCTGTCATCGCCGTCTTCGACAATCTCCTGCCCGATAGCACGCCCATCCGTCGTCGCATGGCGGAGCGAGTCCACGCTCAGGGCATCGACGCTTACGACCTACTTGCCCCTGTCGGACGGGATTGCGTCGGCGCACTGCAATTCCTGCCGGACGGTATCGAACCCGGCACCGCCGGTGCTGTCGACGGCAGACCTGTTAACGACAAGGAAATCGCGCAGCTTCTCGGCGACCTTGCATCGGCTCCCCTTGGGCTTGGCGAGGACGAGGACTTTCGGATCTCGATCGCCGGCGCCCAGGAAAAGACCGCGCTCTTGTTCTGGAAAGGGCGTTGGTACAAGCCGCTGGCGACTACAGCTACGACGCACATCCTCAAACCGCAGATTGGCCGACTGCCGAACGGCATCGATCTTTCCTACAGCGTCGAGAATGAGTTCTTCTGTCTCAAGCTGACAGCCGCCCTTGGGTTTCCGAGCGCCCCGGTCGCCATTGAGGAGTTTGAGGGTAACCGCGTGCTCGTGGTCGAGCGGTTCGATCGCCGCTGGACCAGCGACAACCGTCTCCTGCGTTTGCCCCAAGAGGATTGCTGCCAGGCTTTGTCCGTGCCGCCATCCTTGAAATACGAATCCGAGGGCGGGCCCGGTATTCCAGCTATCCTCAATCTGCTGAAAGGGAGCGATCAGCCAGAGGCAGATCAAACGACGTTTCTGAAAGCCGTGATTGCCTTCTGGCTTCTCGGTGCCACGGATGGGCACGCCAAAAATTTCAGCGTCTTTCTCTCTCCCGGCGGTCGCTTCCGCATGACCCCGCTCTACGATGTGATCTCAGCGCAGCCCAGCCTCGACGCAGGCCAGATCAAGCGTAACAAGATGAAGCTGGCCATGGCCGTCGGTGATAGCCGTCACTACGTCGTCGACAGCGTCATGCCGCGCCATTTTGTCCAGACCGCTGCCAAGGCAGGGATTGGCGCGGGACTCGTGACCGCGATCTTCGATGAGCTGCGCGCACAGGCGCCGGCGGCGGTCGAACAGGTCACCGCGGCGCTCCCGAAGGCATTTCCTGCCGAAGTCGCTGATAGCATCAATAATGGGGTCAAGGCTCGTCTGCGCAGGTTGGAGGATGCGTGATGCCAAAGATCGATGTGCCACCAGTTAATCGAAGCCGAGGGGCATCTCTGCCCATCGCCACGCTGGACCAGCGAGATTGATCATGGGGCCAAAGCTCGATTCAGCGATGCTCCAGAACTGGAATCTGGCCCCATTCACCTATGAGAATCCCGAGGGCACAACATTCTTTGCCCCCGAGCGATCCTGCCTGGAGCTCGCCGACACGCCCCAAACGGCCCTGGCGGTCTCGATCGCGCGCCGTTCGCGATTCCTGTCGCGCACAAAGGAAGCGGCAGCCGGCCTCGACATGCGGATGTTGAAGACCCCCGTCGAGGGGAAGTTCATCGACCTGCGCACCGTGTCGGCCGAACTTCCGCGAGAGCAACGCTGGTCATTGGGCAACGCGGTCCCAGCCGACATCGACGGTGTCCTGTTTCGGCCGGCCGAGCGCCCCACGGCAACGGCGATTGCCGTCCTCAAGGGACAGGCGCTCGGCCGATCGATTCAGACAACGCACTATCGCTTTGAATGGAACGGCGTTCGCATCGACAGGCTCTACGCCTTCGACGAGGAAGGTACTGTCCTGCAACCCGAGATTCTCGCGGGAAAGGAGGAGGTTCTTGCAGCGTAGAATCGAAATGGCGCTGTCCTGGGCAAAGGCCGTTTGGCGCGCGATCTGGTCACGCCGACCATTCACGCCGCGTCGCTCGCCCACGCAACGACACACGCCGGAACCGCGGACCCGCCTTGCGCATTGGCGGGGGACCGGTTCAGCACCAGCAGGCCATTGGACCGCCTGTCACCCCTCCACCGAGCACATCTTCAAGGCCGAGGTCACGTGTTCGCATGGTCACCGACTTACACTCAAGGGGCATTCCATCAGCGCCAGGGGCCAGGTTCAGCCGAGCGTGATTTGCAGGCATCCCGGCTGCGACTTCCACGAATTCGTCATGCTCGACAACTGGTCGCACCGGCGAGCGGCGCAGACCGCGCTGCCGCGCTAGCGAGAACGGGCAACCAGGGTCCTCGGCAACATGAAGCGTCACACCGTCATCGTCGAGGGCACTCTCTCCTTTCGCATGCAACGTGTCGCAGCGGCGCGTGCGGGAGACCACGGCCGCGATGTCGCCACACTACCGCTGCTCGCGGCCCGCCTCGCGGGTGGCTTCAGCCGACCCGCCGATCACGCCACCCTTGTCCCCATCGTCGGTCGAGCGCTCGCGGAGCTCGCGTTCGAAGAGCTTGAGGCAGTCAAGACCAGGCCCGGCATGGCGCGGGCCGTGCTTGCAGTCCTGGCGCGCGTATGGGCCGCAGACATTCGATTCGATGATCCGCTTTATGCGAGCGCCCGCCTGCTCGATCTGGGGCGCATCGAGACCTATCTGCGCGACCAACTGCCCATCGGCGCGCTGCCTCCGGACCTTCGCGACCAGGCGATTGTGGGTGTAGGACATGCGCCTGCGACCATCGGCAGCCTGCATTTCCACCGGCTGATCTCCATCGACCCGCTATGGCGACCGTGTGAATAAGCGCCGAACTCTGACCCCCATCGGCTTCCAACGTTGACCCCATACGTGATGGATTTTTCGCCGACGGTCCAAGGGTTTCGTCATTACTGGCCGGGGCGCATTGCCTCATCAAGAATGTTACCCGAGAACTGACCGTCAGGATTGGGGCGGCGACACCGAATCGGATCGGTGTCACCGATGGCAGGACGGATCAGCATGGGTGCTCGGCGCGAGCTCACGGCGGCGGTGGTAGAGCGCTATCGATCGGCAGGGCGGGCAGATAAGGGGCGCATACTCGACGAGCTT
>NZ_JCAMOT010000078.1:0-16959 GCF_059512425.1 Bradyrhizobium sp. Leo78
GCGCCGGCCTGCGCGCCACTGAGGTGGTCTCGCTCAAGGTTGCCGACATCGACAGCAAGCGCATGATCATCCGCGTCAAGCAGGGCAAGGGCGGCAAGGACCTGTACCTGTCGGAAACTCAAATCCGGTCATATTCGTGATGCAATCCGCCGAGGACGGGGCGGCAAAGAATACGCCCTGCCCTCTTTACGGTGCCCGATAGGGGCGTATCCTTCTCCAAGGCCAAGTGCGTGCGCGTCTCATTGTAGTAGCGAGCATAGGATTTCAGAATTCGGCGCAGATGTGCCTCGCCTAAGACAATGATGTAATCCAAACACTCACGCCGGATCGATCCGATCAACCGTTCGGCAAAGCCGTTCTGCCAGGGTGAGGTCGGCGCAATAGGCTTGTCCCGAATGCCCATGGCACGCAATCGGCGTGTGACGATGCGGCCAAAGATCCGATCCCGATCGCGGATGAGGTAGCGCGGAGCCTCATCCCAAGGAAATGCCTCCGTTAATTGACGTGCAACCCATTCGGCCGTGGGATTTGCTGTGACGTTGATCCAGATGAGGTCTCTACGGTCTAGCCGGATGATGACAAAGGCATAGAGCAGGTCAAAACCGATAGTTGGAACCACGAACAAGTCCATGGCGGCAATGTCCGGTGCGTGGTTACGCAAGAAGGCTCGCCATCCCTGGCTGGATGGACCCCGTCGTTTCACCATGTACTTGGCGACGCTCGACTGCGCGACCTGAAACCCGAGCTTGAGCAGTTCGCCGTGAATGCGTGGCGCGCCCCAAAGCGGATTTTCGACACTCATCCGCCGGACCAATCCGCGCAGCTCCGTGTCGATTTGTGGCCGCCCTCCCCGTCGACGTGATTTCCAACGCCAATAGTTCCGAAAGCCGGCCCGATGCCAACGCACGAGAGTCTCGGGTTTAATGATCGCGAGAACCTGCACTATTGACGGAAACCAGCGATACAGCTGGATAAGGAACCAACGATCATGGTTCGTGAGCCGGACGCGACCATGCAGCCTACGCCTCAAGACCATCAACTGATGTCGAAGCGCCGCGTTCTCAGCTTCAAGCCGCAACCTCGACTTGAATGGCGAGGCCAAAACGGCCAGCACGAAGCAGAGCAGCCCGATCATTCCGCCAACTTAGGCGATTCCATCACATCATCAACCCGGACAAGGTGTTCGGTACACACAGGCGTCATGGTCAAGGACCGCGGCGCGCGTTGGCACGCGCAACCTCGATTGGTCCAAGGGCGGCAACGGGTTTAGAAGTCTCTGCGGATGCGGCTGGTGGTATTCCTCACTACGGCATCACGCGGCCCGGCGGCAATAACGATCGTCTATCGACTCCATGCCGAGGCGTGATTTCCCTCGCCGGCGTTGCAAGGTCATTCTCGTGGGTGGTGGCGGATGCGATGTCCCGTTACGTGCCATGGACGGAAGTCCTCTTCATTCGATGACACTAATCAAAATGCGAAAACTTCGTCAGGCGCAGCGGTAGAATGAAAAAGACGCTTTTGCGCCGTGAAAATTTGGCCAAACTATTTGCCGAATTTCTTGCCGTCATGTTTTCGGGAGGAATTGCCCTTGCTGCCGATACCACGGGAATATCGTTGATTCTATTTCCGGAAATTGCGGCGTTAGCGTTCGATGTATTTTCCCGTCCTAGAGGAAAATGGGCAACTCAACCTCTCAGGCTAATCATTACCCCGACGATAACCGCGGCGCTAGGTGTGATCGTCACCCGTCATTGGGAATATGGCGCAATCGCTATAACAGCTATTACTCTTCTTAGTCTTGTTACCATCAAATTGCTGCGGTCGAATATTGGGGCAGCGATCTCTGCAGGCGTGCTCCCAATGGTTCTCGGGGTGACAAGTTGGGTCTATCCCGTCGCCATTTTCTCAGGACTCGTTGTGCTTGCCGCTACACTGACCGTTTGGAAGCAATTCGATCCTCATGTTTACTTGTCTGAAGGAAAAAAAGAGGGTCAAATTATTGACGCTGCCGAAACGCCACCCAAAGGTAAATTTGGGATCTTCGCGTTGACGGGATTTGTACTGGTCTCTGGGGCGGCGGCACAAGCAACTGATTTACGATTTCTCTTGTTTCCTCCCCTGATTGTCGTGGCCTACGAATTGTTTGACCACCCGGAACTTCCGGGCTGGATGTCGCGGCCGATACTGTTTCCTCTCGTACGCTTCCTGACAGCCTCGGTTGGCATGTTTGCCAACTCTACACTTCACGCAGGTTTTTTGGGAGTGTCGTTCACGATGGTTTGTTCGATTGCGATTTTGAAGGCGTTTAAAGTCCATATGCCACCTGCGTTGGCAGTCGGCTTAATACCGTTTGTGATTGTCCATCCCACCTTCTGGTATCCAATATCGGTGTCTCTAGGCGCTTCCGCTTTGATCGCGTCCGCTAGCGTATACACGTCCATCAAACGCAGGCAGCGGCTGCGGTAAAGCCGCAAACCGCGAGCGCGAAGGCCAAGGGCGACGAAGAGGACCGAAAGCGAACCGTTGAGCCGCAGCGCAGCCCGCGCCGCACAGGGTCATGCCGCGGCGCCGCCGAGCGCGGCGATGAATTGTGGCCGTCGAATCCAAGTCCTCTGCGAGACGGAGCCTGTTCAAGAATAGCACGGTCCGATCGTGCGGTCCTCACTTTGAGGAAGTGGGGAAGGCCGGCTTGCGGCCGGCCTAATGTCCGGTTGGGGTCACGAGCCGCAAAACTCCAATTGAGCAGAACAGGACCGCTCGTCACCCGGTAACCGACGTGACAGCGGACATGCCGCGACTTCGCGTGCGCGCCATCAACGGACTAAGTGCATCAGTTCTGTTTCAGGAATTCCAGGAGCGCATTGTTTACTTCTTTGGCGCGCTCTTGCTGAGTCCAATGACCGCAACCTTTCAAGACTATTGTCTCGCGAAGCAAGGGCACGAACTGTTTCAGGCTAGGGATGAGATGGTTCCAATTCGGCGATCTGTAAACCCCGTCTCGATCGCCAACGACATAGAGTGCCGGGACCTGAACCTTTGCGCCAGACCATGGTGCGAGCAGTTCCCAATTTCGATCAATGATGCGATACCAATTCAGAGCTCCTCCAAAGCTGGTGCGCTTGAACTCCTCGACGTAAAATTCGATGTCATTGTCCGTGAGCCACGTCGGCAATGATTGGGTTGTAGGCTTACCATCAAGCCAACCCCCCTCACTAGGAAGCATCGCGAGCGACGCAGGATCTTCAACCGGCGCATCGCCGGATAGAGCAAACAATGTTGTCTTGATTGCGTTGTGGACGTCTTTTTCGAGTTCTGCCTCGGCAACGCCCGGCGTCTGGAAATACAGTTGATAGAAGCGTTGCTTTTCGGTCCGCGGCATGACGGTGCTTGGACGGTTGGGACCACGCACCTGAAACGGCACGCTCAAGCCAACGACGGCCCTAAATCGATCCGGTCTGAACAGAGCGCAGCGCCAAGCGACCGGCGCTCCCCAATCATGTCCGACAACGACTGCTTGATCCGTGCCGATCGCGTCGAGTAGTCCGACCATGTCTCCGGTCAAATGCAATAGAGTGTATTGATCGATCGCATCCGGTTTGTCCGTCTGCCCGTAACCACGCATGTCGGGCGCGATGGCGCGATATCCGGCGGCAGCGAGCGCTTCCAATTGGCCGCCACGAATACCAGCACTCCGGAAAGCCATGGCAGAGAAGCACGGCGGGGCCCCCTCCCTGCTTCGGCCAGGTGCATTCGAATGCCATTTGTCTCGATAAATCGATGCGAGATCGTCATCGCCAATCTCCGTAAGATCATTGATCTGACAGCTAATCAGTCACATTGTGAGTTCCAGCCGCAGCAGTGGCTCCGCCAACACCCAGTCGAACGGCGGACCGCCAAAACGACATGCTCTACGAATTTATTTTCGAGCCCGCACCGCGCCTCCGGCAGCATCGGAGCACGGCCGGACCATTCCATTAGCCGAAGTTCCGACCAGTGTAGATGTCTACACGTCCGTCGTTGACATTGATCCCGTCACCCGGCCGATGAATGCGTCTATAATCTCGTTGACTGTATCGGCGTGCGTCAACGGACCCATATGGCCTGCACCTTCGATCTCGGCATACGCCGCTCTTGGCCACAGGCCGCGCAGCACGTCTATGACGGCCCGTGCGGCGGGTGTCGTCTGTGAACCGCCGATCAATTGGATAGGCATCTTCAATCCAGAGAGTGCCCCGACCGTTGCTCCGTATGGCTCGAATCCCATCGGCCATTCGACGGGAAGCTTGGCTATACTTGCCCTCACCGCCTCGCGCTTCCTAGCGTCCATCGCGTCATACGCACCGAGGCCAACCCAATACTCGATGAAGCTACGCGCGGCTTCGTCAGCATCGTTCTCACCAATGTGGCGAAGTACGCGATCTGCAATAGCCTTGATTTCGGCATGCTCGGATAGCCTTCCTGCCGCGGCCAGGAGGTAGAAGAGGCTTGGCTCGACCAGTGTTAGGCTTCGCACCTGTTCCGGCATTCGGACGGCTACCCGGGCTAGAACGGAGGCTCCGAACGAGTGACCGACCATGAACCGGCTGCGAGATCAGGCGCACGAGCGCTTCCACGATCGCAATCTCGTGCTTCATTGGTGGAATGTCGCCCGAGTACGCCGCTGTACGTCCGTATCCGATGTGATCAGGCGCGACCAAGCGATGGCGGCCCGACATTCGCTTGATGAGGGCTCGCCATTGTCCGCTTGAGGCAGCGGAGCCATGCCCGAGCACCACTGGGACGCCCGTACCTTCATCGCGATAATAGGCGTCGAGCCCATTCACAGAAATCTGCGGCATCGAGGCAGCCCCTCAGGGCGGCCCAGTGCTATTTAGCAACAATGTAAGTGC
This sequence comes from Bradyrhizobium sp. Leo78, assembly GCF_059512425.1. Lineage (NCBI taxonomy): Bacteria > Pseudomonadati > Pseudomonadota > Alphaproteobacteria > Hyphomicrobiales > Nitrobacteraceae > Bradyrhizobium > Bradyrhizobium sp. Leo78. The sequence goes on from NZ_JCAMOT010000078.1 coordinate 4,890, forward strand.
GGTTGAGAGTCCGGACTTGTCCCCTTTGCGACCTGCCGGTCCGGCCGGATGTCCGGTCTACCCGAAGACAGTTCGCGTTCGACCAGGTCGCGCAACCCGGGACTCTGAAACGAACAAAGGCCCGGCCACTCCTTTCTGGAGCAGCCGGGCCAACGTTTTCCTGCAGATAATCGCGGGGAGATTCGCTGGTTCGACCCACCGCTGACGAGCAGCGGTTCTTATGGCGCGGGCATGCGCCGAATTGCAATTTGCTGGAAGCTTTGTCGACGCGCGCCGCGTACGGGTGAGGTCGCCACTAGGTTGGTCAGAACCTCGTTGATCGTAAGGTGGTTCGGAATGACCGAATTGGACGGTTCCAGTGCGTTCCGGTTGTGGCAGCAGGATTGCGCCGTGAGACTTACGCTGCGACTGAAGTCTCAGCGGTATGGCCTAGTCGGCCCGCGATGGGTTCGAGGCCGCGGCGACAGCGTAAGCATCACTGGCGTGCCGCCCGTTGGCAGAAGCGAGATTGGCGGAATGCGCCGGCAACACAGAACTGCAACTCCGCTGTGAGGCGGGGAGGGCCGGACGCGTTCACGTCCTCGCGCGCCATTACAGGCGTAACCAATCGCTTCACCTCCGAAATGCTGACGTAGCGAAGCCGGCCGAGATTGGCGGTCTCCGTCCACGCAATCCGGCAGGTGAAGGGCTGCCCACCACCTCGCCGCGGCCTGGGAGTGGTCTGGCAATGAAGGAGACGATGCACTGTGTCGTATGATTTTCTTCTGGTATCGTGGGGTACTTCCGGCAATCTCAATCCGCTGCTGACCGCCGGTCGTCAGTTGCGGCAGTGCGGACATAACGTCAGGGTGATGGCGGACCCGGCGATGCGTGACGAAGTCTTGGCCGCCGACTTTGACTTTGTCAGCTGGCGCCGTGCGCCGACCGGACGAGCAGCGGACCCCGCGGACGTCTCCGGCTTGCGCGATGCGTTTCGCCGCATCATGGCGGATCCAGCGCACGACTATGCGGCTGACATAAAGGACGAAATAAGCAGAGCTGCAACAGATGCCGTGCTCAGCATTGATTTGTTGCTTGGCGCAGTGCTCGGCGCAGAAGCCGCGGGCGTGCCCATCGCCCTGCTCTCGCCGCATGTCAGCCTTCGGCCGCTGGCCGGGGTGCCGCCCGCCGCCAGCGGCCTCGCGGCGCCGAAGACGGCGCGGCAACGAGCTGACGTCGACGCCGCTGCTCAGGAGATGATGGCGCTTTTCGACAGCTTCCTGCCGAGCTTCAACGCCGCCTGTGCGCGGATGGGCGTGCCAAGCCTTTCCCATGTGCTCGACCTATTCGACAGGGCGGCGCGCGTGTTGCTCGCGATCAGTCGCGCATTCGATTTCCAGGCCGACTGGTTGCCCGCCAATCTGCGCTATGTCGGTCCGCTGCTCGATCAGCCAAGTTGGTGCGGGTCGTGGCGCGCGCCCTGGTCGACGGATCGGCCGCGTGTGCTGATCACCGGCAGCACCGGCGCTCAGGGACAGGGCGAACTGGTGCAGAAGATCATCCATGCGATGGGTCAGCTTGACGTCGAGGCCGTTGCGACTGCCGGTCCGAACCTGGACGTCAATAGCCTTGAGGCCCCGGACAATTTGCATTTGCTTCGAAGTGCACCGCACGATGCGGTAATGCAGGAAGTTTCGCTGGTCATCAGCCAGGGAGGTCACGGCACCGTCAACCGCGCGCTCGTCAACGGCGTCCCTCTGCTGGTGCTCCCGATGGGTCGCGATCAGGGCGACAATGCGATCCGTGTCGAGACCAATGGCGCCGGCCTGCGGCTGCCGCCGACTGCTTCGGCAGAGGAGATCGCTTCGGCAGCTGCGCGGCTGATACTGGAGCCGGATTTTCGGCTAGCTGCGCGCCGGCTCGGTGACGCTATCGCAGCTGACATCCGCAGCTCGGGACTAGTCGGGGAGATGGAGGCTATTGCCGCAATGCAGAAGCGCCATCGCGCAGCGTAACCCCACTTATCGATCGCTCCGGCTCCCGAAAGCGCGTCGTCCTCACGAATAGGAGAAGAAAGCGGCGATCGCCAATCGCACGCGCTTCCATTTGCCCGACGGGCCGCTAACGCCGGGGCGTCGCTCCCTCTCCGCCGAGCCGGGGCTGGGCGACGTAGGCGATCGGCTATAGGTTGCATTGCTCCTGTAGAGCACGCTCCGACTGATAACAGTGCACATAGTGCCGCGCCATCTTTGAAAAGCCAGGAACGAAACCTGTCGCTATCATCTAATCTTGGCCTCCGGTCCCGACTGCCCCTAAGCCCCCGGCCCGAGGAAACCAGCCGTGTGGTTGGCGGCCCCAGCTGCCACAAGCTGGGGCCGTTTCCGTTGAGCCGTTACGCTACTCGACTTCGCCTTTGGGATTAGCCAGCAGCATGGACTAACGTAGATCAATGAAGCTTGGTGGCCGTGGGACTAAACCACGGGGCATGAAACGCAAACGCAATCGAGCCAAGCAAACCACTTCACTCCAGGCGCGGCTGGTCAGCTTAGCCCAATACGCCCGCGAGCGCGCGAGAACCATGCCTCCGGGCGACGAGCGCGAGAAGCTACTCAGGCAAGCGGCCCAAGCGGAACAGGCTGCCGAGTTAAACGAAGCCCTCAGTTTGGGCCCGCCGAAATGAGCTTTGACCAATGAAAGACATGCAGGCGCACTTGGAGAAGCTTCGAAATGAAGCCGAAGAGTGCGAATTGATTAGCAAGCTAGCGACCAATGGGACCAAGAAGGCGCTGTTTGCCAGGCTCGCCGAACATCACCGAGCCTTGGTCAAGGAAGTCGAGGAAGCCATAGTGGCGTCCTCGCTAAGCACAAGCGATTGAACTACCCTTCGATAAAGATTGCTCGGCCTCGCCGCCACTGGTGGCCTCACTGCCCCTCTAGCTTCTTTTCGATGTAGGCGTTGACTGCATCGGCTAAGCTTCGCTGACTGCCTAACACAGCATCGCGCTGTTTCAGAACGTCTTGCTGGAGAACCTGGAGGCCGCTTTTCCTGGCCGGAGCGGGTGTCGCGTCCCAATATTCAATTGATGGCCCTTTCGGCCAAGGGAATGCCGCTGACGTCTCCCTTGGCTATCAAGCGACGCAAGATAGCCAGACAAGCATCAATGTGTCCCATGTTGCGAATATGCGCTCCACATCGGCGCCTTTGTCATGGGCCAAACTACCCATCGCGATAGCCTATCGAGGCTTCTTGCCCGACTTTTGTTTCGTGCTCGCCTTTTCCTTGGCCTTGAGCACGTCGGCCTGACTGCGGTACCCCTTTGCAAGAACCACAGCGGGCGGGAAGAGTTCCAATCTCGCCGGTCGTCGAGAACCGACTTCGCAGAAAACATAGCATCAGTGCGAACCAGAGAGGAAGGCGGTCGGCCGAGACCAGCCGTGTGCAGGCATCGAACTCCGTGCGTACTTTGAGTCGAAAGCTTTCTTCAAACACATCTTTTGGTTGGATCAGTTTCGGCCTAACGTGGTTTGGCCTGCTGATTTTTGAGGACGCACAGATGAAATACAGCTTGATGGCATTCGCTGCCGTACTTGCTAGCAGCACCTTCGCCTTTGCTGACACTCCAGTGACGCCGGCGGAGGCCGAGAAAATCAAAGCTACCTTGGCGGCGCTTGGCTGCACGGGCGGCGAGATGGAGAAGCAAACCGAGGGCAGTGGCTACTTTGAAATCGATGACGCCAAGTGCAAGGACGGACAGTACGACATCAAGCTCGATCGGGAATTCAAGTTGATCGCGATGACCCGCGATTAGGACCGGTCAATAAGCCGGTCTTAACTGATGTGGCCTACTTCCCTGGCGGCCGCAGTCCCGGCGAGTTAATCCACTCGTTGATATGCGCAGCCACAGCAGCTTGCCGCTCCAAATCAGGCGCCCGCCTTCGGCCCAAGAACGTGTCTGGGCAAGGTTGGCGAAGAATTCTGCCGACGTCCGCACAAGCTCGCGCGTCTGAGCAATTATTTGGCTGAGTGACAGATGTTCGTTTGGATGGGTATCTAGCATGCTCTTCTCCCGTTGCTTATGTAGGCGGGAGCGCTATTGGTCTCTCAGCCACCGACGCCTACGGACGAGCCTTGGCCGGTGATGTAAACACCATAAGCCGCTTGCCGCACTGTTCCAAGGCAGTTGGTGTGCATGCGACAGTGGAGCCAAATACGACAAACTCCCTGACCCATCGACAGACTCGCACAGCGGCTGTTCCCTCGTGCGATGCAATCGTCTGTTCGCGCAGCTCGGCAGTCACGCCGTGGGTATAGGCGATCAGGCCGTCTTTACGCACATGTGAGCGCTTGCGTGCTCGAGATTGAGCACGGCCGGGATGCCACCAAGGTTCGAGGGAGGCCCTAAGATTTTGCAGGACGGAGGCGCGCTCGCTCGTCCAACTCTTGGATTTCCGCTTCAATCTCGGTGGCCAATTCGCTGATGTTTTTGAGCGTTTCTGGGCCTCGAAACTCGTCAGAGAGCGCACGACACCTCGCGAGCTTAAGTTCGAGCTCCCGTCTTTTTGTTAAGAGGTCCATGCGCCGCTCTGCTGTCATGAAACATCGGAAGGTTATAGTTTCTGCTGTGCTTCGCCAATCAGGTTCCTCTGTGCAGAATAGCCGTAAGAACAACCATGCCCTCGGCTCCGTGTTGGCCGGGCCATGGCTATCGGCCCTTCGGGTCATTCGCGTCGATTTTGCAGCGCCTCGTCAACGGCGGTTTACCACTGACAGCTGACGTAGATAAGCACCGGGGTTGCTCGTGATGGGCCAGGAGCGGATATAGCCGTGCTACTCGATCATCTCGTCGGGGGCGCGAGCAGCAAGACCCGAAGACAGCTACACAATTAGATCGTGCGTAAAATGGTGCTCGGCTCCTCTTGCGCCATCAACGACGTTTTCCTGCGCGAGTGAAATATCAATCAGGGCCGCATCCTGGATCGGCGCCGGTCCATCGTGTCCGGCAACGTGCTGGCTAAGTGTTATCGAATCCGGTTCGTGGCGCACATGTACTTCAAAGATATCTGAAGCTTTGGAAGCTGCCATCTGATTCTTGAAATGAAACGAATCTCCGAGCTCTGGCGCGGCCGCCGTTTTTGCGTGCCAGGCGTCATCGATAAGAACCTGATCCTTGCCTCCACTGTTCAGGCTCGATTCCGAATGCGGGTTGTTGGAGGCGTTTACAGGCGCCGTGTGCAAATCGCGCTGCGATTGGCCGGGATTGGTAACGTTCAGTGGTGTCCCGTCATGCTTGGTGTGCTGCTCGGCAGCTGCGGAGCCGTTTTCAGAAGCGTGCAAATCGCGATTCGACTGCCCATGATTGGAATCGTCTCCCGGTGCGTCATGCTTGGCATGCTGCTTGGCGGCTGCGGAGCTATCTTCAGAAGCGTGCAAATCGCGATTCGATTGCCCATGATTGGAACCGTCTCCCGGTGCTTCATGCTTGGCATGCTGCTTGGCGGCTGCGGAGCCGCCTTCAGGAGCGTGCAAATCGCGATTCGATTGCCCATGATTGGAATCGTCTCCCGGTGCGTCGTGCGCGGCTTGCCGCTTAGCGGCTGCGGAGTCATTTTCAGAAGCGTGCAGACCGCGCTGCGATTGACCACGATTGGAATCGTCCCCCGCACTTGGCGCTGTTGTGCCATGCTCGGCATGCTGCGACGCCTCGGTTGCGGCCTCGCCGAAACCGCCGTGATCGGTAGTGTCCCCGGCGCGGACGTTGACGGGCGCGGAACCTTCGTAGATCGTGTCACCGCGATTAATCGCATCATCTGATTTTGCGTGAAGAGAGCTATCTTTGCCGTGGCGGCTCCCGCTATCCTCCCTTGCTTCTGCACCGACAATCTGAGGTTCAACGCCGTCTATGGCGATGGTATCGCTTCGGGGAATTTCGAAGGTGAATGACCGATCGTATATTCCGGGATTTAGCCAAGCCAGGTTGTCGAAACCAACGAGGTTCGCATCGGCGCTGCTGGGGCTATTGAGGCTTACCAATTCCTTGGTGCCGTCTGCGGTAGCTGACCCGAAGACATCGGTAAGGTTATTGCCAAGATCGAACGCTTGCGCGGGGCTGCAGATGATGTCGAGCTCGTAAATCAAGACTGCGGCCGCCGCCATCATGAAAGCGCCATAGCTGCCCGAGCTCGGCCTTGGAGAGTTGAGTGCCGCCAACGCACTCGTGCTGGCAGCAATATCGGCGCTGGAATCGACGAGTTTGCCGGTCGGTGTCGGCGTGCCCGCCGCGGAATTCTCGGCTCGGCCGGCTTTGCTCATGGTTCTAGCCGTGGTGCTCGAAGCACCGGCAGATTTTTTGGGATTGATGACGATGGTTACGACCTCGGCGGTGCCGTCTGCGGCCATTACCGTGAAAGTATCGGTAAACGTATGGCCGACTGCGTTCGGATGCGCGGCGTGAACGTTGTCTAGCGCTGCGAAAATCAGGGCTGCAAGCGCGCCGATTCCGCCGGAAAGGCGCGATAGGGCGAGCGCTGCGAGCTCCGTCCGGTTGTTGATCTGAAGCTTCTGAAATATGCGATCGAGGTCCGCCTTGATGGTGCCAGGGGGGACATTGAGTTGGCGCGCAATCTCTTTGTTCGACAAGCCGTAGGCGACCAGACGCATGATCTTCCGCTCTTCGACCGTCAAGACTGCCAGCACATCTTCACCAAACGTCCCATTTTCTGCCTGCGCCCGGTCGGGCCGCGGCGCCACTAGCCTCAGGGACTGCAGCACGGTTTCGGGCTTCGCGCGCATCGAAATCGCGTTGCAAGCACCGGCAGCGATTGCGGCGGCGAGGTCGCCACGTGCGACGGATGCGGTGTAGAAGACAAGCCGGGTAGGAAGGTTTTCGGCATTGGCAACGGCGAGCATTTCAGATGCCGTGACATCAGAAAATCCGTCCTCTACAAGCACAACATCGGGTGCTAGATTCCGAACTGCTTCGAGGCAGCTGGCTCCATCGAGACAGGACGCAACGAGCTCGAAGTCGGGCTCCGCCGCAAACAGCGACGCAAAACCCTGCAGAACGACAGGGCGTCGATCTGCTATCACCAATCGGATCCGACGCATTAGCGCTTCCCTCGCCGGCATCTCGCTGTAACCGCGCCCAAGCAAATGCATCCCAGGGAATGGCGTGCACTTCAAAAGCAGCGCGGCAACGCACGATACCGCGCATGGTTCCCGGATCATTGCTACGCCGTTCCTACTCGCCATTGAAGGCGTGGCCCGCATCCGGCCAAATGCCTAATTAGGGTCAAATGCCGACTTCAACTCGGAGTCACGTCCGCTAATGGAGTGGTCCGGCCGTGCTCCGGCCCTGCCAGTGCGAGAAGCTGGCAAGGGACACTCAAGACAAGGAGCACACCATGTCTCAGAAGCTCAACGCAGCGATCGCCGTGATCGGCATCGATATCGGCGAGAACTCGTTCCACCTCGTGGGTCATGATCACCGCGGTGCCATCGTGCTGCGACAGAAGTGGTCACGCGGCCAGGTGGAAACGCGGCTCGCCAACCTGCCGCCGTGCTTGATCGGGATGGAGGCTTGCGTCGGCGCGCATCATCTCAGCCGCAAGCTCCAAATGCGTGGCCACGACGCCCGCCTGATGCCGGCGAAATACGTGCGCCCCTATTCGAAGGGGCAGAAGAATGACTTCCGAGATGCGGAAGCCATCGCCGAGGCTGTCCAGCGCCCGACCATGAAGTTCGTCGCGACCAAGACCGCCGATCAGCTCGACCTTCAGGCGCTGCACCGCGTCCGCGATCGAGTGGTCGGTCAGCGTACCGGCCTCATCAATCAGATCCGTGCGTTCCTGCTGGAGCGGGGCATCGCCGTACGCCCAAGGCCTGCACTCCCTGCGGTGCGAGTTGCCGGGTATCCTCCCGACGCGCACCGATGTGCTCTCGCCTCGCATGTTGCGCATCATCGAGGATCTGGCGGGCGACTGGCGCCGGCTGGATGCACGTATCGAGGGGCTGTCGAGCGAGATCGAAACGCTGGCCCATCAAGATCACGCCTGGGAGCGATTGATGACGGTGCCCGGCATTGGCCCGCTCATCTCAAGCGCCATGGTGGCCGCGATCGGCACTGGAGACGTGTTCTCGAAAGGCCGCGAATTCGGCGCCTGGCTTGGGCTGGTGCCGACGCAGATCTCGACCGGCGACCGCACGATCCTGGGCAAGATATCAAGGCGCGGCAATCGCTGCCTGCGCGCGCTGTTCGTCCAAGCCGCATGGGTGGTGCTGGTCAGGGTGAAGTGCTGGGAGCGCTATGGCCTCAAATCTTGGATCGAAGCCGCCAAGAAGCGATTGCACCACAACGTGCTGGCGATTGCGCTCGCCAACAAGCTCGCCCGAATCGCCTGGGCGGTCCTCAACAGGGCCGCGTCTTCTAGCGCGAGGCTCGCCAACCAAGACCTAGCCGGAAGCGAACTACGCTGGAAATGCCGACGCCTTCGCAAGCGCTGAGCGTTAACTTAAACGCCGGAGCGTTGCTAGCCTAACGTCAGCCAACGAGCACAGTCCTGTCCTCGAAGAACGGACCGGACGTCCAGATTCGGTGTCCGCAAATCCACGTGCCGGATTTCAGCTTTGACGGGCAACTCGCCTATGCCCCAATGGTGGAGAGAGGTCCGTGACAGCACTTGCGCAACACAGATTCGAACCTTGGGCACGTGGCGACACACCTTTCGCCCAAGATCAAGGTCGGCCGCCAAGTCTTCCGAACCGGTCGTGAAAAATTGTGATTGAAGGAAAGCGGCATGGAACAGTCCCCCCAGATCGGTGACAGGATCACTGACAAGTCAGCATCGCCCGATGATAGCACTGTCCGCGACTGGATCGGACCGGGCGCGTTCAAGCATTGGGCCTCTCTGCAGAACTGGATCGAGGACTTCTACCCCGGTGTCTTCGCGCCGGAATGGCTCTATGGCGGCAAGAAGCGCGGCTGGTCCCTACGCTACAAGAGAACAAAGGCGTTTTGCACCTTCGTGCCGGAATACAGGAGGTTTTCGGCCGTGGTGGTCTTGGGGAGAGCAGAACGAGACAAGTTTGAGGAGCGCCGTTATGTCTGGCGTTCGCAGTTGGTCAAGCTTTACGATGAAGCCCAAATATACCCGGACGGGAAATTCCTGACCGTTACGATCTCATCCGCAGATGATCGGCATGATGTGACGGAGCTTTTGACCATGAAGCGCCCTCCACCGTCGCGCGCTTGAATGTCGCCCGAAAGTTTCGCGGCAAGTCGCGACGCTGGTTATTCAGCAAAAACTCTGTCGGATGGTGCCGAGCGGCCATCCGGCCGTCAAATCTCGCGACGTCGTTGCACGATGCGTTATCGTTTGAAGAGTGCGCTTCCCACCAACTACCGATCAATATGCTCTGGCAGGTGTCGTCAATTTCCTTCTTAGCTATCCGGCTTGCGAGCATTCCCCGTTGCTATGGAAACTATACATGCCGGCTATTGGAAAGCTTCGCCGCGTGTTGCGATCAATGCGTAGAGCTTTCGCGGATTTCATGAGTGACGTTGATTGGCTCATGGCTCACTCCCTGCGCGCTCAAGAGGCATTCATGGCTTTCACGTTAAAGATCAACGGCACCCCTCGTGAGGTCGATGTTGACGGCGACATCCCGTTGCTGTGGGTGCTGCGCGACGTGCTCGGCATGACCGGGACCAAGTTCGGGTGCGGCCAGGCGCTGTGCGGCGCCTGCACCGTGCATATCGACGGCCAACCGGTCCGCTCCTGCCAGACGTCGGTCGATAGCATCGGCGACGGCGCGGTCACCACGATCGAGGGGATCGGCCGCACGCCGCAAGGCGCGGCCTTGCGGAAGGCGTGGTTGGATCTGGAGGTCGTGCAGTGCGGTTACTGCCAATCCGGCCAGATCATGTCGGCGGCGGCATTGCTGATAGATACTCCGAAGCCGAGCGATGCGGATATCGACTCAGCGATGTCGGGAAATGTCTGCCGTTGCGGTACCTACCAGCGTATCCGAACCGCGATCAAGCGAGCAGCGGGAGTTTGAGCCATGGATAGGCTGATTCTAACGAACCGGTTCGAAGGTGAAACGGCGATGTCGCGGCGCACCTTCCTTCAGGGCACAGGCTTGCTGCTCGGTTTTGCTCTGACCGGTGCACGCACGGAGCCCGTGTTCGCGGCGCCCGCTTCGCAGGTGGTCGAAAACGAGGTCACGGGTACTTTCGCGCCGAATGGATTTATACGGATCAATCCGACCGGCGCCGTAACCCTGGTCATTCCGATGATCGAGATGGGACAGGGCGTTTACACCTCGCTCTCGATGCTTCTCGCTGAAGAACTTGAAGTGAAGCTTGACCAGATTCAGGTTCAGCATGCGCCGCCAAATCATGCGCTCTACGTCAACTCGATCATAGGTATTCAAAATACAGGTGGTTCCGCCTCTGTCCGCGCCTTCTGGACGCCGCTCCGTCAGGCAGGGGCAGTGGGTCGTAATCTGCTGATTGCGGCAGCCGCAAAGCGCTGGAATGTCGATCCGGCGACTTGCCGCGCCAGCGATGGCGTCGTGTTCGATGCATCAGGCTCGAAGCATCTGAGCTACGGCGAACTTGCGACCGCCGCGGCGAAATTGCCTGTGCCGCCTGCGGCAAACGTCAGATTGAAGGATCCGAAGGATTTCACCCTGATCGGAACACGCGCCAAGCGCGTGGATTCATCGATAAAAGTCGATGGGCGCGCGCTCTACGGTATCGATACGCGATTACCGGGTATGAAGGTTGCAATGGTTGCTATTTCGCCCGTGCTCGGTGGCAAAGCGAAAACGGTGAACGAGAACGCCGCGCTGGCAGTGAAGGGCGTGCGGCAGGTGGTCAATATCGATGAAGCTGTTGCCGTGATCGCGGATCACATGGGTGCGGCGAAGAAGGGGCTCGAGGCTGCCGCCATCACATGGGATGACGGGCCGAACGGCAAGGTCAACAACGCCGATATCGTCAAGCAATTGGAGAAGGAATCCAAAAAGCCGGGCGTTGTTGCCCGCAACGAAGGCGATGCGGGGAAGGCACTTGCGGAGGCAGCGCAACGGGTTGACGCCATCTATCAGGTGCCTTTCCTGGCCCATGCGGCGATGGAGCCGATGAACTGTACCGTTCATCTGCAGAAGGATCGTTGCGACATTTGGGTCGGTACACAGGCGCCTACGATCACGCAGTCTCAGCTGGTCGAACTCACCGGCCTGCCAAAGGATGCGATCAAAATTCATAATCATCTGATTGGCGGCGGCTTCGGCCGAAGGCTGGAGGCCGATGGCACGGTGCTGGCCGTCAAGATCGCCAAGCACGTCGATGCCCCGGTGAAGGTGATCTGGAGCCGCGAGGAAGACATCCAGCACGACATGTATCGGCCGTATTATCTCGATCGGCTCTCAGCCGGACTTGACGCGGCCGGCAAGCCGGTTGCCTGGACGCATCGGATAGCCGGCTCCTCAGTCATGGCTCGCTACTATCCCCCTTACGTCAAGGACGGATTGGACCCCGACGCCGTAGAAGCGGCGGCCGAGCCGCCCTATGCGCTGCCCAATATCCACGTCGACTTTGTCCGAGTCGAGGCCCCCGGTGTCCGGACGTCTTGGTGGCGCGGCGTCGGGCCGACTCACAATGTTTTTGTGGTCGAAAGCTTCATGGATGAGCTCGCTCATGCCGCGAAGCAGGATCCCCTCGCTTACCGCAAGGGATTGCTTGGCCACAATCCGCGAGCGCTCGCTGTTCTGTCGCTCGCGGCGGAAAAGGCAGGGTGGGGATCCCCCCTTCCCGCGCGGCATGGCCGCGGAATTTCGGTACAATTCGCATACGGAAGTTACACGTCGCAGGTCGCCGAGGTCGAAGTGGCGGCCGATGGCTCTGTCAAAGTCAAGCGGATTGTCTGTGCGATTGACTGCGGCATGTACGTCAATCCAGATACGATCGAAGCACAGGTTCAAGGTGGAACGCTTTTCGGCCTGACCGCCGGAGCTATGGCGGAATCTGGGTGATGACGGCCTGAGAAGGGCGGCGTATCGAGGCGGGTAACCAGCCAGCCAGAACCT
>NZ_JCAMOT010000079.1:0-14984 GCF_059512425.1 Bradyrhizobium sp. Leo78
TGTGGCGCGGGCTGTCACGCCTCACTGACATCGCGCTGGGCGCCATGGTCGGAGGAGAATTTGTGGGTAATTGAAAGCCGGTGAAGGCCTCACCGGACGGATACCAATTAGGCCGCCAGTAGATTGAGGTCTGGCTGTTCTACGGCCAAATCCCTAGCTTGCGTTGATAGGTGCACTGTTCCGGTTGCCCTCGAGACCGCCGCGGCTCGCGCGCATTCTCGATTTTCTAGCGCAATGCCCAAAGGTGGGCACGGCACCGAGAGCATGCCCGAGTGATTTCGTGCCCTCCTACGCAGCGTTGAAGCATGGGCCCCTTTTCAACTCTCTTCCGTTCCGAGATGCTCGTAGAAGGTCTCACGCGCCTTTCTCGGGAAGAAGACCTCGCGCAACCAAGTGCGCCCACGGCCATTGTCTCCTTCTCGCATGTGGGCAATCGCCGAGTTCCAATGGCGGGAATGTCTTCAGCTTTGGCTTGAAAGCGGTTTGGTTCGCCTCGCGTCAACGGACTTCTCCAGCTGCACTGGCCAAAAACGCCGCCTCACCTGAACCAGCAGCAATAGGCAACCAATGAGACTTATGACAGTAAGGGCCATCATCAAGAGGCAGGCGACGCAGCACAAGGCGGCTATGTCACACGCCGATCGCAACCAGCACGGCACCCAATCGAGCCGTACCATATTCTCCATAGAGCCAGACATATTCGTTTCGGTGGGTGATAAGTGCTTACTGCCGATTGGCGGCTCAACGCTTAAGCAACGTACCTGACGTCAGTCTGACGAGCGTCGCTCGGAGCGGATTTTGCTTTGCCTTTTCTCATCGGCGCAGCTACGAGCTTTGCTCATCATGCCGAAGATGTCTGGACATGCTCACGCACGCCTGCGGGCATCGCTACATCTTCGGCGACGGGGCTTTCACAACAGCGCTCTCATCCGTTCAAATAGGATTGCCGCTTCCGATGGCCCGAGCCCGACGAGGCCGACAAAGCTCGTTGGTGGCATCGGAATTTCTTGACGAGTCGGCTTCCAGAGATGCAGGCAATACCGGCTGTTATTCACGTATTGCGAATGAGGTGGGTGCAGCTGCATCACGCACTCCTCTTCATCCCAAAACAGGTCTTTGACGAAGCACATCTCTTCCCAGTTCGGACAACGTCTAGGCGTCGAGACGGAGACATGCTCCCACCCTGGGCGAACAAATCCGACTATCCTGAGTTTGCAGCCACAAGGCCCCTGAACAAAAAACAGGCCGCAAGGACCTGATCCCGGCGCGCTAGCAAATTCGCCGTATCGCACGCGGCCGGCCTCGAGTTTTTCAAGAACTTGTGCTCTCACGTTCCCTCCTTTGCCTCGCGAATGGCTTTGAAATCGACGTAGACCACCTTGTTCTCTGGCTCCCTCGTCGCCTCCAGCCAGCGCTGCTGCGCAGCGTCCGAGTGCCATGCTCGCCCGTGCATTGTCTGCTGAAATTCGAACAAACTGCTGAGCAAACCGTAGATGTAGATCATCTCTCTTCTTCCGCTTCCAATGCCGGCAACCGGGCGCTCGGTTTTCCTTGAGCCGGTAAAGCACCTCCACTGCGAGGCCCGGACAAGCTTTCCAAAGGATGCTTTCTAACCTGCAATTTTGGTTTCAGCACCAGACCTTTGCTTTTCTACCTCACCACATTCCTAATCGTTCCCGCAGCATGCCGCGAAGCTGCGGCCGAGGGCTCGCCTCGCGACGAGCCTAGGGATCCGTCGGCCGCGCACCGTCGGAAACGGCTCCTCTTCCACTAAAGTCACGGCCAGGCTACGGAGTGAGCCGCGTCAAGGCCCACGTAATAGGCCACCGTTTCAAAGCTTGACCCCGCGCTGGTCAAGGTCATCGAATTTAGGATTCTGATTGCCAATCGTGGCGCGATCGATCACGGCGAAGAAGCTTTCGCACGTTCACCAAGCATCTCGCCATCTTGCACCATGAGTCTCAAATCGGCCTAGGCCTTCAAAAGGCGGTTCGCTGTGCGACTTTCTATCGACTGATCTCCCATCATCGCTGCTGCCAAGAACGGGGTATGCCAGGCGACACTTCACCATCATGCTCTTTGAGACACTGATTGGGGTTATCCCGCGAACGGCCGATGTGGCTCCCATCACGCGGGTGTTTTTTCATCGATATAGAGCCAGACTGCTTCCATCGCTTGCTCCTCAGATACCCTTCCGCACCACCACAATGGGCCATGGTCTGTGCCTGCCGTCTTCGTCGATGATCGTCAGGCGGAAGTCCATAGCGCGCCGACTTAATGTTATTGAAGCGCAGATCGCATAGGCGACCGCGACATTCGGCTTGGCCCGTTGCTCGGTCAGGGGGGCACACCTCATTAGATCGTCCCGCCAAGCGCCCTGCAAGAATCACGCAACTGGCCCAATCGGCTCATCATATGATTCGACATGCACCAACCAGGACAGCTGTAGCAGTCTCAGATCACTTCGTGACCGCGCGTGTAGGATGCTGCTTACACAAAAGCTCCCGGTTGCCACTAAACGCCAGCTTGAATACGCCATTCAAAGACGATGAAAACAACTTGATGATCAATCACGATAAGCATCAAGAATCGTTTGGCGACTTCGTCGGCGCTGCGCACGATGCTTGTGGAGCGTTCAAATCCCAGAGAGTTGCCAATGACCAAAAGGCAGCTCAGAGCAGCTGACTAGCAATTCAAAGAAGTTGCTCTGCCTGCGAATTCGGGAACCGCCGCCGCTTCTAATTTATTTCTGCTCGCGCGCCGCAACGAGAGCACACCCGCGCGTGCCGGGTGCTCCCGTTGCAGCGTCGCCTTGGCCCCGGTGCGTGCCGGTATGAGAAGTCAAGCTGCACCCGGCGCGACTTCTGCTAGCCGGTCCCCGGGCCTAAATTGAGCCGGTCGAAGTACCAAGAAGGATCGTCCCCAGATGAATCCGTTTCGATGTATTCTTCGCCCGAATATTCCTCGACACTTCCTTCGTTTTCCTCATCGCTACTCTCAGCTTTGGAGAGATATAGGCGAGGCTTGTCCACCCGCTGCCATTTTCCCTCCTCGTTCAGCGTCCACTTGTCGGGATGCTGCCTAGGGTCAAGCACATATTCATTGTCATCTTCATTGTCACCAACGCGAACAAAACCCATCTGCTCTAGACGGGGCTTCACCTCATCCGTGGCAGGACGCGACATGACCAACGCCCGCTTACCGTCAAGCCGAAGTTGGTGTTCCAGCAGAACATCGCCTGCGTTCTCAACGAGCGGATGAGTAACCCGGAGATCGACAACGGACGAGACGTGTTTCCGCCCAGGAAAGTGCTGCTCCCACGCCTCTCCTCCCATGCGACGTCGACCTTCGGTTTTTAGAAGCCCGACACTCTTGTCACCCAATTGATAGCTGAAATATCGCGCCTGGTCCGAATCCTGTACGGTGGATCCGGCTCTGGCGACCATCGCTGTGCGCTCAGCTTTTTCGGAAACGAAATCCGAGTACTCTTGCGGATTATTGGCCATGTGCTTGATGTCGTTACCATAGAAATTTCTCAGTTCTTGCCTGAACGACTCCCTGTCGATCTCATCGATGGGAGGTTCTGAAACGAGGGAGTACGGCCGTGCCACCCCCGAGGAGGAACCAGGGGCCGTGTCTGCAAGCGTTTCGGTAAACCTCCCGCCATCTGCTGACAGCTCCGATTCATCGGCTTGGCTCGCGCTTGGAAATTGGCTGGAAGAACCAGTGATTCTGTTATACACGACGTTTGGTCTCCTATCGCAAAAGTTGCACCGTACTGGCCTGCTCGAGTCCTGTGGACAGTGATAGGCGCGCGAGCTGACAATAAGCTGACGCACAGAGGGGGCGCGGTGCTCACGCTTTGCAAGGCGAGGGGCAGCGCATTTTCCCCGCGGCTGGCCTTTTCTACGGCTATGCTTATTCCGCTTCGCGGCTAAGGTGCCATACCTTGTTACGCGAGCGAGCCGAGATCTCGGGTTCTTTAGAAGAATTACAGCCCTACCCTTGATATTGCCGCGGCCCACCATCACAACACCGTTTCACAGCTTTCCGGGCTCGATGATGCGGCCCTCGCTTGCTGATTTCAAGGCGATGCAGAACTTGCCGGCCGCGGACTTTGGTGGGGTAGCTAGGTTGAGCCACGGCTTTATCGTGGTTTCATTCGGTCGCAGCGGCGTCCGCCCGGCTGTTCAGACGATGCAAGCGCGCATCTTTAAGGAGGTCCGACGTGTAACCTCTATTCCGTTACGACCAACCAGTCGGCCATCGCCCTGACGGTTTCGCGTGATCGATCGCTATGTCGGCGACCTGCCGGCGATGACAGGCGCATTAGCCGGTGATCCGGCATCGGTCGCAACACGGATACCCGGCTTGAGATCGTGCTGAACACCTGTGGCGTCCGACGTTCACGGAGCGCACATTCTGATGCGCAGGGCCTCGTTCAACTCGATCGCCAATCGTCCTCCACGAGACATCCCGTGTCGCCCGCTCCGTCAGCAGTCTCGCGGAACACCTCGCATCAGAAGTAGGAGCCGACTGGTCGGGTTGACCCCGCTTGGAGCATCTTTGGCGGCCGAGATCCGGGACATCCTCGAACACCTTGAGGCGGCCATGACGGCCCCAAGGGGACAACAGCCGGAATAGCCAATGTCAGCACGACCGACTCGTTCGCGACGAGAAGGCATTAGTCGCCAGCGGCCTTCAGGCCCGACTCAGTACATCTTTTGTGTGGTGACTGTCGATAAATGCCGCCCGTTGGGAGGATTCCTGTAACGATTGGCGAGGCTTTGGAACAATGACCCCATCTGGTCTGATGGAACAGTAAATTCTCCATAGTTAGGGTCGAAGAGCGTGGTTGTTCCATTCGACGCCGACGTCGCAACTGTGTGTGCGCCGCCTTCGGCGAAATACAAACTCAGCAAATACTTCGATCCGTCGCCGGTAATTTTGTCCAGCACGCGCGAGAACCTCGAGGGCTCGCCGAATCCGTATTTGTTCTCTCTTCCGGACGGTGCCAGGCCCGCTTCCCGCAAAATGGTGTTTTGTGCCTCAAGGTCGGCCTGAGAAGCTCCTGCTCCCTCACTTCGCAACCGATCCTTGAGGTCCTGATACTGCTGCTGCCGCTCAGCCGCTGAGTGGTGCCCTTCTGATTCCGGCATGAGCGCATCCATTCGGGCCGACGGGCTGCTGCTCAGATTGCGGAGCCACTCCGCAGTCAGCCCAACGCAGATGCCGTCTACATTCGCCTGAGGCAATTCGACCGTCCTGTATTCAAACAGCGGCCTGGGTGGAGGGGATGTAGTGGAGCTGGAAGAGGTTGAACTGTGAAAATCTGCATCCGAGGTATGTGGCTTACTGGCGCAGAGCCCCATTTTGTCGGGCAACTCCCAGGCGAATGAAGACGTTTCGAGCTCCACGATACGAGGTTGGGAAACGAGCGAGTACGGCTGTGTTGGCGCCAATGACAAACCAGCATGGGGATCCGGCGCCGCTCGGGACGGCAGGCCCGCAAGTGTTTCGGTAAAGCTGTCGCTGTCCACCGACTGCCTCGGTTCGTCAGCTTGGCTGGCGCGTGTGGATGAGCCACTAATTCGATTATCCATGGCGGTTCGCGTTCCCTTCGACGTAAGTCTCTCCCGAGTGCGTCGGGCTGCTTAGGCGGTGCTGCGAATGTTACTCAGACAAGCTGATCACAAGCTGACGGGCGCAGGTGTTACGCAGAGCACGAGGAAGGGCCCTGCCAGCAGCGCCATATAACCCAAGATCCGTGATCATGACGCGCAGGGCATGTCACTCTTCTTCAGCAGTTTACACAGCAGGCGTTTGGCCGCTTTACGATCCCGGCTCTCGACCAGAACATCATCCATCTCCGTCCGGGCACGTCGGCTTCACCACCTCCCTCGCCCTCGTGATCGCGTGGGCGCATCTCTTTTGATTTTCGATTGGCAAGGCAATTGTCAGGTCACCGGCATTGCCGTCTTAAGGACACGAGACCTCCGACGCCACGTTAGTACTTGCGCTCGGCACCACCGGCTCGCGCGCGGGGCGATTTTGGCGCTCATCACGAGTTTCTCCCTCCATTCGTTATGGCTCAAAGATGGAATGGACGTATTCGCCCAGCTCAAACGCGTTAGGCTGCCGCCTCGTGACACGTCAACACCGTCAAGCCGCTGATCACGAAAGTCGCCGGGATCGATGCCGCAGGTGGGCCGTGAATTCCCTATCCGCCGGAACACGATTCTGCATCTAATGGTCGCCGACTTAGCCCAGTCGGGGAGTACGCGTCAGGAGCATCGTCCAGTGAATCTGGGCAGCACGGTATATTCCGGAAACCGCCGATTAGATGTTATCGCTTCCACTCTTCGGCGGAGCGATATGAAATCGAACTCGCTCCGACCACGGCTGGCATCACCTTCTCACATCTTATGTTCGACAGGCCTGCCGCGCAGGATGCTTCATCATACTCACCGGGTCAACACCGAGCGATAGCAAGAGCGATCGCGAACGCTAGCGCAGCATCGCTGTTGGCCGGTCCTGTATTCAGGAAACTCCCGGACCGCCATGAGCTTGCGCAGCCACTCAACTGCCACAGCGTTCATGTTCGCCAGCTGCCAGCGGATTTGCAAAATGCGCGCTGGCGATGCGGACCGTTCAGTAGGGAACGGTGAATTGTCTAGGTAGTCCAAGTCGGCTGGGCCGGAGTGCTTCCGCCCAACCAAGTTGGCTCAGCCACCACAGATCTCAGGCCTGACGTGTAAGCCTAACGAACCCTCCTTCCTTTAGCTCGGCGTTATAAAGCTTGCCGTCGAGCGAAATGGTTGTTGGGTGGTCTGCGGTTGGCATGAGCCCCTGTTCACGCAGCTTTTCAATAAGCGCCAGGGGGGCCCATTGCTCCGGGAGAGGCGCACGATGGCGTCGGGTCTCAACGAAGAACGCTCCGAAATCTGGCGCCCCCGTCGACCCGACTCGCAGCATTTGAGCTTCCGGTGGGTTATGAATGAGGCGTACGCCCTGAGACGGGACCAACGCGGCCGTGTAGCGGTGACCTCGGATCTCGTAGCTCACCGTCGGCTGCTCCGAGTCTGGCAGGAGACCGTGGTGGGTCAGTTTCTCGATCATTGGGAGCGGGGCGACTTGGGAGCCGTGCGAAAACATTTCAGGAGCGGCCCATGAGACATCATATACGGTCTCCTCTGGCTCGCTAGATGAGGACGGCCCGGCTTCATTGATCACTCGACTAAATAGGTCATGATCTTCTTGAGTCCACTCGTAGGCGCTTGGGGACCCTGGAGGCCCAGCACCGTCGATCCGATTGTCCATACAGCTCTCCTATTGGTTGGAACATGGGTTCAAAACCGCCAGAGCTTTCGCTGGATTCGTCACCAGTTGACGCATGGGCGGCATCCGTGGTCAAGAAACCACGTTCTCATGTTAAGGAGCTTAGCTTTCAGGAAACTGACGAGTTTCGGCCGGACACAGTTGTACCCGCGCCCAAGTTCCCAACTCAAATGCGATGCCGCCAAGCCCACCCTCGTTGAGGGCCTTTTTCGTTTCGCTCCCTTTACTAGCTTCAAACCGGGCCCGTTGGCCGCCCCGCCTGCGTTGGACAAAGATTTCGTTTTGGGGGGCGATCTGATTCTGTAGACTGATGCTGAGACACCAAGGCTCCGGGCGGATTTCCTGTCCATCTTCTGGACTCCGGGAATGCTATCCCATGCCATTAGCCCAGCAATAGAGCAGCGCGAGTTTTCGGCGATGTTGGATAGGTTTTTCTCGCCGACTTCATTGGCGTTATTGTCTCACCACGTTTCTTCTTCCTTTATCTGTCAGGTCCTGCGCCACATCTCGCTTCGGGCTCGCTCCCCGATCATTCTCGAGTGTGTCCCTCTGACGTTTGCGCCATTGTTCGTCTTGTTTCTTCCGAGCCTGGTGCTGCTTGAGTGCCCTCTCAGCGGCTTCGGGGAATTGATCTGCTCCTGTTCGGCAGAGGTGGTTTGGACCGGTCGAGCCCAGGTCTATAAGATCAACTGCTCACGCCCGCTCAGGCCAATGACTCGGATGGTGGCCAGCACTGACGCATACACGAGTAGATGGAATTGGCCGAACCGTCGCCTTGGCTACTTTGTTTCGGGTAAGGTCGCGCTGCCCCGCAGTTATCCTCGTCCTCAGTTTCGTTGTTGGCCTACATAACCGGTGCGATCGGTGGTGCGGAGGCCGAGCGCGTACTGTCGTCAGCTAGGGTTCCTATTGGGCTCCTCTTGGGTTGCGCGGCACGACGCTCAGCATCCCAACTTTGCCGACAGGAGAGCGAATCTGATGCATGGCCGAAGCCCTGGCTCATCCAGCCAATCCACAACCGCTAGTCAGGCTGATGAATGGAGGCCGTGAGGAGATAGCCAAGCTTTGCGGAAACCGTTCGTGGCGCGGGATTATTATGGCATTTCGTCCTCGGCAACGGAGCGGCCGTACTCGCTCGTTTCCCGAGCCCCCATCGAGGAGATCGACAGGTCTGCATTTAGGAGAGAAGCGAGGGCCCTTTATGCCGATGAAATCAAGTAGTCGCCGCTAATCCACCGGAATACTCGGATTTCGTATCCAAAAAGGCTACGCGCCCCGCTCAGCTTGCTGAGGATTGCGGCACTACCAGAGATACCGAGCAAGCGCGATATTTCAGCTACCAATTAGGGTCTGTACCTAATTAGCGAGCTCTGATTCCCTCGCGCCGAGTTGAATCGGTACGGGGACTTCGATGCGCAACGGACTGTTCTGACCCAACGACAAGCAGTGGGCTCAGATCGAGCCGCATCTGCCAACGAACCAGCCGGGGCCGGCGCGCGATGGCGACGACGCATCATCAGCGGATCATTCACATGCTTCAGCGTGGCGCACGCTGGCGCGACTGCCCGCGCGACTATGGCCCTTACACGACGATCTCCATCGTTTCCATCGCTGGGCCAAGCGCGGCCATTGGCGGGCGATCTTTGAAGCGCTCGCCCTGCTGCTACAAGGACGGAATGACTTTGTCCATCGATTCCACCTCGATCAAAGCGCATCGCTCGGCGAGCAGCGGAAAATGCGGCAGCTTGAACAGGCGATCGGCCGCTCGCGCTGTGGCACGCGCTGAGCAACCCCGATTGCAAACCTTGGGCACGTCAGCTTTTCGAAAGCTTGTCCGAATAGCAATCCCGTTGCGATGAGAATCAATCACTACAATGTGCCCTCCGGCGAGCGGAGTCTGCACAAGCAGCGCGATGCGCTGGCGGGCGCCGCTCGCGCGGATACGACCGCTTTTACGGCCGCTTTAGCAGCCGAGGGACCAGCCTCTTTCGCTTTTGACAAGCGGCGGGGTGAGCAAGTCAGGCTGTACACAGCAATCAGCAATAGCGGCAATGTCCAACTCGTTTCTTTGTTTTCTAATGCCCATCAACGCAACAAGGTGGGAAGTATGAACGTGGCGCCGCGGCGCGACACTTTGCGAATTCTCACCATAGAGAGTCTCGACTGGTCGAGGTACAAAGGAGTCGGGGCGGCTATGCTGGACATTGCCGATCGGATTAGGGATTCAGCGGGCCTTTCCAGTCTATCCCTTATTTCTCAAGACGAGGGAGCTTCAGAATTTTTCTACAAGAAGGGATTCCGATTTACGGAGGAGGGCAGAAATGCGGAATCACATTTCCGATTCACGGTACGTTCCAGGCGACGACGTCATCCTTATCGGCGATATGGAGCGCCCGGCTTAGGGTACTCTGGCGGCAGCACTGGCCAGCCCGCCCTGCCGGGCTGGCATTTTATCAGGAGTAGCGACTGTAACCGCGAAGCGGCCGCTGGGATGCGGCCCTTTTCTGCTCTAAGGGTCTGTACCTAATCAGCTGGTTCTGATTCCCTGGCACCGAGTTGATTCGGCATGGCGGACTTCGATGCGCAAAGGACTGTTCTGGCTCAACGACAAGCAGTGGGTTCAGATAGAGAGAGCCGCGTCTGTCAACGAACCAGACGGGCCCCGCGCGCGAAGACGATCGACGGATCATCAGCGGTATCGTTCACACGCTCAGTGCGGCGCACGCTGGCGCGATTGCCCGCCTGACTATGGTCCCTACACGACGATCTACAATCGTTTCAATTGCTGGGCCAAGCGCGGCCATTGGAAGGCGGTCTTTGAAACGCTCGCCCGCTGCGGCAAGGACGGCGCGACTTTGTCCATCGACTCCACCTCGATCAAAGCGCATCGCTCCGCGAGCGGCGGAAAAGGAGAACATGAATAGGCGATCGGCCGCTCGGGCGGTGGGCGGACGACGAAAATCTACGCGCTGGACGACCCTGATTGCAAACCTTGCGCATTTCATCTTACTCCGAGACAAGACGCAGATATTGCCGCGCGGCCGGCCCTTTTGAAACTCGCACCCCCATGACTACCCTCATTGGGGACAAAGGCCACGACGGCTTTCGCGCCGAAATCGTCAATCGCGGCGTGAAGCCCGTCATTCCAAACAAATCCAACGGTGATCCTCCAGAGCTTCGGCAAACGCGTCTACAAAGGGCGCAATGTTATCGAGCGCTGTTTCTGCCGACTCAAGGATTTCAGGGGCGTTGCAACTCGCTACGACAAACTTGCCAGAAACTTCTTGGCTGCAGTCTACCTCGCCGCCATCGTCGCCTAATGGATCAGTCTGAACCTGGGAAAGCAGAGTCACGCTCTGCTGCCCAGCGGTGACCGCTTCCTGCAAATCCATCCAGATTAAATCGATCTGGTTCAGGTTCGCTTTGCTCCAGTAGTCATGGAGCCATCGGGTTTGTGCTAGATGGGGCGAACCGAATTCCAATCCTATTCGGCAAGATGCCTTGTTCGGCGCATTGAACCAAAGAGGTTCCCATTCCTTCGCATTTTAATATCCATTGCTTGGATGGAAATCGATCCTGCCATTTCGGTTATTGATCGTGATCTCGATGCGCCCCTCCCTATCCAGCAGGCAGGCCGTACATCGACTTGCCTAGCGGCGGGAAGCTGTTGGTTGCGAACTTCTGTTGGTTGCGAACTTCTGGTGATTGCGAGCTTCTGGTCACCGGATCGCGCGCCGGTGGTGCGCGAACAGATGCATGATCACATTGGTCATTGCGCATTCCAGTATTCGTCTATTTGCCACATTGCGAATTCGCTCGGTTCAATGCCCAGCAATAGCCGGCGAGAGCTCTTCCCGTCCTGGCAAAGATCTAAGTGCATGATCGCCCTGACACGCAACAAGGTTGAGAAATAGTAAGCTACGCCGCCGAACTTGATTTGCCAACGAGCCATAGACCTGCGTGGTACAGCTTTGCCTTTGCTTTTGCAGGCCTGCAACCTGGCGCTACGTGAGATTCGAGCTCGTGAGCTATATGCGCAACTGCGACGTACGCTGATTGTGATCGCAGTCGTGGGGTGTCTTGGCCGCCGGACACGATAGTTTCGCGTCTAAGGTCCAGTCAACCACGCGAGCTGCAGTAGGCCGATTGGGCCGTGGATCTACTCGCATACCAGGCACCCACCTGTTCTTCTGCTGCTCGATAGGTGACGAAGCCGCGGCCTGGCCCAATCGTCCTAGCAACCCGCGGACGCGACTGACATATCGACCCGAGGGCGGTAGTGCTTCTCTCCGCCTCCCCAGAACTGGCGAGCTCTCAATCGGAAATCCGTGATGCTGTAGACCTGGACCCATGGGCAAAGAAGCGTGAGGGTAGCACGGTTCGGCCCTGCGCTTATGTCACAGGTGCTTCACTGGTGGACTTGCGAAGTTAGCCGCGCAGCGGTTCCCCAGCCCTGCATGTCGGCCGCCCAGGTGTCGCGGACACACATTTCAGTGTGTGGACGGAATACAAGACACTTAGATGCAACTTCGGCAGTTGAGGTGCATCGCTCAACGACGCCTATGCACGTCCGCCTGAATGAGACCGGAAGGAGCGTGCCGACGAACATGCCCCGAGCGCGCGACTGTATTGACACCCGTGGGCGTCCTTCTCAACGGTGAATGCGACGGAGCTTCAGGGGCGTTCCCTTATGAAGGGATCCGCGGCGGTACTTTAACGCGATTGGGGCACGCCGTGCACTTTGACTGGCTGAGCTGCCAAGGCAAGCCGCTATCTCGAGGCCGTACTTTATCCATTGAGGTCATCAGGGGTGATGCGGGCGTATCACAACCGCCATTCACCTTCCATCTAGGTGAGGATGAGGGAAGTATTTGCAGCGCCAGCGACGATGGAATTCTTCAGCCAATCTGAGGGCCAGCCGCTGGCTAAAGGACTGCGCTGAACATAGCCACCTGGATGCGCCCAACTGCGAACGCATTGTTGCCGCCGTGGCGGCACGAGAGGCGATCGGCGTCCCTTGCCCTCTCTTATTGTTACCACTCGTGTCCGGTTGAGGACATTGATGGCAGGAATCCGACTACGGCAGCGAAATCATTCCACGCGCACCGCCGCAACAGTAGTCTTTCTCTCATCAAGCCTCGCCCAGAGCACTTTTCGCGTGCGGCGCACAGATTGCTGGTATCCGTCCGGTGAGGACCCGGGATACCTGACCTTGCGGAGTTCCGTGTTTAAAGTGGATGGAGCAATCCGTCGGATCTTAGCGTGTCAATCGCTTCGGCGAGAGTGAGGCCGCGATGGAGGCAGAACCATTCTCCGGTGTGACGGTGCCACTGGATGTCGAAGCGATCACGGCTGATCCAGTCGAGGCGAGCGAACGGGGCGTCAAACTCTTCGCCGAGGTTCTCTAGAAAGCCGGAGCGGTAGCGTTGAATGAAGCGATATTTGGTGCCGTGCCACTTTCCCAGGATATCGACGGGATAGTTGAACTGCGTCGGTCGGATAGTGGGCAGGAAGCGGGGCTTCAAAAAGTCGTCGATCAACTGCTGGCAGGCGGCCGTCACCGCCAATTTATCTGCCGCGGACAGACCGCTCGCTCTCATGTGTCCTCTTGGCTCACGCTGCTTCGACATGATCAGGCGTTGGCTTTCGCCAGTTCCAGGGCAGAAGCTCGTCCAGCCTCTGGATAGCATGATCATTGATGCGCGCGAGCACGTCGGCGAGCCAGGCCTGCGGATCGACGTCGTTGAGCTTGGCGCTGGCAATCAGGGTGTAGATGGCAGCCGCACGCCGGCCGCCCTCATCGGAGCCGGCGAAGGTCCAGTTTCTTCTTCCTACGGCGACGGCCCGTAGCTCACGTTCGGCGGCATTGTTCGACATGCAAAGGCGCCCGTCATCGAGGAAGCGGGTAAATGCATCCCAGCGGCTGAGGCTGTAATTGATCGCCTTGGTCGTGTCGTTGTTTTTGGAGAGCTTGGCGCGCTGCTCACGCAGCCAAGCCTGCAGCTCAACGACCAGGGGGCGACTGCGCTCCTGGCGTACACGCAGACGCTCTTGCGGCGTCAGACCGTTAATCTCGCGCTCGATGGCGAACAGGGCATCGATGCGCTTGACCGCCTCGGCTGCAATCGGTGCCTTGGTGAGCCGTGCGAGGTCAAAGAACTTGCCTGCCGTGGGCCCAGCACGCCGCCTCGACGATCGGGCCTACTTTGCGACTGGCCGCGTAGAGTTTGCTGAAGCCCGCGTAGGCGTCGGCCTGCATCAGTCCGGCATAGCCTGCCAGATGCTGTTCCGGATGCTCACCGCCACGATCCGGCGAGTAGAAGAACACCGCCGCCGGGGGATCCGGTCCGGCAAATGGCCGGTCGTCGCGCACATAGGTCCAGAGCCGGCCGGTCCGGGTCTTGCCTTTGGCAAGGACCGGCACCGTGGGGTGAGTAGGCCGGAGGGATTTCACCTCCGGCCTCTCGCAGAACCAGGGCGTGAGGCTCTCACCTCACCCGGCTCCCATCAGGCAAGCTTGTCGCCAATACCGAGTTGCCAGTGAGCAAAGAGTCTGCGGTTCTCGCGAGCGATCTTCTCCAGGAAGATACGAGCGCGCCCCAACCGATGGCGGAAGCGCTTGTACTTTCGCTTCAACCAGATAGCTATTGTTTGGTTGATGTAGCGGGCCATCGGATATAGCGCCGAGCGCATGTATTGCCCATAGTACGCGATCCACCCCCGAACTATCGGGTTTAGTTCGCGGGCAATGTCGTCCAGCGTCAGATTTGGCCGCCTACGAAAGTTCAAGTCTCGGATCGTTGCCCGCATCGCGTTCAGCACTGACTTGCTGGCCGCCGGAGTGAACCCGCAGAAAATTTTCTGCGAGTACGGCCCCCGGACTGACCTCGGCCGGAAGCAATATCCGAGAAAGTCGAACATAACCGTCTCGCTCTTGCCTTGGCGTCGATCGTCCTTGCAGTAGACAATCCTCGTCTTCGTCGGATGCAATTCCAGACGACACTCGGCCAGTCGAATTCTCAGCGCTTCGCAAACGCTCTGCGCCTCCACCTCACTCTGGCAGTGTATCAACCCGTCGTCAGCATACCGGCACCACCTGAGTTCAGGGAACGTTCGTGCCATCCAGAGATCAAATGTATAGTGCATGAAGAGATTGGCGAGAATCGGGCTCACTACTCCCCCTTGCGGGGTGCCGCAGCTTCGCTCGACGACAGCTCCATCCTCTTGCGCAATCGGCGCTGTCAGCCATCGTTCGATGTAGAGCAACGCCCACTCGCACTTTGCATGTTTCCGGACAGCCCGCAGCAGAAGCTCGTGGTCAATGTTGTCAAACAGCCCCTTGATATCGAATTCAAGAACCCAGTCGTACTTCCAGCAACGCTTGCGCGTGACGCCTACGGCATCAAGCGCCGATTTGCCGGGCCTATAGCCATAGGAATCCGCCAGAAAGATTGCGTCCAGAGTCGGTTCAATGAGTTGTTTGGCAACTGTTTGTGCCACGCGATCCGCCACAGTTGGCACCCCGAGGATCCTTTGGCCTCCGCTCTTCTTCGGAATGGAGACGGCACGAACAGGTGGCGGGAAGTAGGCGCCTGAGCTCATTCGATTCCAAATCTTGTAGAGGTTACTCTTCAAGTCGGATTCAA
>NZ_JCAMOT010000080.1:0-14947 GCF_059512425.1 Bradyrhizobium sp. Leo78
TGCAGCCTACGCCTCAAGACAATCAACTGATGTCTGAGCGCCGCATTCTCTGCTTCAAGTCGGCTCTTCGACTTGAGAGGCGAAGCCAAGACGGCCAGTACGAAACAAAGCAGCCCGATCATTCCGCGAGCTTAGGCGATTCCATTACATCATCAACTCGGATAAGGTTTTCGGTACACACAGTCGCTCCTCGGCGTGCTGGCCGATCACTCGGGCTATTCGTCCGTGTTCCTGATCGGTGGTCTCCCGGCGACTCTTGGCCTGTGGATGGCGATTTCGGCGCACCGGTTGACACACACCGCCGCCGCGTGATGCTTCGCGATCGCGTCCTCAATGGGCCAAGGTTCCGAACGAACTTGTCGCGCGCCCAGGCGCTTGAGGAATGCGAACGACACTCACATGTCAACTATTGGTGTCGCTGCTCCATTCCGCGACCAATTGAGCAGCAGGAATTGGATGGATTGCTCCATTCGACTTCTGTGGCCAGTCTAGCACGCGGAGGACGTCACGCTTCGGCGACGCCTTGAACAGGCGGCCATATTCGCGAGTGAATTGCGAGATGCTCTCGTAGCCCACGTCGAATGCGGCGCTGCTTGCCGAGAAGCCTTGTTCAAGCATGAGGCGGCGCGCTTCGACTAGCCGGAGCCGCTTCTGATATTGCCCAGGCGTGAGCGATGTCATGTGCTTGAAATACTTGTGAAAGGCGGTGAGGCTCATGCCCGCCGCCGCCGCCAGCCGCTCGACTCGGATGCACGATCGGTATTCCGCCCTCAGGATTGCGATCGCCGCACCGAGACGGCTCGCGTAGCTGGCCGGATCGGCAAGGGCCCGCAGCGCCTCGCGATGCTGCCCCGACAGCAGCCAGTAATACAGCTCCCGCATGATCCCGTCGTGCAGAAGCGGCGTCGCTTCGGGCCGGTCCAGCAACCGCATCAGCCGTAACGCACAGTCCAGAACAGCGGCGTTGCTATCTTCGGCAAAGAGAGTGCGTGTCTGGGAAGGGCGTAGGGGGCGGACCCTGCCCAGCTGCGCGGCGAGTTCGCGCAGGACCGTCAGTTGGAGTTCGACCGCGACGGCAAGATAGGGCTCGTCCCGGCTCGCCTGCACGATACGCCCGACGACAGGCATGTCGGCGCTCACGATCACCGACTGACCGGCTGAGAAGACCCGTTGTTCTCG
Source organism: Bradyrhizobium sp. Leo78 (assembly GCF_059512425.1). NCBI lineage: Bacteria > Pseudomonadati > Pseudomonadota > Alphaproteobacteria > Hyphomicrobiales > Nitrobacteraceae > Bradyrhizobium > Bradyrhizobium sp. Leo78. Next base: position 1,180 of record NZ_JCAMOT010000080.1, read on the forward strand.
ACCCACAGTCATGAGCTTGGCGCCCTGTAGAACCAGGCAAACCAGCGGCCGGTAGACGGAATGGAGATCGCCGCGCGTCGCCTCGACGCACATCATCCGCAGCCCAGGAACGGGAGTCGGTGCAAGCCCGTCAGCGTTTGCGTGGGCGGTAGCATAGGTCCGTACGGCCTCTTTGAGTGCGTCCATGCGTCTCTCCAGCGATCCGGATCGATCATAGCGGGGGCGCGAGCGAAAATCACCCAAGCTGCAGGATTGGGCAAGTTTTGCGCATAGCTTGGCAAGCTCCGAACCGGCCCAAGCGGTATGGAACGTCCCGAGCAGGAAAGGAACTCCGATGGCTGGACGAAACGATGTGCCGCGACGGACTGTGCTGACAGCGGCGGCTCTGGCTCCCGCTATGATGGCGATGGGCCCGGCAAGCGCTCAAACCACTCGGTCGGCGCAGGTATCGAACAGCAAGGTGGCGCTGGTGACAGGTTCTTCCCGGGGCATCGGCGCCGCGACCGTCAAGCGTCTCGCGCGGGACGGCTACGCGCTCACGGTCAATTGCGTGGCCAACCGCGACCTGGCCGCAGGCGTCGTTCGCGAGATCGAAGCCGCCGGCGGACGTGCCATCTGGGTGCAGGCCGATGTCAGCGATCCGGCCGCAGTTCGCCGCCTATTCGACGAGAACGACCGCGCCTTCGGCGGTGTCGACGTGGTGGTGAGCAACGCCGGCATCATGCGATTGGCACCGTTCCGCGACATGACGGATGAGCATTTCGACAGAATGTTCGCCGTCAATGCCAAAGGCAGCTTCAACGTGCTGCGCGAAGCGTCGCGGCGCGTGCGCGACGGTGGACGCATCATCACGCTTTCATCGAGCATCGTCCAGCTTCGGTCTCCGACCTATGGCCCCTATGCGGCGACCAAGGCAGTCCAGGACATGTACGCGAGCGTCCTGGCAAAGGAGCTAGGCGCGCGCAAAGTCTCCGTAAATGCGGTCGCTCCCGGGCTGGTCAACACTACCCTCTTCACCGCTGGAAAGACCGAACAGCAAATTCAGGGTTTTGTCGATCGCACCCCGATGGGCCGCCTCGGCGAGCCTTCCGATATCGCCAACACAATCGCCGCACTCTGCAGCGGGGACGGCGCCTGGATCAGCGGACAGACGGTCTTCTCGAATGGCGCCGTCGTCTGACCGGCACCCTCGGATCAAGTGGAGTGCATGCCAATGAAGATGGCCGGAAACACGATTCTCATCACGGGCGGCGGTTCCGGGATCGGGCGCGAGCTGGCGCTGCGCTTCAATGCGCTAGGAAATGCCGTGATCGTTGCGGGCCGGCGCAGGGAGGCGCTTGAGAAGACGATCGCCGGCCGAGATCGCATGTGCGCAATGACACTCGATGTTGAAGATCCCGAGGCCATCACCGCTTTTGCCAGGCGCGTGGTCGCCGAGCACCCCGGGCTCAATGTCCTGATCAACAATGCGGGCATCATGCGTCGCGAGGACCTGACGAGAAGCCGCGATCTCAGCGACGCCGAAGAGACGATCGTCACGAACCTGCTTGCGCCGATTCGGCTCATAAACGCGTTGATCGACCATCTGGGGGCCCAGTCAGATGCGGCGATCGTCAACGTCTCGTCGGGCCTGGCTTTCGTGCCGCTCAGTGCAACGCCGACCTACAGCGCCACCAAGGCGGCGATGCATTCCTATACAGTGTCCCTTCGCATGCAACTCAAAGGCAAGGTCGATGTGATCGAGTTGGCGCCGCCGGGCGTCCAAACGGAGCTCACACCCGGTCAGTCCACCCGTGACGGGTATATGCCCCTCGATGCGTTCGTGGACGAGGTGATGGCGCTGTTTCAGCAGGAGCCGACTCCCAAAGAGATCCTTGTGGAACGTGTCAGCTTCCTACGTTGGGCGGAGCGGGACTGCCGCTTCGATCAGACTGTCGAAATGCTCAGCGCTCGGTGAGCGGGGACCCCCCGGTTCAAACCGAAAACCTGACCAGCAGGGCCGCAGTTAGCCTAGGGGCGGCGCATGCGCAACCCGGCCTTGAAGCGATTGTTGGAGCTAAGCCGACGAAATCACGGTTAGCTTCGACGCGCGGCGCCGCTGTTCCGCTTGCCTTGAGCGAAACCGCGATCGGTGGTGATAAAGCGTAGAAGCATCGGCAGACCATGCGTATGATTGGATCGGCAATCGTATGTCCCTGCTCAAGTCCGAGAATCTTCGCGTAGATGGTAAAATTGCGATGGAGTGAGGCAGGAGCTCGATCGCCTCGTTAACGGGATTGTCAGGGAAGCTTGACCTCCTCGTGAGCGTCGGTGCGACGTCGAGCTGACGCCGGACAATCTGCTGCCCGGCGTCGTTGATCGCATCCTATCCGCTGTTGCGGACAGCGCGGAGCAGCGGATTCTCGTCATCGACGGCGAGTTCGGCGCCCACGCTCAGCAGCCTTGATAGCCCAGCAGCGCGTCCGATGCCGGCATCGCGCTTCTTTTCCCTACCGCGATAACTCAGCCTCCATTGTCCGGATATCCGAACCCGATCTGGAGCGCGCAGTCGAGCGACTCGCGCAGGCCGCCGCTAGTCTGTCTGCACCGCCGCGCGGTACATCGCGCTGAAATCCTACTGCACGCCGTCGAGACGGAGGGTGTGATCTCACAGCTATCGCTGGGTGCGGGCATTAAGTTGAGCGACGTAGGTGCGCAGTATTGGGACCCGCCGCGGGCGAAAGCTGTGGCCGGTCTTGTCGACGCGCTGCAACCGATCCAGACGGAACAGCCTGAAGTCCTGGCGCAGGCAGCACCAGGCCGGCGCGGTCAAGCTCTGATCGGTATAGACGATGGCCAGCGGCCATATGGTGCGCTCGCTGACGGTCCCGGCTTGGTCGGTATAGGCAATGTCAAGGACATGTTCATGCCAGCATGCCTTCCGCATAATCTCAAGGAAGGGCGGCACCTGCATACGGCGGTGGGGTCTGAACACTCGCGAAACGGCATGCAGCAATTGCTGTTCGCGAGTGTCGGGCAGGCTCGCGGCGACCTTTGACAGCGCCGCCTCGGCGGCGGCGGACATTCTCGGATCGCCCATCGCCTTCACTTCGGCCATTCCAAGGGCGATCGCCTCGATCGCTACGCTTGAAGGTCTGTGGTGGCAGCGCGTAATCGTCGACCAGCCGGTAGCCATAGCCACGTTCGCGCTCAATGCGCGCGCCGGCGGCGCGCAGGCTGTCGATGTCGCGGTAGAGCGAACGCAGGGATACCTCCATCTCCTCTGCCAGGCGCCGCCGTGATCGGTGGCCGCATCTGCCGCATGCATTGAAGAAGCCGGAACAAACGTGGACGCGCCATGCTACCAACTGCCGGAAATTGTCAGTTGGACAGGCTTATAGCGCGTGCGTCGATTTCACAAACAAGGCCGGCACGGGCCTTATCGTACGCTCTTAAGGGGGAAGAAATGTTCGATGTAATCGGACAGATAAACTGGCTTGGCGTATTTGTCGCAACCATCGCCTCGCAGGCCTTAGGAGCCATTTGGTCACTGCCTTGTTTGGCAAGGTCTATAGGAAGGCCCTAGGGCGGGGAGGGCAGTCACCAGCCTTTGCCCCGATCTTCATCGCGGGGTCCCTGGTGTGCAATCTCATCACGACGCTCGCCGCCGCGCTGCTGACTGGCAACTAAGGAAGAGGTCCGGACATCACTCTGTTCGTCTAATGGTCAGGGCGTGACCCTCTCGCCGCTTGATGGCGCTTCAGGCTGTCTCGGAAGTCTGGCGTTGAAGCTCTAGCGCACTGAGCCGAAGGAGCCGCACAAACTCGAGGCCGGCCGGGGATAACGATCGATCTTCCCGGTGTGCAACGTCGATCTCTCGGGCGACCACAGGATCAACGAGCAGGCGTGTAACCAGTGTCGGCGCACGTAATGCGCCGAGAGCATAGCGCGGTAGTATTGTAATGCCGAACCCATTCTCGACCATCGCAAAAACGGTGGTCAGCTGGTCGAGTTCGAACGCCGGTTTCGCATCCAGACCGGCCGATGCATAGCCTCGTTCTATCTGCTCGCGGATGCCGTTACCGCGACGAAGCGCGATCATCGGAACATTCGCAAGATCGCTCCAGCGCGGATGAGCAACGGCTGCTAGCGGATTATCCGCCGGACACATCAGCACGAACTGCGAGGAAACGAGGGGGATGCGGACGATTGCTTCCTCGTCTTGGCGGAAAGTCCCGAGCGCGAGATCGATTTCTCCGGAAAGCAGCAGCTCGTTTATTGCCGCCACTGAGCGATCTACGATGGTAACGGCGACACCTGGAGACGAGCGCTCGAACGTCCGTATGACGCCCGGTAGCAACGCCGCGGCGAGAAGAGGCGGAGCCCCGACCTTGATGTGACCGCGCTTGCGTGTGCCGACGTCCCTCGCGCGTCGTATCGCGCTCTCGATTTCGCCGACCAGGCGACGCGCATCAGTCAGAAATTCGGCGGCAGCATCAGTCGGCCGCACCCTTCGCGTGGTGCGATCGAACAGCCGGAAGCCAATCTCAATCTCAAGTTCGCGGACCAGTCCCGACACCATCGGCTGGGCCATTCCAAGCCGTTCGGATGCGCGAGTGAAATTGTTGGTTTCCGCAACCGCGATAAATGCCTCGAGCTGCCGCAATGTGACGGCCATTGCGCGGATCCATTCATAAGGAATCCATATTGCTTCATATATTATCTGCGAATTGTCAAATAAATCTGGCCTCCCTAAAGTCCAATTGAGCGCTGCAACTGCGATTCAATGGCGTCTACCAACGATGGCGCCGCCGGGAGGACGGATGACGGAGTCTGCGTATGAGCAAGACCTCGATGAAACAGTCGAGGGAAAGATTTATGCGGGCTGGTTCGTCGTGCTGGGGTCGATGCTGGCGTTGGTCGTCGGCAATGGTGCCATCATCCTTTTCACGTTCGGCGCGCTGCTGCAGCCGATCAGTTCCGAGTTCGGCTGGCAACGGAGCGTGCTCGCGTCCGCCGTCGTGACCGCCCATGTGACCGGCGCGCTCATCATGCCGTTCGTCGGGGTCGCTCTGGACCGGTTCGGTGCGCGCCGCGTCGCCCTGCCGGCCATTGTCATCTTCGCGCTTGCCACGGCCGCAGGCGGGTTGCTCGGAGCGAGCCCGCTGGCGTTTATGCTGCTCTACGGCTTCCTCGGCCTGGTCGGTGCCTGTCATTCCACCCTGACCTACGGGCGCGTCGTGTCGACCTGGTTCGATGGGCGCCGTGGCCTTGCGCTGGGCATCACGCTTGCTGGCATCGGCATCGGTGCCGCATTGGCCCCCAAATATACTCACTACTTCGTTGTCGAGTACGGTTGGCGCCAGGCCTACTTCGCTCTTGGCGCGCTGCTGCTCCTGGTTGGATTTCCTTCTGTCGCACTTCTGGTGCGCGAGCGACCGCAGGAGGGGCGCGTCGAAGCGGCTCTGGCCGAGGGCATGACGTTGGGCCAGGCGTTGCACAATTATCGGTTCTGGTTCCTGGCAGTGGCGATCATGTTCGTTGCGGCTGCCGTCAACGGCACCATCGCACACATCGTCCCGATCCTGCGCGACCGCGGTATCGACGCGGGTGCCGCAACAACTGCGGTTGCCGTCGCCGGGCCGTCGCTGATCGTTGGCCGCGTGCTGTCAGGCCTGGCTCTCGATCGCTTCTACGGCCCTTACGTCTGCGCATTCTGCTTCTTGGTTCCACTCGTCGGCATCGCCATTCTGGGTTGCGGCGCCACCGGCTCGCTTGCGATATTGGCGGCCGTGCTGCTTGGTCTCGGGTTGGGTGCCGAGGGGGACATCATGGCCTATCTGACCAGTCGCTACTTCGGCATGGCGCATTATGGCGTGATCTACGGCTGCGTCCTTGCGCTATTCACCCTTGGCTCGGGGACTGGTCCCTGGATCATGGCTCACGCTTTCGATGCCGGCGGCAACTATACGACAGGCCTGGCCGGTCTCAGTGCCGCTTTGGTTGCCGCGATCGTTCTCGTTCTATCGCTCGGAAATTATCGCTATCCGGCGAAGAATTTGGGTGCGCGACCACGTCGTCCTTGAGGCCACTAGGTCGTCGAAGGACGGCACAGTTCTTTTTATCAGTCATGAGGACACCGATGAGCACCGCAGAATTGAACCAGCGCTTGAGGGTGGCGATCGTCGGAGGTGGCATCGGCGGGCTATCTGCCGCGGTCGCGCTCCGCCGTCGCGGCATCGACGTGACGGTCTATGAGGAGGCGCCGGCGCTCGGCGAAGTCGGTGCCGGGATCTTCATCTACCCCAACAGTCTGCGCCAGCTGGAGCGCATGGGCCTTGGGCCCTCGTTGGCCGGCGTCGGGGCCAAGGTTGGCCCCGGCTCCCAATATTGCCGAATGGATGGGACGGTTGTGGGCCCCATACTGACGACTGACTCCGCGGGCTGGAACGGCATGTACGGCATGCACCGTGCCGACATGCTCGACACATTGGCACGTGATCTGCCTGCGAATTCTATCCGAACCGGTCATCGCTGTGTGGGCTTCGAGCAAGATGAAGGCGGCGCGAGGCTCGCCTTCTCGAACGGCGCCCATGCTGAATTTGATCTCGTTATTGCCGCCGATGGCATCCAGTCCGTGTTGCAGAAATACGTGACCGCCCCGCAGCCGCCCGAATATTCCGGCGTGCGAGCCTATCGCGGGTTGATCGCAAGCGAGGCAGTGCCGGAATGGCAGAAAGAGGTGCACCTCGTGTGGATGGGCGAAGGCAAGCACTTCATGGTGTTTCCGGTGCGCAGCGGCCGGCTGCTCAACTATGTCGGCTTTGTGCCCACCGTGAACGAGACCGTCGAATCCTGGTCCGCGTCCGGCGATCGCGACGAACTGGCCGCCGCCTTCGCGGGATGGGATCCCCGCGTTACCAGCTTGCTTGCGAAGGTCGAGACCTGCTTCTGGTGGGGTCTTTATGACCGCAGGCCTCTCCCGAGATGGACGAACGGCCGGCTCGCATTATTGGGCGATGCCGCCCATCCGATGCTGCCGCATCTCGGGCAGGGTGCCAATCAAGCCATTGAGGATGGCGTTGCGCTCGCCGTGTTGCTGGAAGGCTGCGCTGCGGCCAGCGCCCCCGGGATGCTGCTGCGCTACGAGCGGCTACGACGAGCCCGCACGGACATGATCCAGGCCGAGGCGCGTCAGAACGGTTTGCGTTACGATTCGAAATATCGGGATCTGGGCCAGCGCGATCGTGAGATCGCCAACTCCGCCGCGTTTCGCAAGACGCTTTACGACTACGATATCGAAACGGCCGCTGCTGCAGCGCGGGATGACACGACAATGCTGTCTGCATGATAGGTTCTCGAGGTCGGTTTGACTTGCCGCCGTCGTTCGCGCCAAGCGCGGCCCGGTAGCCTCCAAAGAGGATTGAGCCTACATGATCATTGACTGTCACGGTCATTACACGACGGCGCCCCAAGCTCTCGAGACATGGCGGAACCGGCAGATCGCCGGCATCACCGATCCTTTGCGGAGACCGCGCACGGCCGACCTGAAGATCAGCGACGATGAGCTCCGCGAATCCATCGAGACCAATCAGCTTCGGCTGATGCGTGAACGCGGCATCGATCTGACCGTGTTCAGCCCGCGCGCCAGCTTCATGGCGCATCATATCGGCGATTTCGCTATATCCTCGGAATGGGCATCCATCTGCAACGAGCTCTGCTTCAGGGTATCGCGTCTGTTTCCGGACCATTTCGCCGGTGCTGCGATGCTGCCGCAGAGTCCGGGCGCCGATCCGAGGACATGCATCCCCGAGCTCGAAAGATGCGTCAGGGACTTCGGCTTCATCGCCGTCAATCTCAATCCTGACCCGTCCGGCGGATGGTGGAAGAGCCCACCGCTGACCGACCGCATTTGGTATCCGATCTACGAGAAGATGGTGGAGTTCGACATCCCCGCCATGATTCACGTTTCGACCAGCTGCAACGCCTGTTTCCACACCACCGGTGCGCATTACATCAACGCCGATACGACGGCCGTCATGCAGCTTATCGAGGGCGATCTGTTCAAGGACTTTCCGGCGCTGCGCTTCATCATCCCGCATGGCGGCGGTGCCGCGCCCTATCACTGGGGCCGTTACCGTGGCCTTGCGCAGGGGCTCAAAAAGCCCGCCTTGCGCGAGCATCTGCTCGGGAATGTGTTCTTCGACACATGCGTCTATCATCAGCCCGGCGTCGACCTGCTCACCAAAGTGATCCCGGTTGACAACATCCTGTTTGCCAGTGAGATGATCGGTGCGGTGCGCGGGATCGATCCGGAGATGGGCCATCATTTCGATGATACCAGGCGCTACATCGAGGCTAGTCAGATCCTGAGCGCCGAGGACCGACACAAGATCTACGAAGGCAATGCGCGGCGCGTCTATCCGCGGCTCGATGCTGCGCTGAAGGCGCGGGGACGCTGACAGGGAACGCCAATGACCGAACTTGGGATCGTGAAACGCAACGTCCTGCGCGCCGATCGCGCCGCCGTCGGCAAGCTCGCACGCTACGGCGTCGCAACGGTGCATGAGGCGATGGGACGCCTCGGCCTGATGAAGCCGTACATGCGACCGATCTATCCGGGAGCGCAGATTTCCGGAACTGCGGTCACCGTGCTGCTGCACCCGGGCGACAACTGGATGCTGCATGTCGCGGCCGAGCAGGTTGAGCCCGGAGACGTCGTGGTGGCGGCGCTGACCGCCGAGTGCACCGACGGCTATTTCGGCGATCTTCTCGCCACGAGTTTCAAGGCGCGCGGGGCGTTGGCGCTCGTCATCGACGCCGGCGTGCGAGATGTGAAAACGCTGGCCGAGATGGACTTCCCGGTCTGGAGCAAATGCGTCTCGGCCAAGGGCACGGTGAAGGCGACGATCGGTTCGGTCAACGTGCCCGTGGTCTGTGCGGGAGCCGCAGTGAATCCGGGCGATGCGGTTGTTGCCGACGATGACGGCGTCGTGATCGTGCCTGCCGCCATTGTCTCGAAGACGGCCGAGGCTGCGGCCGCGCGCGAGGCGAACGAGGAGGGTAAGCGCGCCAAGCTCGCTGCGGGGGTCCTCGGCCTCGACCTCTACAATATGCGCGAACCCCTGGCGAAAGCCGGCCTCAAATATATCGACTGAAACAGGATAGGCGCGGAGTTGCACGTGACGTTGGAGATCACTGGCATTTCGTCGATGGCGACGCGGCAGATACTGGCCGAGCTTGCCGCTTCCTATCAGGAGCGCACCGGATGCCGGGTTGTGCTCGCGTCGATGGGCGGTGTGGAGGTTGCGAGGAAAATCCGCGCTGGCGACGCGGCCGATGTCGTCGTTCTCGCCGGTAACGTCATGCAGCTACTGGAAGCGGAAGGCTATCTCGTTTCCGGCAGCCGCGCTGATTTCGCGCGCTCAGCGATGGCGATGGCGGTGCGCGCCGGCGCGGCACGGCCCGATGTCGCCAACGAGGAAGCCGTCAAGCAGGCGATCCTGAATGCGCGCAGGATTTGTTATTCGAGTGGGCCGAGCGGCGACCATCTCAAGCACCTCTGGGCAAAATGGGGCATCGCCGACGTGATTGCGCCACGCGCGCTGCAGGCTCCGCCGGGTGTGCCGGTCGGCGAAATGGTGGCGCGAGCCGAAGCTGATCTCGGCTTTCAGCAGCTCAGCGAACTGCTCGATCTGCCGGGCATCGACGTGATCGACGCGCTGCCTCCGGAGGTTCAGGCAATGACGGTGTTCTCGGCCGGAGTCAGCAGTGCGTCGTCCAATCCGGAGGCGGCGCGCCGGTTCGTGGGCTATCTGGTCTCGGCCGAAGCGGAGCAGGCGAAACGCCGGCACGGCATTGAACCTGCCTAGCGCCGGATGTCATTCGATCTTCGGATCCTGAGCGAGGAGTTTATACATGCACGACGAGCCGATCATGGACGTGGCGCATCTCGGCCATCTGGAACTGCTGACGCCAAAGCCCGAGGCGAGCCTGCGCTTTTTTGTCGATGTCATGGGAATGACCGAGAGCGGGCGTCGGGGAGATTCCGTCTATCTGCGCGGCTGGGACGACTACGAGCGCTACTCGCTCAAGCTGACAGCATGGCAGACGTCGGGACTTGGTCATGCCGCCTTTCGCGCCCGCAGCCCGCAGGCACTGGAACGTCGCGTCAACGCACTCAAGGGATCAGGCTACGAAGTGGGTTGGCACGAGGGCGAACTGGGCCACGGGCCGGCTTATCAATTTCGCGATCCCGACGGGCACCTGATCGAGCTCTATTACGAGACGGAATGGTACCAAGCGCCTCCCGCTTTGCGGCCGGCCCTGAAGAATCAAGCGCAACGGTTTCCTGCGCGTGGCATCAACGTGCGCCGGCTCGATCATTTCAACTGCCTCGCCGTCGACGTCAAACAGAACCGGGAATTCTTTCAGCACTTTCTGGGCTTCCGTCCGACCGAATTGATCGTGTTGAACGACGGCACCGAAGCCGGCATGTGGCTCACGGCGACGAACAAGAGTTACGACTTCGCCTACACGCGGGAGGCGCACGGGGTGAAAGGCCGCTTCCATCACATCACCTACGCGCTCGACAGCCGCGAGGATATTTTGCGTGCCGCTGACATCTTCCTCGAGAATGGCGTGTTCATCGAGACCGGTCCGCACAAGCATGCCGTCCAGCAGACCTTCTTTCTCTATGTCTACGAGCCGGGCGGCAATCGCGTAGAGGTTGCCAGCGCCGGTGCACGGCTGGTGCTGGCGCCCGATTGGAAGCCGATCATCTGGACCGAGGAGGAGCGCAAGAAGGGCCAGGCCTGGGGGCTGAAAACCATCGAAAGCTTCCACACTCACGGCACGCCTCCCCTGCAGCCCGACGGGTCATGAGGTGCTTATTATCAGACAGATAGCAGAAGCGCAGGACTCGCATGCGGCCAATGCAGTGCTGAGATATCGCCGCTAGCTGTGATGATTGCTTTGGCCTTATTTTGACATGTGGCCCAGCGACGAAAATGGCGAAAGACCGACTCGGCCCGTTACGCGACGCGTGAGAACGAGGTCGACGACCTGCTCCGAGCGGAGATCTTCGTCGACCTGTTCTCGGTCATGCATCACGCCGTTCGCGCCAGCGTCGACAGCTATTCTATCAAGAAGCTCGAACCGCTCTATGCGTTCACGAGTCCGTCCCGTTCACGAGCGGGACGGTCTGGCGGACCTTGAGTTCCTTGAGCCGTGCGGCGGGACGCCCAAGGCACCGGTGCATCGGTATCGGTTCGCGCTGCAGGACACCGACATCCGGGCTGACGACGATCTCAGGAGCGTCGGCGGCGACAAGTTCGGACGCGTCGTGGCGATCTCCTTGGACGACCGCACGATCGACATCAAGAAGCGCGCCGATACCGCCGGACTTCATCCCGAGGCGGTCGTCGCCCTTAACTTCGTCGACACGCAGGTGCTCGCGGACTCGCTGATGCGGATTGGCGAGTACGTCGCGGACCACGGAATGCAAGGCGACGGCGATTGCAGAGCGGCGCGGCACCTTCTGATGGCGCTCGCTCCGCGCCTGCGGAGCGAGCGATTGCAGGTCGACGGTGAGCCCGCGGTCGCGGCCGCGATCCGCATAGCCTTGGATCTCGATGAAAGCGTCTTTCCCGTGCAGGGCCCGCGGTAGCCATGCCGGAGTCCGAGCACCCAGATGCGCCGCGCGGGATGGAGTTCCTCTACAGCGCCAATCGGCTGAACGTCGCGACCTCGCGCGCGAAGTGCATCTGTGTGGTGATGGCGTCGCCTCGTCTTTTCGAAGTCGACTGTCGTACGCCTCGTCAGATGGCGCTTGCGAACGCGTTCTACCGGTACCTAGAAATGGCGGAGACTATCTGAGGTCGGATTATAGAGGCGGTCGATGGTGACGTGTGCGCTGGAATCGAAATGCTTCCATCACGAAGCGGCGCCGCCGAACTTCTTAGCGGATGAATGTCGTGGGTCGACAGGGGCTATCGAATGTCCCTAAAATGTAATGGAAGCAAGTTCGCAGAAGCCGGGTACGGGTGGGGCAGTGAACTTCCAGGTGACGGTTCTCAAGGTGCTGGTCAGCTATCCAGACGGGTTCGCCGTCATGGAGGCATCAAGCGCGATATGGCGACTCTGGCAACCAGCGGACGGGACTGGGCCGAAAACACGAAGCGACTGGCGGCCCGCGTGCCTGACCTGGATATCTTCTCCCAAGGTCTTAACCAGCGAATTTCGGCGTTCGGAAAATAGGAATATATTCCATAATCAATGTTATGCGAACAATATCAATTAGTTAGTATCCTAGCACGAGAGCGGCGCCTTGCAAAGGACACTATCGCAATGACCTCGAGCCCCTCATCTATCGCGCCGACGGCCCCGCCGTTCTCGACGGCGTGTCGATCAGGATCAGCCCCGGCGAATTCGTCGGCATCGTCGGCACCTCCGGTTCCGGCAAGTCGACGCTGATGCGCACCGTTTGAGATTGTCGGCGATGCTGGCGAGGCGATCCTGACCATCGCCCCCGGCTACCGTGAGGTGCCCGTAGGATACGGCGTGAGTGGCTATCGCTATACCGTCGTGAACGAACGCACCGTGCTGGTGGATCCGAACACACGCCGCATCATCCGGATCATCGAGTGATGGCTGCAGGCTGGCGAGCGGCACGCGCCTGTTACCATTCACAAGGCCCGCTCCTTTGGGCGCGAGCTATTTGTTGTCGACCGCCGTACGCAGCGAAGATGCCCGACGAGGCTTAGCGGCCACCCTTCCGGCTAGGCCCATTCTCGCAAGCGGAGATACGTCAACCTCAAGCCTCGTCGAACCCTGACAATGGTAGGCCGGTGTTCGGCTTCTCCTTCAGCATAAGCCGAGTGAGCTTAGAAAATCTCGTTCTTGATGCCTTTCATCAGACCGATGTTCGCTCCGACATAGCCGCCGATGCCTCTGCCGAGATCTCCGCCGTAGCTACCGATGTCCGCGCCTTTTCGATAATCGCTCATCGTCGACTCGGCGATGCGCCCCAGGGCTTCCTTTAGGCCTGCGCCGTTCACGGTCTCCAGCGTCTCGTCGTCCAGAGCGACGTTTTTCTGCTCGGTGTCCATCAGCCTGCTCCTGTTTGTCCTGGCGTGGCCATCGTTTCGTTGAACAAGGTGTACCCAGTGCGGCTTAAAGATTGCTTACAGGAATGCCGCGAGTTTCGTGGTTGCGACGCGAATTGACCGACGAGACTGTGGTGCTTGCCTTTCGGTAAGGCGCTCCGCACGAGCCCCGCCCCTGTCTTATCGAACTTCGAAACGCAAAAGCCCGACCTGTGAAGGCCGGGCTCACTCGAAACTGCATGGCAGCCGCTCAACGTCAGAGCGAGACCGAATTATTTTAGCATATCCTTGAGGCCGATGACGACGTCGTTCGCGCCTATCCCTACCTCGCGCATAACGCCGCGGACCGGCTCAGCCGCGATCAAGAGGACATTGCAGGGCTCTTCAAGCGCATGGTCTTCGCCGGCGTGCGGATCGTCACGCTTTCGGAGGGCGACGTCACGCATCTCCACGTCGGGCTGAAGGGCACGATGAATGCCCTGTTCCTGAAAGATCTAGCGGACAAGACGCGTCGGGGTCTGCGCGGCGTGCCGTCGAGGCGGAACGTGATATCGGCGCGTCCTTGTTCAAGGATAGGTGAGTGCGTACCATTATAGTAATGGGCGTAAGATTTCAGAATGCGGCGCAGATGCACCTCGCCCAGGACAATGATGTGGTCCAGAGATTCCCGCCGAATCGATCCG
>NZ_JCAMOT010000081.1:0-11439 GCF_059512425.1 Bradyrhizobium sp. Leo78
AGGTTCTGGCTGGCTGGTTACCCGCCTCGATACGCCGCCCTTCTCAGGCCGTCATCACCCAGATTCCGCCATAGCTCGACGCTGATTAAGAACGACGCAGACAACCGCATACCGGGTAGCCGCTGGTCTATCCGGGCGACGCTGGGATGTGCGGCAGAGCTGGCGTTTTCTTCATGATCTCTACTACACCCGCTTGAGTTCATGGCGCACGCCGCCTTCGTCATCATTCGCGCTCACGAGCCGGTTCGTCTCGAGCACAGGGCGGGTCTCTCGGCAGAGTCGAGGATCAGGTTTAGTTGCGTCAACGCGTATCAGCTAGGGCAGCCTCGGCCTCGGCTGCACACGTAAGATCATGGAGCTAAAAATCGTTCGGCGCTGCGGCTTGAGATGCTCAGGCGCTCGAACACCCCCCGCGCGTCGGCCGCGACGATCTCCCTGGTTGGTCGACCCAATAGCAGGATGGCGGCGAGGCCACGCGCAAGGCACCATCGCGGGTGAGGTGTGCACCGGTCGGGCTTCGCGACGATCCGTGAGCCAGATTGGCTGCCGCGGCCTTGCAGCTGGGTCGCTTCGTTAGATAGCTTCCGGTAGTAGGCCCCGGCAAGTATCGCAATACTCTCGCGGGCTTGTGTGGAAAATCCGCGGGTGCAAAACCATGCGTGCCCGGCTTGTTTTGTTTCGAACAGGATCAAACGAGCAGGTCCGTGGACACGTTCGATGTCGGGTTTGCAACAACAGTCCGGTCAGCCGCGCGAGTGTGGCTATCTACTTCCAACTGCGTGGATTTTTGCGTTCACGCCGCGGCTGGCATGGTCGTTGCAAACTCTTGGTCGAGAGCCGTCATCGCAACAGGAAACCTTCTGAAGGATATCAGCATGAGTCTCGCCACGACCCAGAGCATCGCGGAAATCAAAGCCCGCAACAAAGAGCTGATTGAGGAGGTGCTGAAGATCTATCCGGAGAAGACTGCGAAACGGCGCGCCAAGCACCTCAATGTTCACGAGGCCGGCAAGTCGGACTGCGGAGTCAAGTCCAATCTCAAATCGATCCCAGGCGTGATGACGATCCGCGGTTGCGCCTACGCGGGTTCCAAGGGTGTGGTGTGGGGCCCGATCAAGGACATGATCCACATTAGCCACGGTCCGGTCGGCTGTGGACAGTACTCGTGGGGCTCGCGGCGTAACTATTACGTTGGCACGACAGGCATCGATAGTTTCGTGACCTTGCAATTCACCTCCGATTTCCAGGAAAAGGATATCGTGTTCGGCGGCGACAAGAAGCTCGTCAAAATCATTGACGAGATCCAGGAGCTGTTCCCGCTCAACAACGGCATCACCATCCAGTCGGAATGCCCGATCGGCCTGATCGGTGACGACATCGAGGCGGTCTCCAGGTCAAAGTCGAAGGAATATGGCGGCAAGACTATCGTGCCGGTCCGCTGCGAGGGCTTTCGCGGCGTGTCGCAGTCGCTCGGCCACCATATTGCCAACGACGCGGTGCGCGACTGGGTGTTCGACAAGGTCTCGCCCGAGGGCAAGCCGACGTTTGAGCCGACCCCCTACGATGTCGCGATCATCGGCGACTACAATATCGGCGGCGACGCCTGGTCATCCCGAATCCTGCTGGAGGAAATGGGCCTGCGCGTAATCGCGCAGTGGTCCGGCGACGGTTCTCTGGCAGAGCTCGAGGCAACGCCGAAGGCGAAGCTTAATGTGCTGCATTGCTACCGCTCGATGAACTACATCTCACGCCACATGGAGGAGAAGTTTGGGATTCCATGGTGCGAATACAACTTCTTCGGGCCCTCTAAGATCGTGGAGTCGCTGCGCAAGATCGCCGGCTTTTTCGACGACAAGATCAAGGAGGGTGCCGAGCGGGTGATTGCAAAATATCAGCCGCTGGTGGACGCGGTGGTCGCAAAATATCGCCCGCGCCTGGAAGGCAAGAGCGTGATGCTGTTCGTTGGCGGACTGCGTCCGCGCCACGTGATCGGCGCCTATGAAGATCTCGGCATGGAGGTCGTCGGCACCGGCTACGAGTTCGGCCACAATGACGACTACCAGCGCACCGCCCAGCACTACGTCAAGGATGGCACGTTGATCTACGACGACGTCACCGGCTACGAGTTCGAACGCTTCGTCGAGAAGGTACAGCCTGACCTGGTCGGCTCGGGGATCAAGGAGAAATATGTCTTCCAGAAGATGGGCGTGCCGTTCCGCCAAATGCACTCCTGGGACTATTCGGGTCCGTATCATGGCTATGACGGATTTGCGATCTTCGCACGCGACATGGACATGGCCATCAACTCGCCGATCTGGAAGAGGATCAAGGCGCCCTGGAAGGATGTCCAAAAGGCGAAACTGTTAGCTGCCGAATAACGCAAAGTGACCGGCTCTCAGCCTGAGGGCCGGAGCTGATATTGATGACGCTTTTTTGAAAGGATCCTACCTATGGCGCAGAGTGCAGAACACGTGCTCGATCACTTCGAGCTGTTCCGCGGACCGGAATACCAGCAGATGCTGGCCAATAAGAAGAAGATGTTCGAGAATCCTCGCGATCCCGCGGAGGTCGAACGCATCAGGGAATGGGCGAAGACGCCCGAATATCGCGAGAAAAATTTTGCGCGCGAAGCGCTGACGATAAACCCAGCCAAGGCCTGCCAGCCGCTCGGCGCGGTGTTCGCCTCCGTTGGCTTTGAGGGCACGCTGCCCTTCGTGCACGGCTCCCAGGGCTGCGTGGCCTATTACCGCAGCCATCTGTCGCGGCACTTCAAGGAACCAAGCTCCTGCGTCTCCTCGTCGATGACGGAGGACGCTGCCGTATTCGGCGGGCTGAACAACATGATTGATGGGCTCGCCAACAGCTACAATATGTACAAGCCCAAGATGATCGCGGTCTCCACGACCTGTATGGCGGAGGTGATCGGAGACGACCTTAACGCCTTCATCAAAACGTCCAAGGAAAAAGGCTCGGTTCCAGCGGATTTCGATGTGCCGTTCGCGCACACGCCAGCCTTCGTGGGCAGCCACGTCACCGGCTATGATAATGCGCTCAAGGGTATCCTGGAGCATTTCTGGGACGGCAAGGCCGGAACAACGCCGAAGCTTGAGCGGGTGCCCAACGAGAAGATCAACTTTATCGGCGGCTTTGACGGCTACACCGTCGGCAACATCCGTGAGATCAAGCGCATCTTTGAGTTGATGGCAATCCAGTACACCGTTCTCGCCGACAATTCCGATGTGTTTGATACACCAACCGACGGCGAGTTCCGGATGTATGACGGCGGCACCACGCTGGAAGACGCCGCGAAGGCGGTTCACGCTAAGGCAACGATCTCGATGCAGCAGTGGTGCACGGAAAAGACGCTGCCGTTCATCGCACATCATGGCCATGAGGTCGTAGCGTTCAATTATCCGGTCGGCGTCTCCGCAACGGATGAGTTCCTCGTGGCGCTGTCGCGCATCACTGGCAAGGATATCCCCGAGGAATTGGCGCGAGAGCGCGGTCGCTTGGTCGACGCGATGGCTGACTCCAGTGCGCACATCCATGGCAAGAAATTCGCAATCTATGGCGATCCAGACCTCTGCTACGGGTTGGCTGCCTTCCTGCTCGAGCTTGGCGCTGAGCCGATCCATGTGCTGTCGACGAACGGCAACAAGGATTGGGAGGCAAAAATGCAGACGTTGTTTGCGAGTTCGCCGTTTGGACAGAACTGCCACGCGTATCCGGGGCGAGACCTCTGGCATATGCGCTCGCTCTTGTTCACCGAGCCGGTCGACTTCCTGATTGGCAACACCTATGGCAAGTATCTAGAGCGCGACACCGGTGTGCCACTGATCCGCATCGGTTTTCCGATCTTTGATCGGCATCACCATCACCGCTCTCCGGTGTGGGGCTATCAGGGCGGCATGAACGTGCTCGTGAAGATTCTCGACAAGATCTTCGACGAGATCGACAAGAAGACCAACGTTCTCGGCGAAACCGACTATAGCTTCGACATCATTCGTTGATGACGAATGACGCGGGCGCCATCGCCGCCAAACATCGGCGATGGCCTAAGCGCAGATGGGCTGATCTTTGCGCACAAGCTCGGTTGAGAGGAGAGATGGATGAGTTCGCTATCGGCCAGGATCCAAGAGATCTTTAATGAGCCGGGCTGCGCCAAGAACGCCAACAAGTCGGTTGCCGAGCGCAAGAAGGGCTGCAACAAGCAGCTACAGCCGGGCGGCGCCGCAGGCGGCTGCGCCTTCGACGGTGCAAAGATCGCGCTGCAGCCTTTTACCGACGTCGCCCATCTGGTGCACGGTCCGATCGCCTGTGAGGGGAACTCCTGGGACAACCGCGGTGCGTCTTCCTCTGATGCCAGCATCTGGCGCACCGGCTTCACCACTGACATGAGCGAAACCGACATCGTATTTGGGGGCGAGAAGCGTCTCTACAAGGCAATCAAGGAGATCATCAACAAGTACGATCCGCCGGCCATCTTCGTTTATCAGACCTGCGTCCCCGCCATGATCGGCGACGACATCAATGCGGTCTGCAAGGCGGCTTCGCAAAAGCTCGGCAAACCGATCATTCCCGTAAATTCGCCGGGCTTCGTCGGCCCCAAGAACCTCGGCAATAAGCTCGCCGGCGAGGCCTTGCTCGAGCATGTCATCGGCACGCAAGAGCCGGACTACACCACGCCCTACGACATCAACCTGATCGGGGAATACAACCTGTCCGGCGAGCTCTGGCAGGTTAAGCCGCTGCTTGACGAGCTCGGCATCCGCATCCTCTCCTGCATCTCCGGCGATGGCAAATATCGCGAAGTTGCCTCTTCGCACCGGGCGCGCGCTGCCATGCTGGTATGTTCGAAGGCGATGATCAACGTTGCGCGCAAGATGGAGGAGCGCTACGGCATTCCGTTCTTCGAGGGATCGTTCTACGGCATCCAGGATTCCAGCGCTTCGCTGCGCGAGATCGCGCGGCTGTTGGTCGAACGCGGCGCGCCTTCCGAACTGATCGGGCGCACCGAGACGGTGATCGCGCGGGAGGAGGCGCGCGCCTGGGCCGCGATCGAGCCGTACAAGCCGCGCTTTGCCGGGAAGAGGGCGTTACTGATCACCGGCGGTGTCAAGTCCTGGTCCGTGGTGGCTGCGCTGCAGGAGGCGGGGCTCGAGCTGGTCGGCACCAGCGTCAAGAAATCCACCAAGCAGGACAAGGAGCGCATCAAGGAGCTGATGGGGCAGGATGCCCATATGATTGAGGACATGACGCCGCGCGAGATATACAAAATGCTGACCGACGCGAAAGCGGACATCATGCTCTCGGGTGGCAAATCGCAATTTGTTGCGCTCAAGGCAGCGATGCCCTGGCTCGACATCAACCAGGAGCGCTGCCACGCCTACATGGGCTATATCGGTATGGTGAAGCTGGTCGAGGAGATCGACAAGGCGCTGTTCAACCCGATTTGGGAGCAGCTGCGTCGACCGGTGCCGTGGGACAAGGTGGCCAAGAACCGGCAGACCGAGACGATCACGAAGATGCGTGGGCGGGCTGCCGAGATCGCCGCCGATCCGCAGACGATGCGGCGCGCGAAAAAGGTTTGCTTCTGTAAGGAAGTCGATCTCGGCACCATCGAGGATGCGATCCGCTCGCATGGCCTGACCAGCGTCGAGGCAGTCCGCCAGCACACCGACGCGTTCGGTGGCTGCTGCAAGAGGCGCATCGAGGACGTCCTAGCCACCATGCCGGTTTCCTCGCCGCCTGCCATGCTGCGGGCCGCGGAATAGGACAAGTCATGGCCATTGTTACCACGCCGACGAAGGCGTGCGCGGTCAACCCGCTCAAGATCAGTCAGCCGATCGGCGGCGCATTCGCCTTCATGGGCCTGCGTGGGGCGATGCCGCTTTTGCACGGCTCGCAAGGTTGCACGTCCTTTGGGCTCACGCTGTTCGTGCGGCATTTCAAGGAGGCGGTGCCGCTGCAGACGACTGCGATGAGCGAGGTGGCGACCGTGCTCGGCGGTTATGAAAATGTCGAGCAGGCTATCCTCAACATCTATAATCGCGCCAAGCCGGAGATCATCGGGATCTGCTCGACCGGGGTCACCGAAACCAATGGCGATGATGTCGACGCCTACATCAAATTGATCCGCGAGCAACATCCGCAGCTCGCCAATTTTCCTTTGATCTTTGTCTCGACGCCTGATTTCAAGGATGCCTTCCAGGTCGGCTGGGAAAAGACGGTGGCACGCCTCGTCGAGGTGCTGACGGAGGCGCTGCCGGCCGAGGCAGAGCGTGATCCCGCGCGGGTGAATGTTCTCCCCGGATGTCATCTGACGCCGGGTGACCTCGACGAACTGAGAACCATCCTGGAGGATTTCGGTCTGAAGCCATCCTTCCTGCCTGATCTTGCGGGATCGCTGGACGGGCATATCCCGGACGAATTTACGCCGACGAGCATTGGCGGCATCGGGGTTGACGAAGTCGCGAGCATGGGCCGGTCCAGCTGGACCATTGCGATTGGTGCGCAGATGCGACGGGCGGCAGAAGCCATGCAGGCCAAGACCGGGGTGCCGTTTCGCCTGTTCGAGCGGCTCTGCGGCCTCACCCCCAACGATGAATTCATTGCTTTCCTGAGCGAGATCAGCGGCCGCCCTGTGCCAGCAAAATATCGCCGCCAGCGCGGGCAGCTGGCAGACGCGATGCTGGACGCGCATTTCCATATCGGCGGCCGTAAGCTTGCGATAGGTGCCGAGCCAGACCTCTTGTTCGACCTATCCAGCATGCTGCACGAGATGGGTGCGCAGGTCACCGCGGCCGTGACAACCACGCAGTCCCCGGTGCTGGAGCGGATCGAGACCAAGGAGGTGCTCATCGGCGATCTTGAGGATCTGGAAGAGCTTGCTAGGACGAGGGGGTGCGATCTGCTGATTACGCATTCGCATGGCCGCCAAGCGGCGGCGCGGCTGAAGATTCCATTTTACCGCGCGGGATTTCCGATGTTCGATCGGATCGGCGCGGGACACCAGCTATCCGTCGGCTATCGCGGCACGCGCGATCTGATCTTCAAAATCGCCAATCTCGTGATCGCCGACCGCGAGGAAAATCACCGGCCGACGCCCGACAGCTGGCGTAGCTGGAGTCAGCCCTTTAGGCCGGGCGGCCTCAGCGTCATCGAGGCAGCAGAGAGGTCGATTGCATGAAGGTCGCATTCGCTACCCAGGACTTGAGGCGCGTCGATGCGCATTTTGGCTGGGCCAAGAACATCGCCATCTATGATGTTGGGCCGGGCGGGCACGTATTCCTGAAGGCGGTCCAGTTCGACGGCGATTTCAAGGAGGACGGCAACGAGGACAAGCTCGCGCCCAAGATCGAGGCGATCAAGGATTGCGCCATCCTCTATGTCGCTGCTATCGGCGGCTCCGGTGCCGCCCGCGTGGTGGCCAACAATATACATCCCATTAAGGTGGGTCAGCCCGAGAACATCCTCGCCCTCGTCGAGAAGCTCGAGCGAGTGCTCAAGGGTACGCCGCCGCCCTGGCTGCGCAAGGCGCTGGCAAAAGACCAGCAGCGCACGCTCGATTTCGAAGAATGAGGACGGCCATGACTGCAGCTGCAGATATCGTGCAACCAGAGAACACGCTCGATGCGCCATTCGTGAGAGAACTGGTTAAGAGTTGGCGCGCCCAGGACATTTATGGCGCCTGGGACGGCAAGAGCGATCTCGATCTGCTCGAACCGTATATTCTGGATAAGGAAAAGCGGCGCGCGCTGCCGATCGTTGGCGATCCAGATCCGGATGTGGTTTGGCGGCTGGAGCTGTTCTTCAATGCGGTCGCGCTCTCGATCGAGAAAGCGACGGGTGTGATGATCCATGCGATGCTAAAGATGCACCATGAAGGCTTTGGTCGCATGGTGTTGATCGGCGGCCGTCTGATCGTGGTGAACAAGCGCCTGCGCGATGTGCATCGCTTCGGCTTCGACAATCTCGCAAAGCTCGCCGCCGAGGGTGACAAATACGTCAAAGGCGGCATCAAGATGATCCGGAAATTTCCCGACGTGGCGAACTATTGAGGGCAGCTCATGAGCGATCTTGAAATCGTAAAAGCAGAAATGAAAAAGCTATCGGCCAAGGCGACGCAGGCCAAGATGGATCTGCACGACCTCTCGGAGGAATTGCCCGTCAACTGGACCTCGATCATGGCGGTGGCGCAGAAGGCGCACGATGCCTTTGCCGAACTCGAGCGCAAGCGCGAGGACCTCAAGGCCCTGGAAAGGGCCTAGTAGCAGTCTGCTGAAGAACCCCCTGGCCACGGAGGGAGCTTGATGATTCACTTTTATCATCTCGAACCGGCGGAGACGATCATGCGGGGCAGGTTTACGGATCAAAGCGGCCTCTTTTCGTACATCGCGCCGGATAAGCGTGCGCCAGCGAACCATCCGCTGCGGAAGGTCCGGGAACTTGTCCGGGATGTATTGAGTGATTTGAACCGCAGCCTTGGGAGGCTCTATCCCAACGAGGGACGTCCTTCGATCCCTCCAGAGCGATTGCTGAGCGCCTTGCTGCTGCAAGTGTGCATCCGCTCGGAACGCCAGTTGATGGAGCAACTGGACTACAATCTTTTGTATCGCTGGTTCGTGGGACTGTCGCCGGACGATCCAGTCTGGGACCCGACCACCTTCACCAAGAACCGGGAGCGGCTGCAGAACGGCGATGTGTTCACGAAGTTCATGACCAAGCTTCTGAACCATTCTCAGGTCAAATCGCTATTGTCGGACGAGCATTTTTCGGTGGACGGGACGCTGATCGAAGCCTGGACTTCGAAGAGTTTTCGCCCCAAGGACGGCCGCGGCAACGATGATGACGGCGCCAACTTCCACGGCCAGAAGCGCAAGAACGACACCCATGCGAGTACCAGCGATCCGGACAGCAGGCTTTATCGCAAGGCGGCCGGATGCGAGGCCAAGCTTTGCTATATGGGCCAAGCCACCATGGAGAACCGGCACGGGCTGGCGGTGGCCGGCAGGGTCACGCATGCCAATGGCATCGCCGAACGCCGGGCTTCGGAGACCATGCTGAAGGCGAGACGCAAAGCCGCAGGCTGCCGCATCACGGCCGGTGAGGACAAGGCGTACGATACGGCCGATCACGTCGCCAATCTTCGCGCCATCGGCGTGACGCCGCATGTGACACAGAACCAGGCCGTCACCAAAACCGGCAAGAACCGCAACAGCGCCATCGACGAACGAACCGCGCGGCATCCGGGATACGGCATGTCGCAATCGCGCCGGGCGATGGTCGAGTGCATTTTCGGATGGGGCAAGCAGCATGGCACGATGCGCAAGACCAAACATCGTGGCATCGCTCGCGTCGCCGCCGAACTTCCTGCTCAATCTGATCGCCTATAACCTGATCCGGATTCCCAAACTGCTTGCCGTTTAGCCACCCCGCGTCAGGGGGGCACCAACCAACAGGTTAAAAAATTACATCCAACTCCACCGCGCCGCTCCAACAACGACCGCCGACAATACGAAAACTCTCCATTTCAAGCTTTTTCAGCAGACTGCTTTAGAGGGTATCCGATCATGTCATTTGCAACGCGCGACGGCCGTGACTGGACACCGGAGTACCTGATGTCAATTGATGCCAAGAAGTGCATCGGCTGTGGCCGTTGTTTCAAAGTCTGCGGTCGCGACGTCATGACGTTGAAGGGCATCAACGAGGAGGGCGATCTTGTCGATCTGGACGACGACGAAGACGATGAGATCGAGAAGAAGATTATGGTGATGAATGACCAAGGCGCTTGTATCGGTTGCGGCGCCTGCGCCCGGGTTTGTCCGACCAACTGCCAAACTCACCAAACCGCCGCAACGCAAGCCGCTTGAGAGCGAGCTCTGTCCGCCTTTTGCCGCGAGCAAGCGGGAGTTGGGCGGCGAAGCCATGAACTGCGCTCGAGGATAGACCCGCTTGGCGCCGGGCGCATTCCCACCAGCTTGCGGATGCTGAGGCGCCCCGTCCCCAGAAAGAATCATGTCTTCGTCGGCCGCAGGTATGGGGTTCGGATGGCTCGAAATGTCTGCGCTACTATGGATCGGATACCGGCAGCCTCAATAACTTCATTCCGCTGTCGCGAAGAATGCTCAGAACAGCTCTACGGGAGGAACATCATGATCTCACGTCGTCTTGTGATCGGTGTGCTCGGGGCGGGACTGGTAGCGTTCGCGCTCCTTGCCACCCCGGTGGCGCTGGCCTTTTCGCCCGAAGCGCGCAATGCGAAGCTTGATCAAACCCTTAAGGAATTGGTCGAAGGCTGCAGTACTCCGGGTATTGTGGTGCTGATCCTTCAGAATGGCCGCCCGGTCTACAGCCGCAGCGTCGGCGTTCGCAAGGTGGGGAGCGCCGTGCCGATCGGCGAGAACGACATATTCCGCCTCGCCTCAATGACCAAGGCTGTCACCTCGGTGGCAGCGATGATCCTTGTCGAGCAGGGCAGGGATCGGCCTGGACGATCCGGTCAGCCGTTTCCTGCCCGAGTTCGCCAAGTTGCAGGTGCGCGGTCCTGACGGCACTGAGGGTCCTGCGAGCAGGCCGCCGACAATTCGCGAACTGCTGACCCATACGGCCGGATTCTCCTATAACTTCATCAATAATCCCCGGCTCGTTAATGCATACCGCGAAGCGCGCGTGACCGACGGGCTAGACCAGGGCGAGGTAACCACGGCCGAAGCGATGCAGCGTCTCGCCTTCGTTCCGCTTGGCTATCAGCCTGGTACAGGCTGGGAATACTCGCTGGCCACTGACGTGCTCGGGGCTGTCATCGAGAAGGTGACGGGAGCCAGCCTGGGAGCTTTTGTAACCGAGCGCATCGCAAGATCTCTGCGCATTGAGAGCTTTGTGTTCAACGCACCTGAGACCATGCGCTCACGGTTCGTGCAGGTGACACGGCCCGCACAGGTCACGGGCGCACTCGGCACGGGCTACGTTCCGGTGGTGGCACCTGAGGCTGTGCCGTTCCCTCCAACCAAGGGCACCGCCGATTTCGACCCGAACCGCGCCTTCTCTCTGACCGCCTATCACTCTGGCGGCGCCGGCATGAGCGGCACTATCGGGGACAACGGGCGGTTCCTGCAAATGCTGCTGAACGAAGGCGAACTCGACGGCGTGCGGGTGCTCCGCGCGGAAACGGTGCGGCAGATGACGCAGAACGCGACCGGCAACATGCCGACGCTTCCCGGGTCGGGTTGGGGCTTCGCGTTGGGCTTTGCGATCGTGATCGATCCGGCTGCAGCCAAGAGCCGCCTTCCGGCGGGCAGCTACGGGTGGGGCGGCATCTATGGCATGCAGTTTTGGATCGATCCGGCAAACCGCGTCGTGGGCCTAAAGCGGGATGGGGTTAAGTTGAATCGATTTGGGATTCCCAAATCAGTGAGTTTCTGATTCACCATGCTGGCT
>NZ_JCAMOT010000082.1:0-11363 GCF_059512425.1 Bradyrhizobium sp. Leo78
GCGTCATGGCGCCCGTTTGAACAGAGCCGTGGCGCGATCAGGGTCGTTGGCTCGCCCTTCAAAACTTTTGCCGAGGCCGAGGCCGCCTGCACAACTATGCTAAGTTATCTAGCCAGCGAAAATTGACGCGCAGCCATTCGGCATACTCGGCCAAAGCTGTTCGCGGAAATCAAGCTCCGGTTTGCGGCTTGAGCCAGCCTCGCCAGTGCGGCGAGGACGTGTTGCGGATGTTGGGGACCGGCGGCCCGCCAGTTCGAGGATCATGGCGCCGACATGCGCTCTCGGGCCGCTCAGAAGGCCATTCGGGAGGCGGACCGTGCAGAGGCCCGAGGCCTGGTCGGTTAGCTTTGTCATTGTCCTAATTTGGCTTTCTGAACCAAGCGGGCGGCATGGCATTAAGACGTTCATGGCTGAGTCATTTGGCAACGAAGTCACGATTGTTGAAGTAACGGCCGACGACGCGGCGGCCCGCCCAAGCAGGCAACTTTGGGCAGCTGCAGCTAAACCAAGCCAGGCGCTTACCCTGGTTCTGACAGCAGTCCCGGAGGGCTGGACGGCGGAGCTTGCGACTGGACGCCTGACACGCCAGCAGTTGAAACAGCTGCGAAACCTACACCTCAAGCCTGGCGAAGTGCGCAAGCTGACGATGTAGGGTCGCCTCAGTCATCTCATTTCGGCCGCCAAGCCGCTCCTTGCTAAGTAACGATCCAATAGACCCCGCCGCGCAGCGGCAGCGCGACGAGCGCGCTGACCGCCACGACCAGCGCCCAATCCCGTTTTGTGAGCAGCATATTCAAACATCGTGATATCGCTAGGCAGCCTCACTTGGTGCCCCCCTCTTGGCGAACAACTCCGCACCGGCCGGCGTGATCTTCACGTAGGTGCCGCTCTCGTGCATCCACAGCCAGCCGCGCTCGATTGCGAGCTTAAAGTCTGCGCCCGCGACCGATTACATTCTGTTCGCCGTCGGCCAATCGCCCTTATTTTCAGGTGCCAAAACGAGACCGAGGGGCCGTTTCGGAGGGCTCCAGTTTAAAGAACGGAAGCGACCCCTTCGTGGAGACGGAGCGAGGTCCACTCCCGCTATTTCCCGGCGTCCCAACAGACGCTGTTTGCTAAGAGCGGCCAATCGCACCCCTGCGAGGTCCTGATTTTTTGGGGCAGGTATCCTAACTCGGACAGCACTTGGTGTCGTCAACGGGCTAGCTAGTGTGTTCGTTTATCGTGGGTAGCGGGCGCGCTGTTCATCCTTCTTCGCTGGTGATGCCGATTCGGTAAGGCTTGCGACGGATTTCGACCATATCGTGATCTAGTTGGACGCACACCCGCACCGTTGGTCTTCTTGGTGGCATCCTCACCTACGCTGTCGAAGCAGGCATTATTGAAACCAATCCGGGCCATGGCATCCGCAAGCCGATATTCCGGAAAGCCGAGATTTTTCGCGGGCCGTCAGCCCAGGTTGACCGTAGGGGACGTACTTTGACCGGCAAGGATCAGTTTGTGTCTCGATGTGCCAAAATCCGAATCTGCGGTTTCAATCACTTGCAGGAGCCATAGGGGACGTGCTTCGCCCAGCGCCGCACCGCCGTGCTCTCCGGGCGCTAAAGCGCGCCCTAGGCGCCGGTTATCCCACAGCAAAGTTTGTGCCTTTTCGAGGTTGACGAGGCGGTGGCGCGGGAGCGAGTCATGTTGCACCGGCTGATGAAGGGAGCCCTTATCGTCGCAGCGGACTATGCGGTGGTCTGGATTTGCATCCCGTTCGTCGCAAAGCTTGCGCCGAGATCCTGGGGGTGTCTGCGCTTCTGTTGGCGATCGCAAAGAGCGCTGCGATCGATTGGGCAGTTGATCTCATCCTGAACAACCTCGCCACGATTCTCAATTATCTCTTCGGATGTTCCATGCTGGCAGCGCTGATCTTCGGACCCATGTGGATATCTGAGCACGTTTTCCGCAATCCCTGGCGTCCCTTGCTTCAGATCATAACCTATTTAATCCTCTGGTCCTGTTCGATGCTGTTGATACTAATTTTGACTGCGAAGGCGCGAGCAAACGACGAGAACGGCGGCGATCCCACACGACCCGCTTCTGGATAACCCGTCTATGGCGAGCTTGGGCGGCTGATGGCAAGCGCAAGCGCGTGTACTTACAAGCGCTGGCCCACAATTGAAGGCCATTTGGCCACCGACACGTCGGCTCACCGGGATCGAGCGGACATCCAGCAGGATCGTCGTCGACCGCTTCCGCCCTGACTTCCCTGAAGTCGAAGTCCGGCATCATCAGTCTGATCCCCGGAGCCGCCGTCGCAGGCGACCGCGGGCAACGGCGCGCGCAGCACGCAAGGGCGAAGAGCGAAGCGTACCTTGCGTGCGAGCACGTCGATGCCAAGGAAGAGCCGAAGACCGAAAGGCGCTCGGGGGCAGACGTCCTGATCCCTGGGTGAGCCCGAGCAACTTTGATCGGCGATCAATATTCCGACTGAGAGAGGCCAACAGCCAGGCAATTGTGCAGCAGGCTGCTGCACAATTGCCGCTAAGGTCGATGTTGAGGTGTCGAACGCGGCTGCAGCGGCGTGCCTTCGTAGAGATCGCTGACAACACACCAGAAGCCGAACGCCGGGTCGAGAGTTCGGCACCGCCGCCCTTAAGGACCGAGGACTTCCAACCGGTCTCGGTCTTGAGATCCAGTTCAACCTCCATGCGGTCCTGCGCGATGACGAGAACTGCCTCGCAATGTTCGTGTGAGCGGTAAAGGTCCCTTCACGTCGATCCATTTGCGGTTCGTACCTGGCACGATCACTTCGTCGGTGTCCGACACGACTTCGGCAAGCAGATAGGCCCGCTCAACGAAGCGCTGGCCGGCCTCATAGTCAGCATCGATGACGCCAACGTCGGGCTCCGGTTTGTAGTCGCCCCTGCCGAGCTCCAATCCGGGACGCTGGATTGCGAGCACTGACGGAGCGTGCCGCTCAAGCCGGTCATTCATAAGATGTCGGTGGAGATGCGCGAGGTCTACTGGCTTTAGACGGTAGCGGACGGAGAGCAATTATTACTGCTCCCCGCAAATACGGAACCTCAACATCAGGACGTCCGTATGTCCGTTGACATCAGGACGTCGGAACGTCATAATACTGAGATGAGCTTTGGCATGGACAGTATGCCTCTCTACGCGCAAGTTGCCTCGGCGCTGGCGTCCGAGATCGCGGCCGGCTCCTTGTCGCCTGGCACGCAGCTTCCTTCGGAGGAGGGCTTGGTCGATCGGTTCGGCGTCAGTCGGGCGACCGTGCGGAAAGCCGTGGAGCGCCTTATGGCTCGCGGGCTGGTCGAAATCCGACGTGGCAGGGGCACGTTTGTCAGCGAGCCCAAGATTAGGCAAGAGCTTACAGAGCTGAGCGGCTTCGTAGAGGATATGGTCGCGCTCGGCCGCAAGCCAACAGCTCGTCTCATCGACAAGCGCCCCGTCGCCGCCGACAATACAGTCGCGCAGCGTCTCGGCCTTCCGCCGCGCACTAAGGTTTATCGGATCAAGCGCGTCCGTATTGCCGACGGCGTGGCAATGTCGTTCGATGAAACATATTTGCCGCTGGAAATCGGAAAGAAGATCGTCAAACACGACTTGGAGGCAGAACCAATCTTTGCGTTGCTCGAGGGCAAGTACGGTGTTCCTCTGATCAATGCCGAATACCAGCTGGAGGCGGTAACGGCTGATGAGCAAGTTGCCAGCGCGCTGGGCACACCGATCGGCAGTGCCGTATTTCTCATAGAGCGCACTTCATATACCGAAGGGCTTAGACCGATCGATTACGAAAAGCTCTACTACCGTGGAGACTTGATCAAATTTGTCACTCGGCTGTCTCGGCGTCCCCGTGCGCGAGCCTAGCCGAGGGATAGAGTTTTGGAAATAGCGGCCAAATGAGGATTCCGCCCGTCAGTAAGAGCGTCGCGCGATGAGACTTGAGGTAGAAACATCAGAATTGGAGCTGATCGCCAAAGCGTTTCAGACAATCTCGAAAGAGACCACCTACGAAGGTCTCGCGAAGGCTCTTCTCAACACCGCGCTCGGTTACTCGGGCATCGATCGAGGCGCTGTGTTGCTGAGCGAAAGCGGTGAACTACTCACTAAAGCCGATGCGAGCTTTCCGCGTGAGAAAGCAAGGTTCTTTGCCTCACAACCTCCGGCCAGCGAATTCCGGTTGCCAGCAGACTTCAGCGAAAAGGTGCTTACACGGCGAGAAATCGTCCTCAAGGACGATGGCTTGGAAGGGTCCGCACTGATCGAATCGGCAGAGTGCCGTCGAAGGCCGATTGCGCAGCTGTGCTTACCTCTAATTCATCGAGACAAAACAGTTGGTGTTCTGTACCTCGAATCAGAACGTAAGGAGAGATTCGCGCCGCGGCATGTCTCTGTAATTTCGATGCTGGCCTCGCAAGCTGCCGTTTCGTTTGAATCGGTGCAGCTTTTCGAAGCGCTTCATGAGACCAATCTGTGCATGGTCAAAGGCCAGCAAATCGGCCGCATGGGCAGCTACCGATGGAACACACGGACTCTGCTCTCACGGGCATCGCGCGAATGCTACCGCATGTTCGATATTGATTTTGACGTAAATCCTGTGCCGTTCGAGGTATTCAAGAGCCGCGTCCACCCTGATGACTGTCCTGCTCTGGAGGAGGCGCTCGCGGAAGTCGTGAGTACCAAATCTCCGTTTAGCCACGAGTATAGGGTCGTCCACCGAGACGGCACGACGCTGCACGTTGTTGCTGTAGGACAATTCGATGTCGGACCAACCGGCGATGTCGAATTGGAAGGAATCATTTCCGATATCACGGAACGAAAGGCTGCGGAACAAGCTCTCACGGACGCGCGGACAGAACTTGCGCGTGCCGTACGCCTAGCGTCACTGGGCGAGCTGGCGGGCTCTATTGTTCATGAGATCAATCAGCCGTTGACCGGAATCATTATGAGCGCCGAAGCTTGCCTCCGATGGCTCGAGCGAAGCCCCGTTGAGCCCTCTGAAGCCCGCAGATCCGCGCTGCGCGTTATCGAGCAGGGACGCCGGGCAAGCGATGTCGTCGTTGGCCTTAGATGTTTGGTGCGCGGCGCGCGACTCCGGTTGACCGATGTTCAAATCAACGATGCCGTCGAAGAGATTCTTCCTCTCTTGAAGAGGGACCTGGAGCGTACTGGCGTCACCCTAAGGACGGCTCTCGAAAAGTCGGTACCGACCATCGAAGGCGATCGAGTACAGCTTCAGCAGGTTGTCCTCAATCTCGTGCGCAACGCGATTGACGCGATGGCCAGTGTGACCGGAAAGCCGCGTGTTTTAAGCGTTTCCACAAAGGTTAGTGATGAAGGTGTCGCCGTTGTTATCGCGGATACGGGCGTCGGCATTGCCCCCGCGAGCAGGGATCGGCTTTTCGATGCGCTCTACACGACGAAAGGTGACGGTCTGGGCCTTGGCTTGTCCATCTGCCGCAAAATCATCGCTGTCCACGGAGGACGACTATGGATGGAGGAAAACACACCGAATGGAGCGACGTTCAAGTTCACTCTCCCGCTCCGTCAATCGGGTCCGATATCGGCAAGCAATTGAGCGTGTCATTGCCGGATTTTGTTCACGTCGTTGACGATGACAAGGCCGTTCGCGAATCAATTGGGGATCTACTCCGATCCATGGGTTACCAGGTAACGCTCCACGGATCTGCCTCGGAGTTTCTCGATGCCGAGCTGCCCGATGCGCCTGCATGCCTGCTAGTCGACGTTCGGCTACCCGGCATCAGCGGCTTGGAGTTACAGGAGTATCTGACACGCACCAATATCCGGATGCCGCTGATTTTGATGACGGGCTTCGGCGACATTCCGATGTCCGTCAAGGGCATGAAGGCAGGCGCGGTCGACTTTCTCACCAAACCGATAAGGGATCAGGATCTGATTGATGCCGTCGGCGCGGCGGTTCGAATCGACCAAGACCGGCGCCGAGAAAACGCGCAGACCGATCAACTGCGGGAGCGGTTTGCACTCCTAACCGGTCGAGAGCGGCAAGTGATGGCGCTAGTGGCGTCTGGCCTCATGAACAAGCTCATTGCGAACGAACTTTCAATTAGCGAAGTCACCGTCAAGATGCATCGCGGTAGCGTCATGCGAAAAATGGGATGCAAATCGGTGGCGATGCTCGCTAGGATAGCCGATATGCTGGACATCCAGGTGAAGCAATCAGCAGCACGTTGAGCCGGTGCAATAGCAGAGCTGACGTCCGCTCCACTGACCCCATACCAAGGTATGTGCCGATCCATCAGAACCGAGAGATTGTGACGAGGCACGCGCAAGCGCATGCTGCAGTTCCTGCTGCTACTCGGAACTGAAGGCTGCATTCGGTGACAAGCTCTCTCGTCGCAATCATCGACGATGACGAAGCGCTCTGCTCATCCCTCGTGGATCTGATGCGCTCCATCGGCTACCGCGCCGAGCCCTTTGCGTCAGCAGAGTCATTCCTGAGGTCGCTCGCACTGTCCAGTTCAGACTGTATCGTGGCTGACGTCAACATGCTCGGAATGAGTGGACTTACCCTCACACGAAAGCTGCGCGAACAAAACATCATGACACCAGTCATCCTCATCACGGCGCTCTCTGAGAAGCATTTGGACGACGAAGCCATCTCGGCGGGCGCCCAGTATCTTTTCAGAAAGCCATTCGACGCCAACGGCCTTCTTGATTGCGTCGAGAGGAGCCTGTCCAAATGAACGCCCTCCCTGATAGGATCATTGTTTCCTCGAGAGCCTCCTTGCCGCAACGTCTTGGCAGAGCTGCACAGAGATCCTCGTCACCTAGTTTCCCAGTTGGCCCGTCGCAAAAAGCGAAAACAGCGTTGCAATCCGAAAACTGGAATGATCGCTTCAGGCGATGGGGTTGGCTGATGGCCGCTGCGCAAGATGGTAATAGCCAAGCCTATGAGCAGCTGCTCAGAGAGTTAGACGTCTGGCTGCGTCGCTACTACGCGCGGCGACTTCCGCACCCTGCATCCGAAGATGCGAGGCAAGATGCGCTTCTCGCGATCCATGCCAACCGACACACATACGCATCACCGAAATCGTTCGGTGCGTGGGTCATGGCGATTGCACGTTATAAGTGGATCGATCGCATTCGCGACGCGTCTCGATTTGCCGCAGTATCGCTCGACGACGAAATACCGATCGAGGATCACGGTGAAACCGCGATCGACGCAGCCGCGGTCGACGATCTGCTTGGCCAGCTGAAACCTGCGCAGGCCAGCGTAATCCGTCTCGTGAAGCTGAAGGGGCTCAGCATTGCAAGCGCATCTGGTGCAACCGGGCAATCCGCAGCGCTCGTTAAAATCAACATCCATCGAGGCTTAAAGAAACTGGCTGCATTGGTCTCTTTCGACGTGGCAAGAACCTCTGGCAATGCGTCCAAAACCCCGACTCTGCATGGGTTGAACAATCTGGGCCATCCCTCAACCGAGGAACGAAGGGCCGCGCGACCACCAACAAGCTTCGACAGAAAATACCGGGACAGGTGATGTTTCTCTGCCAGAATGACAGGCAGTTGGCCTTTGTGAGGTCGACCCTGCATTCCGGCACGACGTGCTCCAAGGGCTCAGTACTGGAACCGCGGGCAGTACCCGCGCGATGGCTCTACGATCTGCGCGGCTCTGCACTCTTCGAAGCGATCACTACGCTTCCTGAGTATTATCCAACCCGAATCCGGAAGGAATCGTCTCGACAAGGTCGCTCGATATACCGACTTCCAATGAATAACCATGCTGACTGGTGGCGCTCCGATTCTCGAAAATGCTCTCGTCGCCGTGGAGTAGCGAGGCTACGGAAATGGTGCTGTACTGTCATGACGCTTCATCGTCGGTCGCGTTTGAGCGGCTCGGACCTTCCAGGCTCGTTCCCGTTTGTCTGCCGAAAGGGCCACTGTCACCCGCTTACGGACCAATGCCCCCTGGAGCTTGCGAGGTTCGAAGCCTAGAATGAAACTGCATAGAGGAGACAGATATCATGGCGCGAGAGCCGAAGGCGGACCGGCTGAACGCGTTTTCAGACGGAGTGTTTGCGGTCATCATTACGATCCTTGTACTTGAATTGAAAGCGCCTCACGCGTGGACTCTGAATGCGCTTGTGTCATTGTGGCCGAGTGCTGTGAGTTACGCGCTGAGCTATTTCTTCATCGCGATCGTTTGGGTCAATCACCACCATCTGTTGCGCTATGCGCATATTGCGACAGGCCGCCTGATTTGGGTAAATTTTGCACACTTGTTCTCGGTCTCGCTTATGCCGTTCTCGACTGCCTGGATCGCGGAAACGGAGCTCGCTGCAATTCCTGTTTCATTCTACGCAGGCGTCCTCGTGTTCGTGAACGCGACTTATGTGCTCTTGTGCATGGAAGCCATCGACCGGCCCCAAAATGATGAAGTGCCAGCCGACGCCCGAAAGATGATGCGCGTGCGCTCATTCATAACGCTGGGGCTCTTTACATCGGCTGCACTTGTAGCGCTTGCATATCCGATCGGCGGCATGGTTCTGATTTGTGTCTCCCTGTTTGTCTATCTCCGTCCAGAGGTGCGTACCGTCATGTCAACACACGACCAATCGGACATGAGCCGAAGCGACCGATCGCCAGCAGATGTTGCGAGACCACCAATCGCCTAGTACGCTGTTATTCTCGTTTG
The DNA here is from genome assembly GCF_059512425.1 of Bradyrhizobium sp. Leo78. NCBI lineage: Bacteria > Pseudomonadati > Pseudomonadota > Alphaproteobacteria > Hyphomicrobiales > Nitrobacteraceae > Bradyrhizobium > Bradyrhizobium sp. Leo78. The sequence goes on from NZ_JCAMOT010000082.1 coordinate 8,687, forward strand.
AGCCGCGGACCGAGGGCCCGCCGATAGGCGACGAATGCTTAAATTGAGTGCTAGAAGATTGGTTTAGCCTTCTGAACCAATCGCCAAAATGGTCAAAGCCAGTTCGCGTAGAGAACTCTGCAATAGGTCGATGCGTCGGCTCTCGAGAGCAGAGCGGACGAAGATCGCAACCACGTCCGGATGACTTCTTGTGCCTAATTGCGGACGTTTTCGCGTGTTTGGACGAGGTCCGCGTGGGCTGGTCGAATATGTTCACCGGTGCGTTGCGGGCGAGTGCACCTCTCGAGGCGCGCCGGCCGTCCAATCCCAACGCGGTCGCGCGCGGCGCCGGCATCGACCCGTGCGACTTTCACGAATCCGGCACGCCAATGGGCGGCTGGTGCTCGAAGCGTTCGATACGGTCGCAAGCGGACCGAACGCGATCACGGGCCGATCACCCCTGGCGAGCTGCTGGCCGCGCTCGAGAGGCATCCCCGAAGCGGTGGATATGACGCACTCCCAGTGCAGCCTGGTGCAAACTGGGGCGACGGTGATCCATCGCCTCGGGCGAAAAGACTCTGCGACGGAAACCTTGAGCATCGCAACGATGCTTGGGACCGAATCTTCGCAAATGCATCAGAACTTGCGGTAACCCCGCTCCTGCAGCACCCAGCGGTTGCCATCCGGGTCGGAGAAGTCGGCGAAGCTGGCGTAGTCCTTGCGTGGGAGGTCAAGCCCGGGTGCGAAACTTCCGTCCCAGGCATCAACGGGCGTCTTGTGGCGGATTTCGCCAACTGCGACCCCGCGTTCGAGCAGGCGGCTCCGCGCTGCCTCAAGGTCGGTGACGACGAGATAGATGTTGCGAAGTGATCCGGCGGGCGCGTCGGTGAGCCCGCTACCGATCTGTATCGAGCAGCCGGAGCCTGGCGGCGTGAGCTGCACGACGCGGAAGGCGTCGTTCGGCGAATAATCAACGTCGAGCGTGAAACCTACCTGGTCGACATAAAACCGGAGCGCTCGATCGACATCGCTGACCGGCAACGTGATCACCTCGACTGAGAACTTCACGACCGCTGTGCTCGTTGTGTTCATGGCGCTGACCTCGTCTTCGCGTCTGATATGCGCGCGGGATTTACAAATCGACGACGACATCACGAACCGGTCGTGAGCAGCAAACCAGAACGTTGCCGTCGGCGGGCTTCTCGAGCGGCTCCGGTCCATAGGCGACCGCGCCCGAAACCAAACCGCTTTCACAGTTGTGACAAACACCGGTCCGGCACGACCAACGAACCGGCACATCGCATGCCTCGGCCAGCTCCAAAATGCTCTGATAGGCTGACGCGTCCCAGTGTGCGATAACGCCACTTCGCGCGAACGATATCAGGGGACCGGTGCCGGCGTCATCCCGCGGTGGATGAGGCGCTCGCATCGTGGCGCCGACGATGCCGGGAGTCATCGGCTCGCTGCCGTTGAAAATTTCGACGTGAAGGCGCTCCGGCGGCACGCCAAATGCCGCGAGCGCGGTTTTCATGTCCGCCATGAAGCGAACAGGGCCGCAGAGATACACATCCGCCTCTCGCGGAACGCCGACCGCGTCAAAGACCGATTGCGACAGATGACCGGTTGCGTCGAAGTCCTCGCCGATCTTATCGCCCGACCCCGGCCTGCTGTAGCAAACATAGCTGCGGCTGCGGGTGAGCCCGAGCATGAGGCCGCGGACTTCGGCGGCAAACGGATGATGCTGTCGGTCGCGAGCCGTGTGCAGCCACACGACTTGACGTGGCGAGCGGGCCTCCGCCAGCGCGTGCAGCATCGCTAGAACGGGCGTCGCTCCGATTCCCGCGCTGAGCAACACCACGGGCTGCTCCCCGGACTTCAGAATGAAGCTTCCACGCGGTGAGCTGACCTCGAGAACATCGCCCACCTGGAGATGCTTCCGCAGGTAGGTTCCAGCCGCACCATTCGGCTCGATCTTCACGCTGATCCGATAGCGCTCCGTCGAGGGGGAACCCGAGAGGGAGTAGCTGCGAAAGAGTGGCGGGCCGCCGTCGTTCGGTCAAAGACGCAAGACGACGTACTGACCTGGCAACGCTGGTGGCAGCGGCCGACCATCCGGATCCTGCATCGACAGGGAGAGGACGTCCGCGGACTCCTGATCAACCGCCACGACGGCGAGTGGCCGAAATCCTGGTGCGGCCGGATGCGCGGCGGCTGCCGGCGCAAGCCCCGCGTTGCCACTCACCACGGCAGTCGTTTGGCTCTGCAGCAATGCCTCGAACGACGCGCGCCACCCAGGCGAAAGCGCCTCGATGCGCAAGGCGCGCTCCAATCGGTCGCGCGCATGATTGGGCGAATAGAGAAGCGCATTGATCTCTGCCACGGTCATGCGCTCATTCGCCTCTCCCGCCTTCACGATTTCGTCGCGGGCGCCAACCTCCCCTTCCCTTAGGACGCGGAAATAGAATCCCGGCCGTCCGCTGGACGTCAGCAATGCCGGCATCCGTGGCTCGTTCATCCGAATGCCCACGCGATAGCAGGTCACGCGAGGCTGAGTGACCTCGAACAGCGCAGTGCCGATCTGATAACGATCGCCGATGCACACGACGTCGTCAGGCAACCCGTCGATCGTGAAATTCTCGCCGAACTGTCCGTGGACGAAGTCGGTCCGGTTCAGTTGATCCTGCCAATGGCGATACGA
>NZ_JCAMOT010000083.1:0-10972 GCF_059512425.1 Bradyrhizobium sp. Leo78
GTGCAGAACTGGTATCCCGGCAACTCGGAAGGCAAGGGCGGCATCTACAACTTCGTCACCAAGCGTGGCGACTGCCGCGGCGCCCATTCGAAGATCTCCTGGACCCAGGTGGAAACGGGATCCGCCATCACCTGGAAATATCCGAGCTGCATCCTGCGCGGCGACAATTCTCGTGGAGAATTCTATTCGATCGCGATCTCGAACGGCTACCAGCAGGTCGACAGCGGCACCAAGATGATCCATCTCGGCAAGAACACGTCGAGCCGGATCATCTCCAAGGGCATCGCCGCCGGCAAATCGCAGAACACCTATCGTGGTCTCGTTACCGCGCACCGCAAGGCCATCGGCGCGCGCAACTACACCGCCTGCGACTCGCTCCTGATCGGCGACAAATGCGGCGCGCACACCGTGCCTTACGTCGAGGCGAAGAACTCGTCGGCGACGTTCGAGCACGAGGCGACGACCTCGAAAATCTCCGAGGACGTGCTGTTCTATTGCGTGCAGCGCGGGCTGAGCCAGGAGGAAGCGGTTGGCCTCGTCGTCAACGGCTTCGTCAAGGACGTGCTGCAACAGCTCCCGATGGAGTTCGCGGTCGAGGCGCAGAAGCTGATCTCGATCTCACTCGAAGGTTCGGTTGGATGAGTTATCCTGACACTGGGATCGATAAGATCAGTGTTGAGCTCAACCAGTTGGCGAAGGACTACGCGGAAAAGGCTGCAAAGCTGGCAAGCGATCCGTACTTCAAGGAAGCAATCGTAAAGGTCTCAGTATCTGGGTTTGTTTGGGCACTCTATCACGCGTTCAAGGACGAGTTTTCAAGAGATGCGCTCAACAACGAGATGAAAGAGCAAAGCGCCGCAATTGACAGAGCGATTACCGGAAACAGTAAAAGCGCTCACTAGACTTTGGAACAGAAGACAATGTCACTACTCGAAGTGAAAGACCTGCAAGTCCGTGTCGAGGATCGCGAAATCCTCCACGGGCTGTCGCTGACTGTTAATCCCGGCGAGGTCCACGCGATCATGGGGCCGAACGGCTCTGGCAAATCGACGCTCTCGCACGTCATCGCCGGCAAGCCCGGCTATGAGGTCACCGGCGGACAAATCCTGTTCCGCGGCGAAGACCTCTTGGAGATGGCGCCGGACGAGCGCGCCGCCAAGGGCGTGTTCCTGGCGTTCCAGTACCCGGTCGAAATCCCCGGCGTCGCCACCATGAACTTCCTGCGCACCGCGCTGAATGCGCAGCGCAAGGCGCGCGGCGAGAGCGAATATTCGACACCGGACTTCCTGAAGAAAGTCCGCGAAGTCTCCAAGTCGCTCAACATTCCGCAGGACATGCTCAAGCGCGGCGTCAATGTCGGCTTTTCCGGCGGCGAAAAGAAGCGCAACGAGATCCTGCAGATGGCGCTGTTCGAGCCGAGCCTCTGCATCCTCGATGAAATGGACTCGGGTCTCGACATCGACGCGCTGAGGATCGCGGCCGACGGTGTCAACGCGCTGCGCTCGCCCGAGCGCGCCATGGTTGTGATCACCCACTACCAGCGGCTGCTCAACTACATCGTGCCGGACTATGTGCACGTGATGGCCAAGGGCTCGGTGGTGAAGACTGGCGGCAAGGAACTGGCGCTGCAGCTGGAAGAATCCGGCTATGCGCAGTTCGAAGACGCCTAAGCCTGAACGGAATTCGTGATGAACGTCGTGTTGGCAAAAACCGATACCGGGCGCGCAGTGAGCACCAGCTTTGCGCTCGCGCGTGAGCGGTTGCCTGGCTCGGGCAAGGTCGCCGAGCAAAGGCAGCAGGCCTTTGAAGCCTTTGAGCGCGCGGGCCTCCCGCATCGCCGGATTGAGGACTGGAAATATACCGACCTGCGCGTCCTGATGCGCGAAGTGCTGCCGCTGGCGGCTGCACCCGATACGGCGGCGCTGTCGCGCGCGGAAGCCGCGCTCAAGCTGCATGCGATCGAAGGCACGCGGCGGCTGGTGCTGGTCGACGGCGTATTCGCGGCAAAGCTTTCTGATCTCGGCAAGGGCGAAAAGGGCCTTTCCGTCCGCACGCTGCGTGAGGTGCTGGAGGCGGGGGACGGCGAGTTGCTGGCCTCCGATAACTCCAATCCCATGATCGCGCTGAACACGGCGATGGCGACCGACGGCGTCGTGATCGAAATTGCCAACGGCACCGTGCTGGAGCAACCGCTGCACGTGGTCCATGTCGCGAGCACGGGCACGCCGGCTGCGATGTACACCCGTTCGCTGCTCCGCCTGGGCCGCGACGCGAGCGCGACGCTGGTGGAAAGCTTTGTCGCCACCGAAGGTGCAAAGGCGTATCAGACTTACGACTCCCTGATCGTTTCGCTCGGCGACAATGCGCGGCTCGATCATCTCCGTCTGGTTGAGGACGGGTTGGAAGCCTTCAACATTGCGTCCGCCGCGGTGACGCTCGGCGCACATGCGCAGCTCAACACCTTTGGCATGGTGTCGGGCGCGAGCGTCAGCCGGTATCAGCCGACCATCATCTTTGCAGGCGAGGGCGCGCGGGTCGACACCAACGGTGTCAACCTGATCAAGGGCCGGCAGCATGCCGACACCACGCTGTTCATGGATCACGCGGTGCCGCACTGCGCCAGTCGCGAAGTGTTCCGCGCCGTGATCGACGACCGCGCCCATTCGGTGTTCCAGGGCCGCATCGTCGTCCGTCCGGACGCGCAGAAGACCGATGCCAAGATGATGACGCGGGCGCTCCTGCTCTCCGATGAGGCCGAGGCCGACAACAAGCCGGAGCTCGAGATTTTTGCCGACGACGTCACCTGCGGCCATGGCGCGACCACCGGTGCACTGGACGAAAGCCTGTTGTTCTATCTGCGTGCGCGCGGTCTTCCCGAGAAGGAAGCGCAGGCGCTCCTGATCCAGGCCTTCGTCGGCGAGGCCATCGAATCGATCGCGAACGACTCGCTGCGAGAGCATGTGATCGCGGCGGCACAGCGCTGGCTGGAGGCACGCGCATGAGCACGCATCCGGCGGTCGCCAACGGCGCCTATGATGTCGCGCGGGCGCGCGAGGATTTTCCGGCGCTGGCGCTGCAGATCTACGGGAAGCCGCTGGTCTATCTCGACAACGCGGCCTCCGCGCAGAAACCGAACGCGGTGCTCGACCGCATGGCCGAGGCCTACAAGACCGAATACGCCAATGTGCATCGCGGCCTGCATTACCTCGCCAATGCCGCGACCGAGGCTTACGAAGGCGCGCGCAGCAAAGTGGCGCAGTTCGTCAACGCGCGGCGCAGCGAAGAAATCATCTTCACCCGTAACGTCACAGAGGCGATCAACCTGGTCGCCTCGTCATGGGGCGAGCCCAATATCGGGCAGGGCGATGAGATCGTGCTCTCGATCATGGAGCACCATTCCAACATCGTGCCCTGGCATTTCCTGCGCGAGCGGCATGGCGCCGTCATCAAATGGGCGCCGGTCGACGACGACGGCAATTTCCTGATCGAGGAGTTCGAGAAGCTGCTCTCGCCGCGCACCAAGCTGGTTGCGATCACGCAGATGTCGAATGCGCTCGGCACGCTGGTTCCGGTCAAGAAGGTCGTCAGGATCGCGCACGATCGCGGCGTTCCGGTGCTGGTCGACGGCGCGCAGGGCGCCGTGCATCTGCCGGTCGACGTCCAGGATCTCGACTGCGATTTCTACGCCTTCACCGGCCATAAGGTTTACGGCCCGACCGGCATTGGCGTGCTCTATGCCAAGCATGAGCACCTGGTCGCGATGCGGCCGTATAACGGCGGCGGCGAGATGATCCGCGAGGTCGCAAAGGACTGGGTCACCTATGGCGACCCGCCGCACAAATTCGAGGCCGGAACCCCGCCGATCGTCCAGGCGATCGGGCTGGGCGCTGCGATCGACTACGTCAATTCGATCGGCAAGGAGCGCATCGCCGCCCATGAGCACAGCCTGCTGACCTACGCCCAGGAGCGCCTGCGCGAGATCAATTCGCTGCGGCTGATCGGCACCGCCCGGGAGAAGGGGCCGGTAATCTCTTTCGAGATGAAGGGCGCCCATCCCCACGATGTCGCGACCGTAATCGACCGCCAGGGGATTGCGGTGCGGGCCGGCACCCATTGCGTGATGCCGCTCTTAGAGCGGTTCAATGTCACAGCCACATGCCGGGCCTCGTTCGGCATGTATAATACGAGGGAAGAGGTCGACCATCTGGCGCAAGCCTTGATCAAGGCTGGGGAATTGTTCGCATGACCGAGACTGCCGACGACGTCAAAACCGCCCATGTGGAGACAAGCTCCGCCTTGCCGCCGGAAGAGACCGAACGTCTCAGCCAGGAGATCGTGGCGGCGTTGAAGACGGTGTTCGACCCGGAAATCCCGGCCGACATCTATGAGCTCGGATTGATCTACAAGGTCGATCTCAAGGACGACCGCAGCGTCGACGTCGAGATGACGCTGACCACGCCGAACTGCCCGGCGGCCGGTGAATTGCCCACCATGGTGGAGAACGCGCTGGCCAGCGTTCCCGGCGTAGGCGTCGTCAATGTCAACCTGGTCTGGGAGCCGGCGTGGACGCCGGATCGGATGAGCGACGAGGCCCGCCTCGTGCTCAACATGTGGTGAGGTTCGTTGCCGAAGCTATCCGGTGTCATCGAGACTGCACTCTATGTCGATGACCTCGACCGCGCCCGCGCGTTCTACACCGATGTGCTCGGTCTTGAGCCTCTGACGAGCGACTCGCGGTTTATGGCCTTCGACATAGGAGGCCGGAATGTGCTGCTGCTGTTTCGTCGCGGGGCTACGCTTGAGACGGTCCATCTGCCCGGCGGCACCATTCCGCCGCACGACGGCAGCGGCCCGATCCATGCGGCCTTTGCCATCGCCGCAGATGAATTGCCAGCCTGGGAAAAGCGGCTTGGCGAGCACGATGTCGCGATCGAAGGCAGGACCGATTGGCCGCGCGGCGGCAAGAGCATCTACTTCCGCGATCCGGACAATCATTTGCTGGAACTGGTCACACCGGGAGTATGGGCGATCTACTAGGTGTGTGTCGTTCGGAGAAGTTCTAGCCAATTGCGAACATGAGACCTTCACAGCCGGAATTTCGTTGTTATTTTTGAGATGACAGACTTTGCCGCTCTGCATCGTAGGGAGAGAGAGCCGCTGCAATGGATACCATCGCACCAGTTGCCAAGCCGAAGCCGCGGCCCCGCCCGCAGGTCATGAAGCTGACGGACGCCGCGGCAGCGCGGATCACGGAACTGACCAAGCGGGCCGATTCCGAGATCGTCGGCCTTCGCGTCGGCATCAAGAATGGCGGCTGCGCGGGACAGTCCTATACGGTCGAATACGCCCACGAGATCCGGCCGACCGATGAGGTGGTCGAGGACAAGGGCGTGAAGATCCTGGTCGATCCCAAGGCAGTCCTGTTCCTGCTCGGCACCGAGATGGACTACAAGGCCGATAAGATGCAGGCGCAGTTCATCTTCAACAACCCGAACCAGGTTTCCGCCTGCGGCTGCGGCGAGTCGGTTCAGCTGACACCGGCGAAGGTGTAGACCGCTCGCCAAGCACACGGGACCTCATCCGAGGAGGCCGCGCAGCGGCCGTCTCGAAGGATGGCCGCGGGTGAGATCGGGCCTCATGGTTCGAGACGGCGCTGCGCGCCTCCTCACCATGAGGGGTGAGAGCGGGGCTGGGGCCATGATGGACCGCGAATTCCTGATCGACCTGTTTGCCGATTTCGGCCCGGTCACCATCCGCCGCATGTTCTCCGGCTACGGCATCTCTGCCGACGGCACCAACTTCGCGTTATCGCTGCGTGCTGGGCTCTATTTCCGCGCCGACGAAGAGACCATTCCGCGGTTTGAAGCGGAAGGCTCGAAGCCGTTCCAATATCAAACGAGCACCCGGACCGTCACGGTGAACTCCTACTGGCAGTTGCCGGCGCGGCTGTTCGACGATTCGGAAGAGCTGGCGCAATGGGCAAGGGCCGCGCTCGCCGCCGCGCAACGCGCCGCATTGCGCAAGCGGCCGAAAGCAAGGAAGGCGGCGAAGAAGGCCTCGGCGAAGAAAGCCAAGAAGACGCCAAATCGTAGGGTGGGCAAAGCGAAGCGTGCCCACCGTTCCAGATAGCGCGTGCGATGGTGGGCACGGCGCAAGTGCGCATTTACGCACCCTACGAGGCTACAGGCCGTCATTGCGAGGAGCGCAGCGACGAAGCAATCCATGCCTCCACAAGCGGTGAGATGGATTGCTTCGCTTGCGCTCGCAATGACGGGGGAGAGAGCGTGACAGAACGTTCGCCTACGAAATCATCACGCAACGCGGCTGCGGATTTCGGCCGTGTATTCGGGGTCGACTTCGCAGACCACGCGGTTGCGGCCGGCCCGCTTGGCGGCATAGAGGCAGGCATCGGCGCGCTCGATCAGCGCATCCGTGTCGTCGCCCGGCTTCAGCAGGGAGACGCCGACCGAGATGGTGACGCGGCCGAGGATCTCGCCGGTGGATTTCTTCTTCAGTTCCTTCGCCATCACGGCCCGGCGGATATGGTCGGCCACCGTCAGCGCCTGGCGCAGGCTGGTGTTGGGCAGCACAACCGCGAATTCCTCGCCGCCGTAGCGCGCGGTAATGTCCTGGCCCTTGATGGTCTGCTTCAAGGACATGCCGACCAGCCGCAGCACCTGGTCGCCGGTGAGATGGCCGTAGGAATCGTTGAACGATTTGAAATGGTCGATGTCGAACATCAGGAGCGACAGCGGCTGGTCATTGGCGATCGCGGTCTGCACTGCCATCTCGATCGAGCGGTCGAAATATTTGCGGTTGCCGAGCCCGGTCAGCGGATCGGTCAGGCTCTCGGCGCGGATCGCCTCCAGGCTGTGCTGGAGATTGCTGATTTCGGTCTTTGACAGCGCCAGGCGATTCTCGAGCGCCTTGTTGGTTTCGCGCATCTCATGCGTCGACTTCACAAGCTGCTCGATGATCGGCTTGAGCTGGTCGCGATTCTTCACGCTCGCGAGCCTTTCGCTGGCGCCGCTCAGGCTTGCATCGTAGCTCGCGGACATGCCGAGCGCATCCGAGATCAGCGTCACGACATCGTCGATCTCGCCGATGACGCGCGCGCCGACCTTGTCGATGCGATCAGATGTCTTGATGTGAGAGAGATAGGTCTCGTAGATCTGCTCGAGATCGGCTTCGCTCAGCTTGCCGTTGCGCGCCAGAGTCTCGTTGATGATCTTGTTGAGCGGAGCATTGTATCCGGTCGCATAGACGTACCAGATTTCGTAATTGCGGGGGACGGCGGTCTGACGGAGCGACCTGATCTGGCCAAGCGCAACCTCGGCAAAAGCCATCGTGCGTTCGTGTTCGTCCAGCAGCTTGACCACTGATCAAGTCCCCAATGCCGAGCCGCGCCGCTCAGCCGCAAATAACTAAAAGTATCGTTGCCACGCTAATGGAGGATAATGAACGCCCCGTAAATAGGGGAATCGCACGCGTGGGCCGACGATTCTGATGGAAGAATCGGCGGCACGAAAAAAACGAACCAAGCCAAGAGATTAGGGCGTCGGCCTGATCCGGGCCGACGCTGCGCAAAGCGCTAGACGCGGGCCCGCACGGGGCGCAGCAGAAACGCGGGGAGATGCGAGTGATCGGCTGGTTCTGAGTCGACGTCGCGCTGTGTGCGTCGCGGCTCCGGGCGGCCGATCGAAGGCACGCGCGGGCTGGTGGCGGCCGGCGGCTGCGAATTGGCATTGCGGCTATCGCGGCCGTGACCAACTCGCGGCTCACGTTCGCGCCGCGAGTTGCGGCCGCTGCGCTCGCGCGACCCGTCGCGCCGCCGCGCCTCGCGCGGCTGCTCGTCGGTCTCGTTCTCATCCGATTGAACCGAGAAGTCGCCTTCAGCGCGCGGGATCGGCTGGCCGATCAGCTTCTCGATTGCAGCGACCGACTTGGTGTCGAGCGGCGTGACGATCGAGATTGCGGTACCGGTGCGGCCCGCGCGGCCGGTGCGGCCGATGCGGTGAACGTAATCGTCGGGGTGATGGGGGACATCGAAGTTGAAGACGTGGCTGACCGCGGGAATGTCGAGGCCACGCGCCGCGACGTCGGAAGCGACCAGCAGCGGCAGCTCGCCCTTGCGGAACTGATCGAGCGCGGCCGTACGGGCGGACTGGTCCATGTCGCCGTGCAGTGCGCCCACGCTGAAGCCGTGCTTCTGCAGCGACTTGTGAAGAACGGCGACTTCGCGCTTGCGATTGCAGAAGATAATCGCGTTGTTGAGATCTTTGGCCCCGCGCAGCAGGCGGCGGAGGATTTCACGCTTCTGGTGCGGCTCGCGTCCGGAGGGCACCTGCGATTGCGTGACGGTGACAGCGGTAGTGGCGGGCTTGGAGACTTCGACCTTCACGGGGTTGTGGAGGAAAGCCTCGGTGATGCGCCGGATTTCCGGCGGCATGGTGGCGGTGAAGAACAGCGTCTGACGGGTGAAGGGCACCAGTTTGCAGATGCGCTCGATATCGGGGATGAAGCCCATGTCCAGCATGCGGTCCGCTTCATCGATCACGAGCAGCTCGACGCCGGTGAGCAATAGTCCGCCGCGCTCGGTATGGTCGAGCAACCGGCCGGGGGTCGCGATCAGGACGTCGACGCCACGGGTCAATTTGCTGTCCTGGTCGCCGAACGAGACGCCGCCGATCAGGAGCGCCACGTTGAGTTTCTGTCCGGCCCCATAGCGGTCGAAGTTTTCCTTCACCTGGGCGGCGAGTTCGCGTGTCGGCTCGAGGATCAGGGTCCGTGGCATTCGTGCCCGGGCCCGGCCTTTCTCGAGGATGGTGAGCATCGGAAGCACGAAGGCGGCGGTCTTGCCGGTGCCGGTCTGGGCGATGCCGAGGACATCGCGGCGGGCGAGAACGTGGGGAATCGCCTGTTCCTGGATGGGCGTGGGATTGGTGTATCCGGTGGCCGCTACGGCGGCCAAGACCTTGTCGGAAAGGCCGAGATTGGAAAAAGACATTGAGCCTCTTGTCGACACCGCCGTTCGGAATCGAGGGTAAAAAGGCTGGTCGCGTTTCGCCCCGAAACGGCGTTGCTTCTCAAAAAAGCTCGGGGGCTCTGACTGACGCTGACAGGCGGCAAACTCAGGGAATCGCGTTTCGATCCAAGGCCGCGTTGTCCGGAACATAGGTTCGAAATCGCCAAAGTCAATCTGGGAACTGCCCAAATGCTCGAAAAAGCTTAATGTTTTCGCACAAATAAGGGGCGAGCTGTCATTTGGCCGTCAAATGGCGGGGCGGTACTGGCCGAACGCGAAAGCTCGTACACTGAACCGGCTGGGGCGGTGTACCGACTATGGCATCGACGGTCGCGCGTGACGGGGCGCTTGGTGAGACGGGGCAGAGAATGGCTGGCTTTCTTTCGAGAGTTCTGATGGTCGCGGGCATTGCCCTGGCATCGGCAACTCTCGCCGCGCCCGCGCTGGCTGAAAAGCGCGTTGCGCTGGTCGTCGGCAACAACGAGTACAAGAACGTCCCCAAGTTGCAGAAGGCGGTGAATGACGCCCGCACCATGGCGGACACGCTGAAGCAGCTCGGCTTCTCCGTCATGATCGCCGAGAATCAAAACCGGCAGCAATTCTCCGAGACGCTGCTCGCCTTCGACAAGTCGATCGAACCCGGCGACACCGCGTTCTTCTTTTACGCCGGCCATGGCTTCGAGATTGCCGGCCAGAACTTCCTGCTGCCGACCGACGTGCCGGCGGCGACCGAGGGCCAGGAAGAACTGGTGCGCGACGCATCTGTTCTCGCCGACCGCATCGTCGAGCGCCTGCAGAACAAGGAGGCGCGCACCTCGATCCTGGTGTTCGATGCTTGCCGCAACAATCCGTTCGAGCGGCCGGGAACGCGCGCGGTCGCCGGCGGTGGCGGGCTGGCGCCGATGACGCAGTTGCCGGAGGGCGTATTCTCGGTGTTCTCGGCCGGCCCGCGCCAGACCGCCCTCGATCGGCTGTCGAACGACGATACCAATCCCAATTCGGTGTTCACCCGTACCTTCGCCAAGCAGTTGCTGCAGCCCGGCAAGAACCTGGTCCAGGTCGCCCAGCAGACACGGCGCCTGGTCAGCGAGGCGGCCGAGACCATCAGGCACAAGCAGATCCCTGTTTATTTCGACCAGATGGTGGATGACGTGTTCCTGAACGGCATGACGAAAGCGCAGGATGTGGCGGGAGCTGCCGAGGGACCGCAGAAGCTTGCAGCATTGCCGCCGGTCTCGGTGCCGCGCGTCCCGAAGGACGATTCCGTCAACGCGCCGATCGCAAGTTTCTCCCGCCATAATGGCGGCTGGACGGTGGTGTTCTCGATCGCGGACCCTGCGCTCGGAATCTCCTGGCGGATGGGCGACGGCGGCGATTTCCGTGAGACCGGATTCATCGACGCGCTTGATCCGCGCACGCGCAAACGGATGCCCAATCCGTCGATCGAACTGGCAGCCGATGCGCCGGCCGGCACCATCCAGGTCCGCTATGTCGATGCGGCCGGGGAGATGCAAGGGCCATTTCCGATCCGGTTCGACCCCGAAGCGGCATTGATCCGCGACCAGCGCAAGATCCTCGACATGACTGCGACGAGCTGGCTGTCGTTCCGCGAGTTCAACGGGCTCCTGGTCTATTACACCCATCTGATGTCCTACCGCTGCGCGATCCGCGAGGCGCGTATCGGTATCGACAGCGCAGTGCCGGACAAGGTGCTGAAGATGCCGCCCTGCGATCCGCGCGACCCCAGCGTGATCCCGCACGAGGCGCAGCCCTATCTGAAGCTTGCGCCGCAGACCAAGTCGGTCTCGGTGGAGCTGACCTATCGCGACGGCAGCGTATCGGAGATCAAGATGTTCCGACGCTAGATCGTGATGAAGTTAGGTTCGTGCATATCCTGAGTTTGCCAAGTAGCTTGCGCATTCTTTGGGCGTGAAGAGCTGCAGAACC
>NZ_JCAMOT010000084.1:0-10678 GCF_059512425.1 Bradyrhizobium sp. Leo78
GAAGCACGGCCCAAGATTGGTCCACGAGCGACCTGATCAATTCGCTGCGACGATGCCGGCACACGGCAGCTGGGGCGCGTAGTTGCTCGTAGCTCAAACCCTAAAGCCCCAGCCAATCGATCACATGCGGCCAGATCTCTCGATGCGCACTCTGACCGACGAGCGCTCCAACTTGCTGCAGCGGAACACCGGTTTCCGCCTGATAGACAAGAACGGAGGGGGTGCTCAACGGTTGCAGTATGGGACCAGGAGGGCACCAAACGACTGGTATGATCAACTATCGCGGCGACGGGTCATTCAGTAAGCGGGTCCGAGCCGGCAAGAGGGCCGAGCACGTAAAGCTCGTTGCGGGCCAAGCAGTCTTTGCGAAAGCGCACGTCTATCCCATTTCGGAGCAGTTGGCGAGCGGGGTAAACTCATCGGGGCTCCCACGAATGGCGCGGAGGGGGGATGGCGAGCGCTTCCGAATCCGGCAAGCTGGCCGTGCAGCCTCGCAATAACGCACCAAGCACGAACTCCTCGGGTGCCGCGGTACGCTCGCCCCGATCGAGGAGCAGGCTCCCTGGCAGCGTGCTAATGGGCTCGGACGATGGTGCAATCAACGATCGATACTCGAAGTCTGGATCGTCAGACATCGCTTCGAAGATCGCCACCATACAGCCTTCGCGCTCCAGCGGCTGAAGCGTTGGAGAACGCTGTTCCAATCGCCAAACGCCTCTGGAAGATCACGCCAGCGAGCTCGCGTACGCACAATCCATAGAACGCCCTCCACGAACATCCGGTAGTCGCCTCCAGTCGATCCCTTTTGTCAGCCCGGCCGATAATCAGCGGCGCCATCCGATCCGACGGCGCGTCGCTCAAAACCATACGGTCGATCATACCCAAGACTGCCTCCCCAAAAGCAGTCTTGAACTGATGTGCCGGCTTAAGGGAATCCCAGGAGGTCCACAGGACCTAGTAAGCGGCAAGCGGTGGTTCCGATTGCTCCAACTTCGCCAGCGCAAAAATCTCTCCTCTTGGTCATTAAGGCCTTTCTTCGGCGGACGACCGATGCTGCTGCGTGTGAGAGAATGCACGCTTCGGCCAATTTGGCCCACTCTAATTCTCTAAGCCCGTCAGCTTGTCGAAAGCTGATCCTAGTAGAGTGAGAACTAGAGAGCGACACTATCCGCTCAGGATTGCGAACCGGCCCCAACCGGAGGGGAACATGGACCCACTTAACAATATCAGCCCATTCGACCGAGATCTCGCTACGTACAACGCCACGGTGGCACAACAGCAACAGCAGCAAGCGGAATTTGAGCCGCACTTGGATGAAGTGCCGCAACGCGATGCCGCTCCCGTCGCAGGGGTTCCTGCTCCTCCAGGCTCCTATTATCCGTTGGAGCTCGGGCGCCATAGTGCCCGCGATCCTCATTCCGAAGGCGCCGTCGCCAGACGTCTTGGGGACGCCGCTGCGCAGGACAGCGCGTCGCGGGAAGCTTTGAGATGGTCGGAGGGGCTCACAACGCAAGGTCACGATCAGGGTCTGCTGCGGGGGATCATGGACGAAGCCAGCCCAGCATCGTCTCTCGATCCAACCGTGCGCGATCACCAAGCGCCGGATTTTGGAGAAGCCGTTCGTCAGTTGAACCGGCGCGACGGCTACCAGCCGGCTCCGGACGAGCTGACCGGGAGCGCGGCGAAGAGGCAGAGGACGCTAAGCCATCCGCAAGAGGATGCCATTGCGCGGCAGCTGAGCGAGGCCGGCAATTCAGCCGCGCGCGTGTTGATGGAAGACGCCGGCCCACCGTCGCCTCTCGGGCGAGCTGTCGGCTCGCCAGTGGTCCTTCCTGCGGAAGGTTACGATCCGGATCTGCTGTGGGCGAGGATGGAAGGCGCCGGCCCATCGTCGTCTCTCGGGCCAACCGCGCGCCATCCTCAGGCCCCGAATTTCGGAGAGGCCGTTCGTCCCTTGAACTTCGGCCACCAGCACGCGCCGGACGAGCTGATCACTGCGCGGGAGGGGAGCAGCCTCCCGCCGAGCCAGGACAGCCGACCGACCAGCTTCGTGATCAACACTGACCGTTACACGGCGCTGTTGGTGCCCGCGGGGCTGATGAGGCAGAGCGCCCCACTCAATCCGCCAGGCGCTGCCATTCGTCTCGGATCTCGACCGGAAAACGCTCCGCAGCCGAGCGCGCGGCCGGGGAATCGGACCTCGCCAGCGCCGCTTGGACACAGGATGGAGCAAGCCGCGCCCGCGTCCGCCAGGGCTGAGGCTATGCCCTCAGCGGTCGGCGAGACTTTTGATGCTTCATTGGCCGTTCCCGAGGACTTTTCCCACGGCACCCAACCCGCGCCGGACATGATGATCTCGAAGCTGGGCCGCTGGGGCCTCTTGCCGGACGCGACGGAGCCGGTAAAGCACTACGACATTCGCGGCGAGCGCTACACCGCCGTCTTGGGGCCGGGAGGACCCAACGACGTTCGGCTCATCCATCACCCTCGAGTTGGTAGTGATGCTGCGCCAGCGGTGCGGGCGAGGGCTCTGTCAGACATCTAGCGCGGTCGTCACTCTCTGGCTGATCTGCCGTCGACACCGCAGAAGCTGCGTGATGACGCTGACTATCGCAATTCCGAGCAATTGTATTGGCTTCTTTGGCGGCATCAGGTGCTTCAGCGGGTCCTGAGCGAGGGTCTTCGAGGGTCGAAGATCGCTTGCGGTATGGATGACCGATTGATTTGCTCCGGGTGATTAGTTCGCAATCGGAGAACTTCACCCTGAGCGTCGCCGTCCCGCCCCGGGCGCCTGTGGCCTCGCAGTGGTGCGAAACCTTTTCGATGAGCGGCTTCAGTTCCGCTGCCGGAGCATCGTACTCCGCTAGGTCCTCTGAGAAGGTGTTCTCCGCGCCGAGGGACTTGCGGATCCGGTTGGCACGCACGGGACGCTCGTCGATGCCGTGGGTATCCAACAGAGTAGCTATCGGCCTTGCCGAAGTTGGCGTTCATAAACTCGAGTGTCTGTTGCGCATGTCCATGCCCGGGAAAATCCCGAGGCGGTTCATCTTGGCGCTTGTCGCCGGCCCGATCTCATGGAATTTCCCGGCGGGGAGATCCTGAACGGAGGTCGGACCCATCTTTGGCGTGGTAAGGAACGATCATGCGGCTTGCGGTGGTGCGAGGCGAGCTTCGCCAGCAACTTGTTGTAGGATGTCGGCCGAGCGGTCAGGCAGTGTCCAAGTGCCAGCGTGAGGCTATGACTAAGCGATAACCCGAAATCGACTAAACGCGACTTTGCAAAGACAAAAGCCTTCGACGAGGTCTTCCCAACGATGCGCAAGGCGCCGCGGCTCAATAAGGCGCCGACGAATAGTCGTGTCGCCAACAGACGCCTTCGGGATGAGCTGGAGCGGGCCGAGATCGAGGCCAACGGTCACTTCGAGGACGCCGCGTGGCGCGAAATGACGAGCTCCCACGGCGTCCGAGCGTTCGTCGCCAGCGACAGGCGGCGGTCGGAATCGTGAATTCTCCCTCGCGACGTTCTTTCCCTTGGTCGACGAGATTCCGCGATAACACGCCGCGCAATGCCGAATTCGGGCACATCGTGGCGCCACACCTTCGACCTGACCGAGCCGACGAAGGTGTCGCAATTGATGCGCGTTGCCCGCCGCTATGCGGACCGCAAAGACCTTGCGGCCAAGGTCGAACGTTAGGCGGTGCTGGTCGCGCTGTCGCGTAGCGCGCTGCAAGAAGCGGCACGTCGTGAGTTCGAGGCGAGGATTTTGGCCGGCGAGCGCGTGAGCGCGCAGGAGGTTGCCGCGAAAACAACACGGGGCCTGAAGCGGAATGGAAGACCGCCCAAGGCTCCGGCCGCGACATCCCCGGTAACCCCTTAAATTACGGTGTTTGCGGACGCCTGTTCGACAATCGGGCTAGGTGGGTAGCCCGCCAGCCTAACCACCAACTTTCAGGCAGCACCCGCCGACGGCACTGACACCTTGCGCGGGGGATCCCGCGAAGGGGCTGTTCGTGTGTGGCGAACGCCAGCCGACGACAGCGCGGCCTGGAGCTTCCGACATCAGGGGCGTCAACTGGCGTCCGCAAGCGCCTGTCACATGACCGACTCACATTTTTTGTGCTCGCCGATGTGACCTGTCCCCAAAAACCGACGGCCCCGCTCACTCGGCGAAAGAGGCCCATCGGAGGCCAAGTTCCGCGGGGCCTGCCTCCGGACCACCGGCTGGGCAGGCTGGAGCCGGCATGGACAGATTTTGTCTTGCTGGAGTAGCGCCATGAGCCGCAAGTTAAAGCGTGTGTCGTGCTGCGAGGTGTGCTGGACGATGCTGTCCGGATGGTGCCCGAAGCAAAGCGGACGTCATCGTTGAAGGCATGCCTAGCCGAAAAGATACTGGCTCTGGCCGCCGGGGCCAATCGGACACCGCTGTCTTACCGCGGCTTGCCGTGCGGGCGGTGCTGGAATCCTGCTGTAACTGCTACGGGTGTGAAGGGCAGCAACCGACCCTTGCAGCGGGCTGCGACCATCGCGGGAAGGTGATCTAAATCAAAGCCAAAGTGAATTAGCCGCGCTACGTTGCTGACAGGCCGAGTGGCCCTTCGGGCCATTGAGAGCTACGAGATGCTATGGCCGATCATGCAGAAATCATCCGCGCGAGCCGAGCAATGTCGGCAGCAGTGCAAAGACGGCTGGTCCGATCGACAAACAGCGACTACTGCGGCGTTCCGATGAATGGCCGAGGCTCGCACAGCTACCGGTGCTCGCTTCAACCGAAGACGCCTGCAGGAGTGAGCCTGACGAAGGCGACATTCTCAGGCTCCAGCAGTTCACTGAGATGCCTTTGCTCATGTGCGACCTCTTTGCTGATCGAGCTTCAGCCCCCTGACCCCACGGTCGGCCGAGAGGGAGCACTGCCCCGGCGCGCCCAACGGTCGCGCCGGGGCACATGACCTGGAGCGGAATATGCCTCGAAATAACTCAGCCTATTACCGCGCCAAGGCCGAGGATTGCCGTGCGCAGGCGGAGCGAGCGAGCCGCCCGCTCGACAAGGAGTCGTGGCAACGCCTCGCCGATGAATGGCAAAAGCTCGCAGAACACGCCGAGAGACTCGAAAATCAATAAGTCTTCGACCGATGCCCCACTTGGAAACTTGCTTAGGAATCCTGCGCAGGTTGATCGCTAAGGCGATCTGAACCGCATCCCGTTGGCTGAGAGGGCCATTAACGAATACTGGGATGTCACCCTGCCGAGGGCCCGCAAGAGCGGCCTTCGGTTTGTTCAGCAACACATTCTGGCCCACGCCAATGCGGTAATGGGGGATCGCCGCTCCTTCGCCGAACGCGTACATCGAAACAAAGCTGGCGGAGTAAGGCCGCCTTGGTCGGGGTATCCGCGCTGACGTGCCAGGTGTCATCGGCGATCTTGCGGAGGCGGTGCGTCCAGTCGAGACCACGCTGCATCATTTGGCTTCGCTTAGCCAGAGCCAAGCAAAAGTCCTGCCCAGCAAGCGGCAGAGTTATTCTTACGAAATTCTTCTTTGGGGAATTCCCTGATCGACCGGGAGGGGATTGTGCGCTGGAGCTTTACCGAAGTTCCCGAAGGCGGCCATCGCATCTTCGGGCGGCCGAGCCCCGAAGAGCTGATGTCGGCCGCCTCCCAAGTTGCAGCCTAACATGCTAGCGTGTTTTGGCGTGCAATCCTGCCATCTTGTCCTGGGCTGAGATGGTACGAGCCTGCCACACGACAAGAATGGCTTGTTCTCCGGCCAAAGCGCGATGTCACCGACTCATAAGGCAATACGCCCTCCGTGATTGTCGTGCCATACCCCAACTACATCCCGTGTCGAGCAACCTGCGTCGACCGGTGCTCCGCCTCGGCAAGCCAATAGGGTGGGTGGCCGCTAACTGCGGTGCTCAACAAGGACTTACAGAATGCAGGCGTTAGCTTGCCGCGATGGATCACGACGTTCTCGTGACCCGTCGCAGCTCGGGCGTTCTGCCAGTGCCGATTGTAGCCGCGCTGTTCATTCGACTTCACGTGGCAAGCGGCGAATTCGGCGTCATCCAGCGTCGCCAACTGCCAGGCATGTACCGGCCGTTTCGTATGAATGTGCACCCACATCGGACTGGGCATCGCACCATTGCGCCGTGCCTTACCCTGCAGCTTGATCTCGAACAGCGTCCCTGGCTCGCCCTTCAACGCGCGCGGTAGATCCGCAGGCGCCAACTCCTCAGCCGCCCGCAGCTCTTCAAGGTACTTCTGCGACGGAAAGGCGTAGGTCTTCATGCAATCGATCCTGATTTTGGCCTTTCGGTCCTGCAAAGTCTTTGCCAGCCCCTGTGCCTCGGACAACATCACCTTGAGCCGGTTTAATTTGTTGTGCACTTCGCTCACTTGCGCAGGCGTGAGTAAGGCCGCGTCGACGAGGCTCCTCCAACGCGGCTACACAGGCCTGCATCTCGGCGGCCTGCTTCTGCAGGCGCTCGACGACGGTGTCCACGATGTGGTCGGCGTCCTCGGGTTTCATCTGGCGCGCTTGCGAGATGGCCCTTTGCTGACCGGGCAGATCGAATTGCAAAAGTTCGTCCAACCGCTTGAGTACTCGCGTCAGTGCCTCCTTCGACGGGGGAGCCTGCCACATCGCCAAGTGTCCGGTCGCCGACGATGACGCCCTCGCATGTGCCTCCTCCGCGCTCGCGAGTTTCTTCGTACCCAGATCGGAGAGCACGAGAACCTTGGCTGCTGGCGCCGTGCCAATGCCGGCGGTCGCGACCTGCGGCTCCGGCCGCCCAGCCGCCGAACTCCCGGCGCAAGCGGCGGGCGTGCGCTTGCCTTTCCCCTTCCTGCGCGCTGCAGTGCCTTCGGCCGCAACAGCCCTGCCGGTAGTGCTCGCCGGTGTCGAAGCTCCAGCCTCGGCCGGCGGTGCGATGTTGGCCGGCATCTTCGGCTGCACTGCCAGAAACCGCATGACCTCGTTCGCAGTGAGCCACGCGCCTTCCACGATCTGGTCCAACAGTTCCACTGGGAGGTGGGCACCTGTTCCAACGTCGCTTAGCTTGGCAACGATGTCGTCCTGCGACGCCGACGCAAATTCCGAAAGCCGCTCCATGACTCCTTCCAGAACGGCGCAGTGCTCTGCGTCGAGTGCCTGTCCTTTGCTGTATAGAACAGCGTCGGACGTCGAGACGAATGCCGGAAAAACATCCTCGATGAAGGTTCCGAGCAGACGCGCCCGCCCGTTCTCACCAATGAGGATTTTTCTCACGGCTGGTTCGAACTCGCTCGCCTGCTGCTCAATCATGAGCTGCGCGAGAGCGATCCGCGATTGCAGATGCATGCACTTCGTATTGAGTGCCCAGCCGGCGTGCAGCCGCAGTGCCGCCTCTTCGCCCTGCCGCATCCGGGGCGTTGTACTTGGTAGGTTGGCGGTGGCCGCGCAGACGGACTGCATCCGTTCCGAGCGCAATGCCTTCTTTCCCCACCACTCTATGCAGGCCAAGTACTGTTTCGCCACAGTGGAAACCGCTCGGCTGAGCTGGTCGGGCGAAGCGTTGGATTTGCGGAGCGCGTCGAGCACGGATGCCGCACCCTTCCTGCTCTTCTCCAAGGCGTAGATGGTCCGGGTGGCCAGCATGTTGCATTCTTCCGCCGCCTCGAGTGCCACGTCGCGGATTCGGCGAGCCTGATCGTCGGGCACAATGCTACGTGCCAAATCTGGGGGCAGACTCGCGTAGTACTCCAGAACTGTTGAGCCTGCCTTGACGACTTGATCGATCAGCTCTTGCAGCTGTGACGAGTCCTGGACTTGCTTGGCCGCATTACGACAAGCCTCAAATTCCTCAAGCAGGCTGTCCATTTTCCGCTTTGTTGCTTTGATCTCGTCGCCCCTCGAGGAAACGGGGACTGCCAGACGCGATGTTGGCGGGTGGCTGGCGAGTGGCGCCGTTGCACCTTGAGGCCCGGAGCGCATCCGCTCCACGACGGAGTCGAAAGATTGGCTGCCTTCCCCAGGGGCGAGAC
Source organism: Bradyrhizobium sp. Leo78 (assembly GCF_059512425.1). Taxonomy (NCBI): domain Bacteria; kingdom Pseudomonadati; phylum Pseudomonadota; class Alphaproteobacteria; order Hyphomicrobiales; family Nitrobacteraceae; genus Bradyrhizobium; species Bradyrhizobium sp. Leo78. Next base: position 8,018 of record NZ_JCAMOT010000084.1, read on the forward strand.
TGGAATCCGAGGGCGCATTGCTTGATCCCCCCGCGCTGTCGGCTCCTGCAGTCCCAACGTGCGATTTGCCAGGTCGGCCAATGCCCGTCATATTCATCTCCGATACAGCCGAGAATGCGCAGCCTATCTAGATAGAGCACCTGGCTGACGAAGGTCGTTCTCCCGGACGCACAAGAAAATCCGAATGACCATCGTTCCAATTCCATGGAAGCTGCCCTGGTGAAGCTCATATGCCGCACGTTTGAGGACCGGGTTCGAGAGCCCGGCAGATTGCGAATCCATCTCATCGCGCAAAGCCGGGGCGGATAACGGAGGTCCCATGAGATTGCGAACTACCATTCATGGGAGCACCTGTACGCGCATCTTCGGACCTATACGAGATCCAGTGCCAAGGCTGCCGAAGGCGGTAACGAATTCCGGAGGCTGGATATGGCGTTCTGCAACGTTCTGGCCGGAAACTGATGCTTTCTCTTAAGGCCTTCTGTCGTCCTCCCTGAGGAGGCGCTAGCAGTCTGCTGAAAAACGTGAGGAATGAAGCGTTTTTTTTCTGTTGCGGAGGCCTCGTTGGGCTGGCGCGTCCGGGAGGCTAGGTCTGGGCTGGCTAGGCTGCAGCCAGTTTGGGGATGCGGATCAGATTATAGGCGATCAGATTGAGCAGGAAATCGGCGGCGACGCGACCGATGCCGCGATGTTTGGTCTTGCGCATGGTATTTCGACCTCTCGCCCGGATGTAGTTGCAATCATGAAGGCGCACGACTTGTGGTAGATCGAGCTGAAGGCTGTGGGCAAAGGCTATGAGAGCTGTCTGGCTCGCGTGGCTCGTGCTCGTTGTGTCGGTCTCGCAGGCCTGGTCCTGGGGCAGGAAGGCCATGCAATTGTCGCGAGATCGCACGGCGACGGCTCGATCCCGCCACGCTCGGCAAAATCGAGGGCCTGCTTGCGCAGGAAGCTCCTGCTCTTGATCACCCCAACGTAACACTTGCTTCGATCGCCAGTTGGGCTGACGAGTACCGTGCCGACCATAAGGATACGGCAGGATGGCATTTCGTGGATACCGGATGATGATCAACCTACGATCCGGATGCTGACCTCGCGCAACTCTGGTTCGATGAAGGGCGGGCAGACCAAGCGCGCACTAGATGTCGGCTTCCCTGGCGGCGACCAACGCTGCAACCCTCGTGCACCCCGTCCTGATCGGGCGCATTTTTTTCTCTTCCGCGAGCGCGTGCGTATGACTTGCTCGATTGATTCACATCAATGCCGTGCTGTGCTATTTATGATCAGAAACGCAAGGAGGCGAGATCGACCGGGTGGCTGCGCTCCTGAGGGGCTTGCGTCATTGATCCAGCACCTAACGATCGCGGGAGCTTTACCTCACAATCAGATCTAGCTGGATTTCCGCACGCCATCATCGGCGCGCCGATTCGAAACATTCAATCTCCAGCCGCTGCACGCCGGAGAACTTATGTGCTTTGCTCTCCTCTCGTCAAAGCTTAATCCAACGCAGCAGGGCGAACGCCTTTTCGCTGCGAGCCTGCATTGCCGGTCGAAAGCAGCGCCCTATCTCCTCAATGACGGCGGACGGTCGGGCAGGAAGATCGTCCGTTTGGACGAGACGAAGGCTTTGGGGAAGCCGCCATGCACATGGCATAGGATGGGTCGGGAGAAAGATGGGCTCGAGCTGATCTCCCTACTGACGGCGCATCAATCAATGAGCGAGCAAGGACATCAGGCCATGGGACGTATGAATGAGAAGGTCATTCTGGTGACCGGCGGAGCTCGCGGGCTGGGTGCAGCTCATGCGCGCCTGCTAGTCATCTGGAACGCAAGTTCGTCACATTAGTTGATAGTTCGAATCTCTACAGAGGAGAGTGCGAGTGGCTAATGCAGGTGAGCGAGGCCGGCCGATTGCGCCGTTAATGCTGAGTGCGCAGGAGCGGGCGTACTTGGAGAGACAAGTTCGTCGTCATCGCGTAGCCTGGTCGCTATCTGAGCGATGCCGTGCGATCCTGCGGTGTGCGGATGGCTTGCCAAGCAAGTCCGTAGCTGCCGAACTCGGCCTTCACGAACATACCGTTGGTAAGTGGCGTCGCCGGTTTTTGAAGGATCGCTGTGATGGCCTGCTTGACGAGGCCCGCCCTGGCCGCCCTCGCACCATCAACGACGATCAGGTCGCTGCCGTGATCGAGCGGACGCTGCGGACGACGCCAGCCGACGCGACGCACTGGTCGATCCGCTCGATGGCGGCGGAAACCGGCTTTTCTCACACCACGATCCGCCGAATGTGGGCAGCGTTCGGCTTGCAGCCGCACCGCAGCCAGACATTCAAGCTGTCGAGCGATCCGCTGTTCGTCGACAAGGTGCGCGATATCGTCGGCCTTTATCTATTCCCACCGAACCGTGCGCTCGTCCTCAGCATCGATGAGAAAAGCCAGATTCAGGCGCTCGATCGCGAGCAGCCGGTCTTGCCGATGATGCCTGGCGTGCCGGAACGGCGCACGCACAGCTATGTGCGGCACGGTACGACCTCGCTGTTTGCCGCGCTCGACGTCGCCTCGGGGTTCGTCATCGGCAAATGCTACAAGCCTCGGGGTTCGTCATCGGCAAATGCTACAAGCGCCACCGCGCAGTCAAGTTCTTGAAGTTTTTAAAAGAAGTCGA
>NZ_JCAMOT010000085.1:0-10656 GCF_059512425.1 Bradyrhizobium sp. Leo78
TGGCGAAAAGCCATCCATGCGTCAACTCTAGCTTTGCACGTAGCCACCCCGCGCGATAATCGCGTGGAGTTTTTGCCCTTTAAGAAAATCGACGAAAGCGCGTGTCGCTTTATTATTGGCGCCGCTCTCCAACAGCACGGCATTTGGCCCCATCGGGCCATAAGACTCCCGCGCCACCAGCCAGGGCAAACGGGTTTTGCTGTTTGTGAGCTCGGGCGGCGCGACAAATCCGAGCTCGGCATTACCGGTCTCGGATCGATCGGCGTGTGTGATGCTGGCGGTATCGGCCCTCGGCTGAATCGCCGCACTGACGCCTGGCGCTTTCATGACCTGCACCGCCGTTGCGCCATCATAAGGTGCGGCGGCCGGATTGCAGATCGATGATTTTGCCACAGACATCATCTGAAGGCTATCCGCGCGATTGGCGAACTTCACATTCGAACGCCACAGCACGAACTTGCCGCTCTTAGAGGTGAAGCTGTTTCCCGATACCGGGAGACGCTTCTCGCTCTGTTTACTTGGGCGGAACCGATCGGCCGACAGAAGGATGCAAAGCGCGGGTTGGATGATCCAGCTGCAAGCCTGTCCGTGCGCGCGTGAGCTCAACCCGGCCTCGAGCCGCGTCGTCTGAGTGAGCGGTGATGCAATCTCGTTGCTCGGCAGACGGACGTTTGCGGCAAGGGTGGGACTGATGTTCACCGCTGCTGCTTTTTCGAGCAGGAGCAGGATCAGAATCAGAGTTGCATTGATCAGGATCAATCGGGCAAGCCTCATTGGGAAGTCTCTCGGAGCGGGGCGGCCTGCGACCAGTTTGGCCGCGACGGCTTCTGCTCCTGATCCCAGCAAACGGCGTGCCGCTCGCGAAATATGATGCGCGCCTTGCGCCACAGCAGCCAAACACGCTTAAGCGCCAGCCTGGCTGTTGAATTGCGGCGGAATGGCCCCAGCGCCGTGTCAGCTTTCCGACTTCGGCGTGTTCAACCGAACATCTCTAGCCTCTTGAACGAAAAACTTCTTGGGATACTCCGCCCCAACCTTGGCTCCGCCGCGCCGTGATGTCCGACCTTGGATCTTTGAACGGCTCGAACTCCGATCTCCGGCTCATCGGCCGGCCCAACGTAGCCCCCTGGCCTGGGGGTGTCGGAATACGATAAGTTCTGCCTTCACGTCGCCGCTATGAAGCGTCCGTTCGAGAAAAACTCTGTGGCAAGCGACTCGTCCAGGCGCGGCAGGAGCTCAGCGTGTATCGTCCGGTGAAGGAGTATCGAGGCTGTCGTTTGTAGCTGTGCGAAACAATATGACCGAGGCCGGATAACGCCCGGGGGCAGGCTGTATCAAGGCCTTTGAAGGCCTGTCTCCACATGTCGATGGCGTGGATGCGTGCCATCCAAAAAATCAATTTTACCAATGTTACGGAACGTTGCATTGACAGCACCTGACGCCCGACGAATCACGTCGCTGCTTCTGTCGCGCGACGCGTCGCGACGTGGCTCGGCTGGGGGATGGCGCCGCGTTCGCGTCGAAGCGCGTCATGGAAGCAGCAGCATGGCAGTTCAACTCGCGAAGGAAATTGTCGCACGATGAAGGAAAACGCCGTCGGCGGCGGCGAGACAACGACCGCCAGGCAACTGACCTGGTGTGGCATCCAGTCGCTGGAGTTGAGGGACATCATCTGCGACCTGGAGCAGTCCGACGCGATCGAGATTGAGATGAACACGGATGACGCCTGATCGAATCTCAAGAATGTCGGCGACGCGACTGTCCGCGGCGTGGTCGCTGAGAAGGCCTGAATGGGGAGGCGCGTCGTCATTACCGGAATGGGCGGGTTGGGGACCGACGGCGCCTCCATCTATAAGGAGATACGCGAAGGCCGCTCCGCCATTGGCCCGATCGCAACTCCGAGCTCAGGATAGGGGCCAAGCTCAAAACCCTTCCCGAGCATGACATTGCCGCAAGCGGCTGGTCGATCTCGAGGTCGCGCCCACTCTGCCGCGCGAGCGCAAGGTGCGCGTCGCGCCGAGCAATGCCTTTGCCCTCGGCGGCACGAACGTGGTTCTGGGATTCAGCCAAGTGTCGTCAGGAGACAGTCGGTCCACAGTCTCGTCGGTTGAACGGCCGCATGGCTTTGGCGCTTGGCGCGCGACTTGCTTAACAAAAGAAAACACAGGTAACTGCCGACCTACCCTCGGAATTCACGCTGCGATCTGTCGGATTTCCGACATCGCCGTCTTCAATGGGACACGGCTGGCATAAAAGCTCGTCTGATGCCGTCACCGCTCAACGCGCGGCGGCTCGGTGTTCGAGTTCGTATAGGGAAGGAGCGTCATGACCACCATCGCAACTGCGGCGCCCGCGCGGCCGTCGCAAACTTGGTACAAAATTCTCTACGTTCAGGTGCTGATCGCGATCTTGATTGGCGTCGTCGTCGGTTGGCTGTGGCCGTCGCTCGCAACCAACGACTGGATCAAGGCGCTCGGTGATGGATTCATCAAGCTGATCAAGATGGTCATCGCGCCGATTATCTTCTGCACCGTGGTCTCGGGCATCGCGCACATCCAGGATGCGAAAAAGGTCGGCCGGGTCGGCCTCAAGGCGCTGGTCTATTTCGAGATCGTCTCCACTTTTGCCTTGTTGCTCGGCCTGGTGATGGGCAATCTTTTCCAGATTGGCCACGGCCTTGCGGCCAAGCCCGATGCCGCAGCCGTCGCCAATTACGTGAAGCAGGCGGAAGCCTCGAAAAGCGTCGATTTCATCCTCACCATCATTCCCGACAGCGTGGTCGGCGCGCTGGCGCGCGGCGATATCCTGCAGGTACTCTTGTTTGCCATCCTGTTCGGCTTCTCGCTGATGGCGCTGGGTGAGCGCGGCGAGAAGTTGCGCGGCATGATCGACGACACGGCGCACGCCGTGTTCGGCGTCATTGCCATTGTCATGAAGGCAGCGCCGATTGGCGCGTTCGGCGCCATGGCTTTCACGATCGGTAAGTTCGGACCCTCGGCGCTCGGGAATCTGATCGGGCTCATCGCGCTGTTCTATGCCACGGCCGCGCTATTCGTGGTAGTCGTGCTTGGTCTGATCGCACGTTTCGTTGGCTTTTCGATCTTCAAGTTTATCGCCTATGTCAAAGACGAGCTCTTGCTCGTGCTCGGCACCTCGTCCTCGGAAAGCGCGCTGCCGCAGTTGATGAAGAAGCTCGAGCGGCTAGGCTGCTCCAAGCCCGTGGTCGGGCTCGTGGTGCCGACCGGCTACTCCTTCAACCTCGATGGCACCAACATCTACATGACCTTGGGAACGCTGTTTATCGCGCAGGCGCTCGGGGTCGATCTCACCTTCGGCCAGCAGCTCACGATCCTGATCGTGGCGATGCTGACGTCGAAAGGCGCAAGCGGTATCACCGGGGCCGGCTTCATCACGCTCGCGGCGACGCTATCAGCGGTTAATCCGGCGCTGGTGCCGGGCATGGCAATCGTGTTCTCGATCGATAAATTCATGAGCGAGGTGCGTGCACTTACCAATATCATGGGCAACGGTATTGCCGCGGTGTTCGTGTCCTGGTGGGAAGGCGAACTCGACGAGGCCACGCTTCATGCGCGGCTCAACCAGGAAATTGGTGCGGCCGACGGCGAGACCACAAACACGACGGGGTAGGGGCTGCATTTCTGTTCGTCATTCCAGGACGCGTTGACGCAGGTGTACGCGAACTCGCGAGTCTTGCTTGTCCAAGTCGGCAGCAGCCGACTTGGATTACGAAGGCGGAATCTCTCGCCGCGACCTCTGGATTGCCGGTTCGCTCGCTTTCGTGAGCGCGCCGGAATAACGTCCTAAAGAGGCTGCTCCGTGAGACGAGGGGACGAAACCCTCGGTTTCGCCGGGCGGTTTCTCATGAGCGCCGAGTCTGAACAACTGCTTGAAAGTGATAGTCCTCTATCCAATCGCATGACGGCGAAGCGTTAGCGAAGTGCAATGCCCCATCGCAAGCGGGTCTGAAGGTTAGCTTGAATCGAATTTGGATTCCCAAATCAGGAGACTTCGGATTTACCATGCTGGCTGGGCCTGGAGGCCAGCACGGATCGGCAAGCCTTACTCTGAGGATCTTCGGAAGCGGGGCGTTGCAGGGTTGTTTCCGGTGGATTGTCCTGCAACGAGGCGGCTAAACATTCGGTGTTGCGGTCAGCACGGCCGTTGGATGGGCGCGACGGCATTGCGAGACCGGCAGCGTGGTGCCCGGCAGGGATGCGCGGCAACAGGTCGAAGGCCATTTCCGGCAAACACCGCGTCCGGGTTTTAGGGCGAATCAAGGGGACTTCACCCTGCGCGGCTTGGTCGCCGAGCTCACTGATCGCGGACCTAAGGCTGATTACCGTTCAATATGGGAGTTCTCCACGCCGAGAAGCTCAGCTTGAAAAAACTGTGGCTGGCGAACGCGAGATCTGGGCCAGGACCGATATGGGGCCTTGCGGGGGTGCGCCGCGTGGCCAGAGGATTCACAGCAAGAGTCCCAACGGCCGCTGGACGACCATAACCTTCCTGGCCGCGTTGCGCCATGACCGGATTGAGGCGCCATGGTTTCTCGAGGGCCGAACGATGGCGAGAGTTTCCGCCTCTACGTCGAGAGAGTCCTCCTTCCGACGCTTTGTCCCGGCGACATCCTAACCATGGACGATCTCGGCAGCCACAGACGCAAAATCGTGCGTCAGCTTACCCGCCTCGTGAATTTCGCATAAGTGCCGCTCTCGTGAACCCAGAGCCGATTCTTGGCATCGTGCGACCGTCTTTACAGCTCCGTCTTCGTGCCACAGACTTTTACAGATATAGCGCGCTCGAGCTCGGACGCCAAACCACTCAAGTGATCCGCAAGCTTTGCGAACAGCTCTCGCTTTTCCTGGTCAGTTGCCAGATCGCTGATCAATTTGCACTCGGCTGCATCGGTGCGGAGCTCTTTCAGTTGCTTCTGCAGGTCTTTCATCGGTATGCCCGTGGAGCGGCTATTCAGACCAATTAATCGGAGTGTACTTCAGCTCTCGCCGCTCCATTTCCGAACGAAGCAATTCAGCATAGCTGCGCAGATTGTTACCAACAAAGCGGCAACGTCCGCCGTCCGCGCGACCAGCCAACACTTGCCGCCGCACACTTTCCCAAAGAAACAATAAGCTCTCATCTTTCGAGTTTGAAAACCTCATCCGGACACCCCAATCCTTGCGCGCAAATGCTACCGCCATCTCAACGGCCTGAAGTGTTCGTTTCGGACACTCCCGCGCAGAAACCAAGTACCCGTTGCACATTTGCCACATGAGCCTTTCGGTCACCGCCCTACGCCTATCAGGCGGTTGGAGCAGAGCAGCTGGGTCTTACAGCTTCTGTCTTTGACGGTTCCACATGCTGCCAGCTAGTCGCTGTGGCTCGGACTCATCACTTGGCTGCGAACGCATTTCGCGCTCAGGAAAAAAATTGACTGTGTAAGCGGTCGCGCAGTTCAAAAGGAAGTGAGCGATGGAGGTGGCGTATGTATTCGGCTCTTGTCGGGACTCTTATTCTTTTGAGCATTGGCATCCTATTGGCCCACGCGCCGGACGCTTTTCGCTCGGGTCGTGATAGCAATTCCCGACACTAACTATACTCTCATGCAAACAGCGCCGCGCCCGCCTCAGTGCTGACGACGGATCGCGCCCGGGTAAGCGATCGAGTGCTTCTCTTAGAGCGCCGTCGTGCGTGCAGAGGCCCTCTCCCGTGAGCATAACCATATCAGCGGCCTCGCCCTTGGCCGCTCGGGAGATCCGGCCATCGGCGACTTCGGCGATCCCAAGGTGATCCGGAAATACTGCGAACTGATCGCGGATCCGATCCGCACGCGGGGATCGTATCCTTCTCGCAAGTCGGCGCGAGGCTCAGATCAGACCCGATCAGGAGGTCGCTTATATAGGTGCCGTCTAGCTCTAACAGCCTGTTGAAGAAGTCGGTAGCGAAGCGTTTCGTATCGTGATTCTCTAGGACCAGGATTTAACTGGGGGCGCGATGCGGGGGAGTGACGAACAGTCCGGCTCGCTTTTTAGTTATGTGGACCTGGAGGCTCGGGTTCGGGTCGACCACCCGCTACGGGTGATCCGAGACTTGGCGAATGCGGCGCTGGGCGACCTTTCTGGGGAGTTCGGCAAGCTCTATACGAACGTCGGTCGCCCCTCGATCGCACCGGAGAAGTTGCTTCGGGCGATGCTCCTCCAGGCATTTTATGGGGTTCGCTCGGAGCGGCATCTGATGGAATGGATGGAGTTCGATCTTCTGTTCCGCTGGTTCGTTGGGCTCGGGGTGGATGATGCGGTTTTGGGACCATTCGACCTTCTCGAAGAACCGCGACCGGCTGCTCGAAGGCGAGATTGCGGCCAAGTTCCTGAACGCGCTTTTGGCGCAACCAAAGGTCAAGCGTCTACTATCGAGCGACCACTTCTCGGTGGATGGTACGCTGATTGAAAGCCCGGGCTTCGATCAAGAGCTTCCGGAAGAAGGATGGCAGCGACAAAGACGAGGACGGTCCGGGACGCAATGCTGAGCGCAGCTTCCACAAGGAGAAGCGATCGAACGAGACATGCGAGCACGACCGATCCCGAGGCGCGGCTCTACAAGAAGGGTGACGGCCAGCCGGCTAAGCTGAGCTATATGGGCCATGCGCTGATGGAGAACCGCAATGGTTTAGCGGTCTTGGGTGGGGTGAGCCAAGCGACGGGCACCGCCGAACGGGAGATTGCGCTTGCCATATCGACAGGCGCGGGTGCGCGAAACGGATCACTCTGGGGGCGGATAAGGCCTATGATGTCACGCAGTTCGTCCACGAGCTGAGAGATAGATCGGTTACTCCGCATATTGCGATTGATGGACATCTGAGTAAGACCGGCAAGCGGCGCAAGACGGCGATCGACGCGCGGACCACACGTCACAGCGGCTACGACATCAGCCAACGCTGCCGCAAACGCATCGAAGAAGTCTTCGGCTGGATCAAGAGTTCCGCTGGCTTGGCCAAGATCAAGCTGCGAGGCCGCGACCGGGTGGATGCCGTGTTCGTCCTGGCGCTTGCGGTCTATAATTTGATCCGGCTTCCCAAGCTTCTGGCGGCACCGGCATGAGCATTCGGGGCAGATGGCAGGTCGTCGAGACACCGAGCTACGGCATGGCCTTGGCGAGCGCCTACATCCTGTTCGACGAGGCCGGCGGCGAATTCGCCTTCGATTGCCGCACAGGCTCCATTCATGGAACCTGCCACGGCGATGCCGCCGAGTTCGGCTGGCAGGGAAACGACGAAATGGAGCCAGCCGAGGGTGACGGCTAGGCCGAACTGCAGGATGACGGCTCACTCGAAGGGGAGATCTGCCTTCTCAACGGTGACAACACCGTTCAAAGACTTCTTCAACAGCCTGCTAGCTAGGGGCGGCTAGGTTGGTTCTTTGGCTCGGGCGAATCCGCTCGGAGATCAGAGTCCCGCTGCAGGTCGCGTAAACGAAGTCTCCGCGACATCGAAATCCAGAGATCGTCGGGCCAGCTATTTAGATCAATGTCGATCACAAGCGCAACGCAACCCACGCCCTGAGGAGGCGGCCCATACTTGGCACGCGAACAAGTGAACATCCGTGCGGCCCTTGCACCGGGGGGTGGGGCCGGATCATCGGCGCCTTTTCGTGTGGCATATCATTTGCAAGGGGTCATGCGGGCTGGACACGGCCAGGTGCCGCGCCATGCCCCAACAGCCCGACGCACCTCATACCCGGCAGTGTGCGTCGGGCTTCGCGCTGTTTCAGCGTCCACGCTCGGCCGCATTCACCGGTGCTAAGTCGGATGTAGAGTGGTTCGATAGGCCGAGACCTCGCTGCCGTTTCACTTCGAGAAAGTGGGACACTATGTACTGGCGCCGGTGCAACAACAAAGACTCTTGGTGGTCCTGGCGTGGGCAATCACTTCCCGGCGTATGTGGAGAACACGTTTGTCAACTTGCATACGCTAGATCGCGCGACCGGATTTGCCGAATTGAATAACGTGCGCGAATTTCCGGAACAGCTCGGTCATCCGTTGGTTGCTTGTCTTTCCTGCTACAGGATGGGCGACATCTCCTATGTTCGGTGTCGAAACGGCCGCGCCCCATGCGCGCGCTGAACGAAATCGGCGAAGACGTTTCCCAGCACCAAACCGACGTGCCTAAGTTGCCTCTAAGATCCTGAAGGCCGCGATCCGCAAAGAGAGGTCAATCGACGACCTCAAGCGTATAGGCCAGAAGGCGCTTGCTAATGCGGCCATCTTGTGTCGCCAGCTTGGCAGCTTTGGCATGTCATTTCGCTCATGAGAACGCATAGACGACCCAGCAGATACCGGCCCAGAGGAGAGCGCTGACAAGCATCGCCGCAAGCGGCCAGGAATTCAATCTGATCCGCGACTGCGAAGCATCAGGACGCAATGCGCGATCGGCTTTACCGCCTTCAAGCACGCGCGGTTTTGGTTTGCACCAGCGCGTCATCCGTGCACCATCCTTGCGCTGTGCAAGTTGATTAGGGTCACAGCAATTCGAAGATCACCAAGCGAAGTGAACTGCGTCTCGATGCCGATAGGATTGGCGTCGTGAGGCTGGCGAGCCTGATTGTCAGCCTGGCCGACTACCAGAGTCGCGCATCGTTCAGCTGAGGTTGAAATGCCGTGCCTTGTTTGATGTGACTGTAACATTGTCCATTCGCGCCGCATCTCAAAGTGGCCCCATGACCGGCCTCCGCTTGATGGTGTCGCTATCTCCTTGGTAGGTTGAAGGTGACTGCCACATGAGGTCTGCCTATTGTACAGCTACAACCGGCCTTCAGCACCGCATTGATCAGGCTCAATCGAGCAAGTCTCATTGTGAATCCCTATTTCAGTGACCAGCGGCCGACCTTTAACTGCGGCATCTTTCACTCAGCAATCGTATCCGTCCGGTGAAGCCGGTGAAGGCCGCCTTGCCGAGTGAGGCGTGTTGTTGAGAACTGTCCTTATGGACAGTGATAGGCGCAGTGCCCAAGTCGAGCGGCTCGAAGTAGTGGACACAGGCCGACGGCGGCGCTGGTCCGAGGATGAGAAGCTCAAGATCGTCCTGGAGAGCTTGCAGGCGCCGCGCCAGGTCGCGGCGACGGCGCGGCGATATGGCGTTTCGCGCTCATTGCTGCTCCGGTGGCGACGGTCGTTTCGTCCCGAGCCGAAGGATGCCGCCCATCAAACGGGCTTCGTACCGGCGATGGTGGTCGCGGAATCGGGGCCGACGCTTGGTCCGGTCGGGCCGGCCGGCGGCGGCGCGATCGAGATCGAGTTTGCGGCCGGGGCTCGGATGCGGATCACGGGCACGGTCGACGCGGCGACGCTGAAGGCCGCGGTCGCGGCACTGGCAGATGGATGGCCGCGGTGATCCCCATTCCGCCCGCCGTACGGGTGTGGATTGCGACCGGCCACACCGACATGCGCCGCGGCATGAACTCGCTGGCGTTACTGGTGCAAGAGGCCTTCAGACGCGACCCGCACGGCGGCGACCTCTACGTGTTCCGAGGCAAGAGCGGCAAGCTGATCAAGATCCTTTGGCATGATGGGCTCGGCATGTCGCTCTACGCCAAGCGGCTGGAGCGCGGCCGCTTCCTCTGGCCGTCGTCGGCCGATGGCATTGTGACCATCACCCGAGCCCAACTTGGCTACCTGCTCGAGGGCATCGACTGGCGGATGCCGCAACACACTTGGCGGCCGCAGGCGGCGGGTTGATCGCTGGGATTTGAATCGACCACACGTCGGCAGTTCAGACACAGACAGCTTATTGTGATTCTCTGACCGGGATGGCGCCGATGATTCTCTCCCCGACGATGTGACCACGCTGAAGGCGATGCTGCGTGCCGAGCGGGTAGCGCGGTTGGCCGCGGAAGCGGACGCCCAGGCGCGGACCTTGCTGATCGAGAAGCTCAAACTCACGATCAAGAAGCGGCGGCATGAGAAGTTCGGACAGTCCTCGGAACGTGGCGCACTGTTGGATCAGCTCGAACTGCAACTCGCCGATCTGGAGGAGAACGCTGCGCAAGCCGAGACCGCGGCGCAGATGGCCGCAGGCGACAAGATTACGGTGCCATCGTTCGAGCGCCGCAAGCCGGTGCGCCGGCCGCTGCCGGAGCATTTGCCACGGGAACGCCTTGTCTATCCGATACCTGCGGCCCGCCCATGCTGCGGCGACCGCCGGTTACGCAAAATCGGCGAGGACGTGAGCGAGACGCTGGAGCTCATTCTGCGGCAGTGGAAAGTCATCCAGCGCGTGCGCGAGAAGCTCGTCTGCCGGGCCTGCGAAGCCATCACCCAGCCTCCGGCTCCCTCGCACCCGATCGCGCGCGGACGTGCAGGACCCAAGCTGCTGGCCCATGTCCTGTTCGCCAAATACGGCTTGCACCTGCCGCTCCATCGTCAGAGCGACGTCTACCGGCGCGAAGGCATCGACCTCGACGTCTCGACGCTGGCGGACTGGGTGGGCGCCTCCACGGCAACCCTGATGCCGCTGGTCGATGCGATCCGCGGCCATGTCTTTGCGGCCGAGCGCATCCACGCCGACGACAGTGTGCTGCAGAAGCACACAGAAAGGATGATCGTGATGATCTGATAATCTGTGAGCACAAGCTGTGACAGCGATGA
>NZ_JCAMOT010000086.1:0-9807 GCF_059512425.1 Bradyrhizobium sp. Leo78
TGAACTTTGGCTGGTGATTGACTTATGTTATTCGTCGGTATGACTGATGCCTTGGATGCCGGTGAAAAGCTTTTTCGCCCGTGTTGTTGCCGCCATCGCTGAGGCTGAGCGGCTGACTGCTAGGAACAAGGCATGGCGGGCTGAGGTTCTTTTCAGCTTAAGGTGGATGGTCACCCGAACGACCTTCCATCCGAAGAGAGCGCACGAGGACGAACCCTTCGGGCGGTACAGAAAACGTGCGAATTGATTTCGTGGTGCAGCTGGCGTTCCCCATCCTGCTCTTGCTTGGATTTCGTGGGCGTTTCCGAAACCGGCGGACGACATTTGCGAGGATGCGGGACACGTCGTTGTCGTAACGATTGTGGCATAGGCTGCCGATGAAGGTGATTGACCCGGTCGAGAAGAAGTACCCGCGATCGCCACCGCCGACCACCATGTGCGCTTCCGGCTTGATATCGGCCGTCAACGACAGCGCACTCGCGACCTGGCGGAGCGGCTCCGCTCTGTTATCCAAGCGACGTGACGGCTGAAATGATTGAGGCCTATAAACGGCGAACTGCATCACGTTGAGGAGGACAAATCGCGTTGGCGTACCAAGACGATGTAGTCGGGAGCTTTGAGCAGGGGCTAAGACTAATACCGCCCTGGATGCGCGCGCCTTCAGACAGGGTGAAGGCCAATGCCGCATGATACGCTGCGGATTGTCTTGCGCGGGGGCGGACAAGGAAGATCAGCAGCGGCGCAGAGCTATTCACCAGTTTTGTAACGTCCGAACATTCAGGCTGCGGGGAAATGATCGAACTTGTCGAATTTTGGAAGAATTGTGATCTGAGCCAGCCTCCATACGTTCACGACGATGACCGATCATTCATTGATGCGGCTACGAACATAAGCACGATTACCCTTCGAAGTCATCGCGCATTCGTTGAGCACCCCACCTTTGGTGACGAAAACGATGGCTCGCTTCACTTAGGACTCCTGCCTGTGCCCTATCAGGGCAATCTATTGAGGGCGGATATTTTCATCATCATGCTCAATCCCGGTCTCGGCCTCAGCGATTACCAGACCGAGGAAGATGCAGAGCACGCCGAGCAGGTCCGTTTAATCATCAGGCAGAACTTTGCTGAGGTAGAGTATCCTTTTCTGTCCCTAAATCCTGACTACGCCTGGACGGGAGGCTTCCAGTGGTGGGAACGGAAGCTACGGAAAGTCATCCAGCAGATTGCAAGCGACCATTGCGGGAATGACTACGCTGCCGCGCTGCGCTCGCTATCGCAGCGATTAGCTGCGATAGAAATCTTTCCGTACCATTCACGGACGTTCAAAGCAGCCTCCCTTAGGTCAAGCCTGCCATCGGTGCGGAAGGCGAAGGAATTTGTGCAAAGCCTAGTGCCGCGTGCTCAAATGGGGGAAATCACCGTCATCGTATCAAGGGGGATCAAATCAATCGGAATAGACGACCATAAACTTGCGAACTACGATCCAAAGCTGGCTCGTGGCGCTTCGCTTGGTCCTGGGACGAAGGGAGGCGCGGCCATCCTCAGAGCGTTTGAACGGAAAACATCGCGGTGAGTTCTTTGGTGATCCCCGCCGAATGATGTGCTCAAGATCGCGATGCCAGGGCGCGGACAAAGAAGACAAGGCGGGCTAGATGCAAGATTGGAACGACATCAGATTCCTTGAAAGCACCACAAATCTCAAAACAACCATTAAGAAATCAACTGGAAAGACCCCATCAACTGAAGTCGCTCGAGATATCGCCGCTTGCTTGCAGCAAGGCAGATTGTTTTTCGAAATAGCATCTTCCGCTCCGCTCCAAGTACAGCCATTGCAGATCTATTACGGCATGGTTGGCTTTGCCAAAGCAATCGTCCTTGCGCGCAACATCCAATCAATCTCAACGATCGCACAATCTCATGGGTTGTCTGACGTATCGCAACCCACTTCAAAAATTGAAGACTTGACACTAAAATTCCACCAAAAGGGTTTGTTCGCGCAGTTCAATGACGTAGTCGCCTCTTTAGGTCGGCTGAATTATTTCGATAATTCTATGCCGCACTCAGAGCCAAAGCCCTTCGACTCCGCCGCTGCATTGGGTGGTACCACTTGCTCTTTCAAAGACATCCTCGGCAGAATTCCAAGCTTGCAGAGGCTTTATCAACGGACGTTTTCCGAAGATGCAGCCTGTTGGTCGATAAGCTTCTATCATAGAGGTAATGATGTCGAGCTGCGAATTGACGATCCCCATTTGATAGCCGACAGGAATGACCTGCGGTTGGTCATAGACAAATGGCGTCAGAAATTTCCGTTTCTGCGGCAATGGTGTCTTTGCGAAGCCGGTCATGCATGGGACAACACGGTCCTACTTTCCCGTAACGTTGATAAGCCCTCTAACGGTGAGTTTTCCGATAAATTCCTCATTGAAACCGAAAGTGGTTTTAGTGCAGCGCCATATCCGAGTCAGGTACGCATTCCTTTTTCGTCGATGTTGCCTGCTTTGGCTGGGGGCATCACCAATGATCATCCCACCGCTATCCAACCACTGAACGGAGTTAACCTGTCGGAGTTTGCCCTACAGTTTTGCGGCGCATTTCTCCTGAGTTCTTTGGTGCGGTATCGACCCCAAGTCTGGCAGCACGCTCTTTCTCATTCGGCATTTGAGAGACGTGCAGCGGATGACCGCGCGCTTTCAATAATTGAGGCATTTTCAGCCAAAGTGCTCAGCGACTTTTCGAAGCTTGTCGAAAAATCTATCGATTGGGCAAATTCGCGAAACCTCTATGGATAGGACGTGGCTCGTGTCTTGATAAGTCAACTCCTACCCCGATGGACAAGGGGCAACCTGCGCAGTAGATGGTGTCGATCTCGCCGCATGGCTCGTCCGCAATGGCTACTCGCTCGATTACGCTGCTGAACCGGGGCGGTTTGTATGGGAATTTGGGACGTATGTCGGGATGCCGTTCCTTGGCCTGCTTGGGATAGTGGGATGCTTCTATTTTCGGGTATGGCGCTGATGGCACTACCGCCCATCACCATGATCAGCGCAGCAAGTTCGTAATGTGCAACCTCTACAGCATCACCTCCAACCAGGAAGCGATCCGCGCGCTGTTCCGAGTCATCAACCGCTACGTCGGCAACCTGCCGCCGATGCCCGGGGTGTTTCCTGATTATCCGGCCCCCGTGTGCGCAACGGTGCCGACGGCCGCGAAATGGTGTTGATGCGCTGGGGCATGCCGCCTCCGCCGAGCAAACCCGGTCCGCCCGTGACGAATATCCGCAGGACCAGCTCGCCGCACTGGCGCGGCTGCTGAAGCCGGAGAACCGGTGCCTGGTCCCCTTCAACAGTTTCGCTGAATACGCGCCGGAGCCAAATCCGGCCACGAAAAAAAAGGACGTGGTCTGGTTCGCGCTGAACGAGGACCGGCCGCTTACGGCATTTGCCGGGATCTGGACCGAGTTCAAGGGTGACCGGGGCACCAAGTCGAAACCGGTCCCCGGTCTTCATCTCGTCTATGGCTTCCTCACCACCGAGCCGAATGCGATCGTCGCGCCGATCCACCCCAAGGCGATGCCCATGGTCCTGACGACCGACGAGGAACGCGACGTCTGGCTCCGCGCACCGTGGGATGAAGCTAAAGCGCTGCAGCGTCCGTTGCCGGATCATGCGCTCAAGATCGTCCTGAGAGGGCCGGACAAAGAAGACAAGCTGGCAGCCTGACACCGGCCTGCGGTTTGGCCCGCACCGGTGTTTTGGTGTCAGGAAACATCAGCATAGTGGCGCCTACCCGGTTGGGGTGAGGCGGCTGGCCTTGATCTAAATCAACGGTCGCGCTCGATCCTCGACCAAGCATTAAACTTATGACGAGGTCCGAGGAACCAGATCGACAGGCGTCGTCGAAGCCCAAGTCGTCACCCTTAGAGGAGGCGCTACGTATCCTCGAGGAGTATGCGCGCGACCTGCGCGAGATCATCGAGAAGCTGCGCCAGCGGCTCCATTGAGGGATGTCGCCTCAAAGTAAAAGCTGAGGTTCAAGGCCAGCTGCCACTCGGCCGCTCACGTTCGCCAGCTGTTCTGTCGGCCACAGAAAAGTCCTACTAGCGATCGAAGAACCAAAGCGCAAGACGTGCCTGCCAGCTTGTTCAATCTTTATCTGGAAAGAGCCGGTCGCGAATGTAGCGCGACGTCGGCGTCAAACGGACGGCTCCCGGCTTGTGCCAGGCTACCCGATCGATTCCCTTTTTATCACCGATCGTCAGCTTCCCCTTCGCGTTTTTGGCGACAAAGATGACGTCGCTCATTTTGCGGCCGGACCGCTTATTCTTGGCCTTCAGTTCTTTCCAAAGACGCACTCTGCCGACCTTGATATCTGGAAGCCCCTCCCTGAGCTCTCGTCGCAGACACTCCCTTTCGGTCTCTCTCGTCCGCTTACGGCCGCCTGGAAACATCCACAAACCATCACGTCGCCGCCTCACCAGCAGAACTCTGCCCCGCTTTGCTGCGACGAGTTTAGACGACTTGGCCATCCTCAGCTCTCCCAGCCTGGCCTAAACCTGATGAGACAGCGCCGGAGCGCGAGAAGTAGGAACCACTTACATCAATTGGTTTTAGGCCGCATCACTGGATAAGGAGATACGTGATGAAGGCGAACGTCGGCCCGGGCACTGACAACCTTACCGGTAAGCAATCCGGCGGCAGATAACCTGAAATAGTAAATCCCGAGGTGTAGTGAGAAGGGCCTCGGCAAAGTGGAAGCTGAGGCCACCGGTTGGCTGGGCCACTCAAATTGGCACCGTTTGGCCGCTCTTGTAATGCACTATAAGCCAAGCGGTTTCTATCTCTTCCGCGCGAGCCGCTTCTCCACGCGCTTCCTGCTGTTGCCGACCTTCTTGACCGCCTTCTTCACGCTCGTGGCTGATCGGCCGGTCTTCTTGGATTCATAACTGACTTCGTGCCGCTGCCCGCCGGCGACACGCGCGCGATCCTGCTTGCGACCCCGCTGTCTGTTTCTTTGCCTTTTTCGCCATTCTGGCCTCCCTTACTGTATCGGCGCAACGCGGGATGCACGTCCCTAGTTCCCGGCAAAGGGGCGGCGCTCCGGAACCAATCGAGACGACCTCATTTGATTTAGCCTTCGCCCTTGGAGTTGTGGAGTGGCGTCTCAGCGTAAGAAGTCGACAGCGATCGGCGCCAAGGCTCCCTACCCGGGCTTCATCGAGCCGGCGCTGGCCACCGAGATCGAGCGCGTGCCAAGCGGCGCCAGATGGATTCATGAGATCAAGTTCGACGGCTACCGCGTCCAGGTCCACCTAGCCAATGAGACGATCAAGGTATTCACCCGTCGCGGCCATGACTGGACCCACCGCTTCCGCAGGATCGCCGACGACGCTTGGCACATCTCCGCCGGCAGCGCGATCGTCGACGGCGAAGTGGTCGCGCCGGCCGAAGATGGCACCACGGATTTCTCGGTGCTGCAGAGCGAGCTTAAGGGCCGGTCGAAGAAAATCGTGCTGGTCGCGTTCGACCTGCTCTACCTCAACGGCCACGACCTGCGGAAGCTGTCGCTTTCCACGCGCAAGGCTGCCCTGAAAAACCTGATCGCCGGCACCGATGTCCAGTTCAGCAAGAGCTTCGAAGTCGACGGCCGTGCGATGTTCGAACACGCCTGCAAGACCGGCTATGAAGGCGCCGTCTCGAAGATCGCCGACAGCCCCTACGTTTCAGGCCGCGGCCGCAACTGGTTGAAGAAGCCGTGCGCGCAGCGGGAGACGCTGACGATCGCCGGCTTCGCCCTGGACGAAGGAAAATGGGACGGCATCTATCTCGGCCGGCGTAAGGGCGCCGAGCTGATCTACGCCGGCAAGGTCGACCACGGCTTCGATAAGGCATCCGCGGCCGACTTGCGGAAGCGCCTGACGCCGCTGATCCGGAAGACGCAACCCTACACCAAGCGGATCGCGCACAAGGGCATCTGGGTTGAGCCGACGGTGCTGGCCGAAATCGAGTACCGCGCCAAGTCGGCCGCGGGCAAGGTGCGGCACCCATTCTTTAAAGGCCTGCGGGAGGATCTATGATGGACCGCCGGAAGTTCCTGACGAGCGGCAGTGCAGGGGCAAATCTCGCTTGCTATTCCATTCAAGGCCGGGATTCCCAGGCGCGATATCTACGACAGATCCAGCTCCATCTGAATAAGGGAAAGGCGAAGGCCTACACTCGAACCGCCTGGACTGGACCAAACGCTTCTCGGTCATCGCCGGTGCCCTTGGCATCCCCGGTCAAGCCATTATCGATGGGGAACGCGTGACGAATCCTAAGTGTCCGATCTGCTTGGGCCTCGGTTGGGTCTGCGAGAACCATCCGAAACTCGCCTGGAGTGAAGAGCTCGGCTGTCAGTGCAGCGCGGGGATGCCATGCGAAGTGCAACCGGCCTGACGATGAGGGCATCGACGAACCGGACGTGAGCAAGGTCCTCGATGAGACCCCGCCCGTAAAGCATTAGCCTCGCTGCCTTCTTTCGACGATACGCTGCGACGCCGCCCCCGCCCGACGTTATCGAATATGCCGCGCTCGGCCCTGCCTGGAGTGAGTCATTGCTAGCAAGTCTAGGGTGATCGAAGCAGATGGAATCCCCCGCTGCTACGTCACGCCTGTTCGAAGCTAGCGGCAGCGAGGTGCCGCAGCCCACCACCGTGATGCTGCGTACGGTCGGACCGCAGGTTGAAAATCTTGCGCTACGCGTTCGAAGCTGCAGGCCTGCACTGCAGGTCGCACTCGGCCGACGACGAGCCGCAGGTCGTGGAGACGTGGGTCTGATCGCCAAGACTTCGCTCAAAACGCGAGAAGAGCAAACGCTGTCATGACTGTCGTGAGAGCGCCCGCCGTGAGAACGAACGCGGTGAATAAACGGTCAGTGTCCAGCATGACACATCCCCAGCCCGAATTGTGAGCTGTGAAATATACATCCTTGGAGCGAGGTCTGCAGTAGCTATTTCCGGAGGGAAGGCATGGTGCTACGTCGATGGCGGGAGCAATTCAACTGATTTAAGCCGATCAAAAGAGAGCCCCGGAAGGGATTCCCTTCGGAGGCTGTCGAAGTTACTGCTCTGAAACGCTGGGGGAGAAACGGGACTTCTCCAACCGGCGCGCAAGCGTGCCATGCCGACCGGCGCGATCAACAACCTGGGTTAAGAGCCCCCCGCGGGGGCGATCACCAGCCCCACCGTCGTCCGATCCTAACCCACATTATTATTGATCTCACGAATTTCTGCGCCATCTGTGTGCAGAAGTGCACAGACTTCCTGCCCACGCGGCGCTTGGCTCGGCGTGCAACCTCCTGGCCGATCATCTCGATTCCTCCAGACCAATGGTCGGCCGAAGAGGAAGCGCAGCCCCGGCGTGCTCCCCCACGAAAGTCGCGTCGGGGCAGCGCTCTCGCCTATCGACGGAAACGGATGCGCAAGCGCTGGTTCGGATTAAGTGAACGACGGGACATGATGATGACGCCGCGCGAGGAACGCGACATGCCCTACATTGTCGGACTCGCTGTATGGCGGCGGCAATGATGGTCGCGTTTGCTGTGTTTTGGCGATAGCGCGCAGCCCGCTGTTCGCGCGGCGAAATGAAATCATATCGGGGTATAACCTAAAAACGCCGGGACGGCGGCACAAACTGCGCTGCCCTTGCGGCGTCGGCGTGCTTATCGTGCGGCGCTGGCTCTCGCCGATCACCTACAGCCCCCAGCCCCAGTGGTCGGCCGAAAGACGGCACGCCCCGGCGTTGATCCTGCATGGTTGGCGTCGGGGCACTCCCGTCACAACACCGATCACCAGCCCCACGGCCCATGGTCAAAAGAGAGAGGCCCGCCTTTGGGACGAGCCGCCCGCTCGCATCAGCGCCTATTCCCCGCGCCCATGCCGATGCCCTCCATGCCGAATTGCGGGATAGGTGGCCGCCAAGGCCGATGCCGTAAGGCCCAACGGCACAATCCGCGCCTGACATCCAGGTCACCGTGGTGGCTTTCTTAATCTAAGTAATTGATCCCCCAGGTCGGCATGGCACCCTACCAGTGCTGGTGGAGAAAAGTGCCGTTTCTCTGTCAGCTGCTCTTAAACCCGAATGACTAGCCCCCTCTTCTGGGGGCTTTCTTTTGGTCTGCGGCGGGGCAGTCGAAACAAATGAGCAAGCGGCAGCGTTTGTTTTCATTGCGCTAAAGTGTTGCGTTGATGGTCGCGCTTGGGATGTTCTGGCGATAGCGCGTTACGACTACTTTCACGGGGATGAATTGAGCAGCACGCGGCTGATAGTGGTACGCAAAATCCTTGCCGAGCACGGGCCGATGACAGCAGAAGCCATGGTCCGGGAAATGTTGAAACTCGGCCATGACGTGTCCGTTCACGAAACGCTGCCCGGCAAAGTCTCTTCGCTTCTCATAAGTCTGTGGCGGCTGGAAAAAGCCGGCATGGTCGCGCGTGAAGGCAAGGGCCGTTCGGCGCTGTGGCGGTTCAGCGTATCACAAACGCAAACACCGCACCGGACTTGAAGGCTACAGCCGCATCGGCAGCGCCAGCGGATCGCGGACGGCTCGCCATAGCGCCCGATGAACGCCGCCAATTGCTCCGGAATTTCGCCCCGTTCCGGGCAGCGCTGGCGCAGCTCGGCGGCGATCTCCTCCGCGGCGTCCTGCGACCAGCCTTCGCTGGATCCGGATGGGGTTGCGGTACTGGCCCTCCATCAGGTGACGCAGCACGGTCTCGCGGTCAGTGTCCTCCTCGTGAGCGGCGGTTTCATCGTGACGCGCTTTCCGCAACTTTTGGTCCCGCTCATGGCCAGGTGGGAGCGCTTTAGCTTCCTCGCGTAGGCACTTGGCCTCTTCGATCAGACGATTTTCGAGTGTTTGAGTCACCTTGAAGTGATGCCGCTTAAGCATAGCGCTACTCCCTATGCCTGAGTGGGCGGGAGCGCTACCGTTATCGAGCGTTCTCATCACCGATAGATACCAAGAGCCGTGCGGTGATGCCCATCAACGTCCCGGCGGGGGTATTGGCTGCGGGGGTTCCAAATGAGGAACCAACCGGGGCGCCCTACTCGCTTAAGGCTTCCTGCACCAGCAAGGCCAGCGAGTTCATGCCGCGACGCACATCGGTGTGGCCGGTCGCAATCCACACCCGTACGCCCGACGCAATCGGGATCACCGTAGGCGTCCATCTGCCAGCGCCGCCACGGCGGCCTTCAGCGTCGCCGCGTCGACCGTACCCGTGATCCGCATCCGAGCCCCGGCCGCAAACTCGATCTCGATCGACCCGCCGCTGCTCGCCGGCGCGACTGGACAGGGCGTCGGCCCTGATTCCGCGACCACCATCGCCGGTATGAAGCCGGGTTGATGGGCGACATCCTTTGGCTCAGGCTGAAACGAGCGTCGCCATCGCAGCAGCAATGAGCGCGAAACGCCATATCGCCGCGCTGTTGCCGCGACTTGGCGCGGCGCCTGTAAGCTCTCCAGGACGGTTGAGCTTCTCATCCTCGGACCAGCGCCGCCGCCGGCCCGTGTCCACCACCTCAAGCCGTTCGACTTGGGCACTGCGCCTATCGCTGTCCATAAGGACAGTTCTCAACAACACGCCTCATTCCGCAAGGCGGCCTTCACCGAACGGATACGTATGTGCCGGAGCCGAATGGGCTGCGCGTCAATTTTCGCTGGCTAGATAACTTAGCATAGTTGTGCAGGCGGCCTCCGCCTCGGCAAAAGTTTTGAAGGGCGAGCCAACGACCCTGATCGCGCCACGGCTCTGTTCAAACGGGCGCCATGACGC
>NZ_JCAMOT010000087.1:0-9523 GCF_059512425.1 Bradyrhizobium sp. Leo78
AAACAGCCCGATCATTCCGCCGGCTTAGGCGATTCCACCACGTCATCAACTCGAATGAGGTTTTCGGTACACACAGGGGCGATTCACGCGTTTCCCCCTCCCCCATCGGAACTCTTCTTCATCATCCGGAGGGAAAGAAAAGCCGCTTGAGGGATTTTCTCTACTGCTCATGTTTGAGCCAAATGGACGCGAGGAAAACCAGCAGGCACTTCCGGCGTGGCCGTCCGACGACAAACAACGCCGCAACGAATTCGTTTTGCTCTCAACCGTTGTCTAAAGAAGCTATTGGAGAAAACGATTCTCGTTGGCGAGCGCATCAAGGCTCGGACGGGGGCGCTGATTAAGAGATAGCGACGGGTAGAGAACAATCAATGACTTACTGGTCGCACCACTGGGCTTATCCGAGCGAAAATGGGCATTCGTCGCATGATCATAGTACTTCGTTGCACTGCCTGTTATCAGAGCGGCCCCGCCGCTTGAGACGCCCCGGAAACGTTCAGCCAGGGGTTCCCGCGCGATGACAAACGGGGCTCCCAGGACAGGAATTTTTCGGATGCAGTTAACCTTTCCGGGCCTCAGGCCGAAGCTATCAAAGTAGGGCAGTGAGTCTGGGGGCGTCAGCCTAGTTGGCTCAGCATCTGATACGATGCGCGCAAGATTTGGCGGCAACGATGAGCGTGTATCGCTATATTGCATTTGCCGGCACCGCGGTGAGCGCGGCAGCAATGATTTATGTCGGGCTGTATCAGACCGATTTGTCGGCCGCATGATCTGTCTGGTTTTCGGTGAGGGCTGTCAAGGAGTGGCCGATGCGCCCTTGGCCCGACCGTACGGCCGACGGCTATATTGGCACTGTCCTTTACCTCGTCATCTTCGCCGTGTTGCTCGTCCCGCCCGGTCGCTGGGTCTGGATCGCACTGCTTGCGTTTTCAGGAATGGCAACGCTCGCGAACATTCGGGGCGTGCGCGATATGATGATTTTCGGAGGCTAGTCGACGTGGACAATTGGATGAGCGTGCCCCAGGCTCATGATCATTTGATCAGCGGGGTTTGATGAGCCTCTAAGAACCAATGCAGCAGCTATCCATGCGCACAATGGAGCTCGACGACGTCGAAGGCGGCGCGCATGGCAGCCTGGGCAAATGCATCGATGATCTCGGCCATGTCCCCTTTAGTCATGGATCTGGGGTCCGCTCACCGCTTCATCAAGCGGCGTCGAAGTCACGCCCAGCGGGTCCCATGGCGCTTCCTCTCGTCCGACACGGTCCCTGCATGCAGCGGACCGCCTCCTTCCCATGGACGCTGCGATGATCCTTTGTGATCACGACGAGAGAGTTGGATACCGGCGACACTGCCAAGCCGGTAGAGAGAGCTGGAAATGCGCTTGATCGGCGCAATCTGCTCGTCTTTCCAGAGGCTAGCGCAGCCGTGAGTGATCCTGCCTTGCGAGAGGTCCCCGCATTACCGACGTCCGAATACGTGCTGGTTCTACTCTGCGCCGCCGGCCCTGATCCCGCCGGGGCTCGGTTGCAAGCTGCGCACCAGCGTCCGTGACGCGCCGTCCTCCATCAGCTCCGGCCGCAGTTCTTCAAGCGGACGCTTGCGCGTCTCGATGCCAAGCACCGCAACCGCGATCGCCTGCAGCACCAGCAGACCGGCCACCACCGATACGACGCCGGTGACGCCGAAGCGGGTGAACAGCTCGACCACGATGAACGGCGTCACGATCGACATCAGCCGTCCGGCGGTGTTGCAGATGCCGGAGCCGCGCATCCGAAGTTCAGTCGGGAACAACTCGGGGATGTAGAGCCCCCAGGCCAGCGCCAGCATCACCGCAACCGTGAATACCAGCAGGAAACCGATCACGACGAATGTAGTGGGATTGATGAACATCGGATAGATCAATCCGAGTCCGGCGGCGAGCAGCGACAGCGCGATCAGCGACGGCTTGCGGTCGATCTTCTCGCCGATCCACATACCGGCCAGCGTCCCGAACGGGCTTCCGAGCGTCATCAGCATGGTGTAGCCGAGCGACGACGACAGGTTGATGCCCTGCTTGACGAAGAAGGTCGGCATCCAGGCGATGAAGCCGTAGACCGCGGTATTGAGCCCGATCAGGATCAGGCACCCGACGATGGTGCGCGCAATCAAGGCACGCGAGAACAGCCGCGTGAACCGCACATCGGGCAGCACCGGGGCCGGCTGATAGGCCGGCGTCGGCAGCGTCCGGCCCTTGCCGACCTCCTGCTCGATCGCCGACAGCACCGTCTCCGCCTCGGCGCTGCGGCCCTGCGTCTCCAGCCAGCGCGGCGATTCCGGCAGCGAGCGCCGCAGGAACCAGACGATCATCGCGCCGATGCCGCACATCGCGAACATCCAGCGCCAGCCGAGATGCGGAATGACGGCCCAGCCGACCAGCGTCGCGACGAACAGCGCGCCATTGGTGCAGGTTGCCAGCGCCGCGCCCCATCGGCCGCGCTGCTGCGGCGGGATAAACTCGCTGAGCACGACGTAGCCGACCACGATCTCGGCGCCCAGGCCGAGCCCCATCACGAAGCGGGCCGCAATCAGCCAGTTCATCGACGGTGCGAGCGTGGCCGCGAGCGCGCTCAGGCCGAAGATCAGCAGATTGGCCTGGTAGGCGAACTTGCGGCCGAAGCGGTCGCCGGCGACGCCCGCCAGCCAGGCGCCGATCAGCATTCCGACGAAGGTCGCGGAGATGAAGCGCGCATTGTGCTCGAGGTCCGACCAGCCGGACTGCACCAGCGCGCCCAATATGCTGCCGGCCAGGAAGATCTCGAAGCCGTCGACAAACAGTCCGGCTCCGATCAGCGCGAATATCCGATAATGGAATCCGGCGATTGGCAGCCGGTCGAGCCGGCCCCCCGCGTTGACGCCCGTCGTGGTCACTTTAAGCCTCCCCTATTGATGTCTTGTTTTGATCGTTGTCAGCGCCGCCGATATTTCGGCTGACGTTATCCGGGGGTGGTGCGCGCCTCCTGTACGCTGTTGTGCGAATGCTCGCTTTGCGGCCGCGGCAGACCGAGATTTTCACGCAGCGTGTCGCCCGCGTACTCGCGCCGGAACAGCCCGCGGCGCTGCAGCTCCGGTACGACCAGGCGCACGAAATCCTCGTATGTGCCCGGCACGTGGGTGGCGGCGACCACAAAGCCGTCGCAACCGCCTTCGGTGAACCAGCGCTCCATCTGGTCGGCGACTGTCGTCGGCGAGCCGACGAAGGTCGGCAACTCGGCGAGCGTGCCCCGGCCGCTGAACTGGACGAAGTCGCGCGGGGTGGGATCGGGCTTGCCGCTGAGATTGACCACACGGTCGCGGATTGCCTGCAGGCCGCTGATCGACTGCAATTCGTCTGCGCTGAACGTCTCGTCCATCGGCTTTGCCGCGAAGTCGTAGTTGAGCACCTCCGACAGCAGGGTCAGGGCATCGATCGGCCTGGCGAGCCGTTTGATCGCCGCGAACTTGTCTTCGGCCTCGGCCTGGGTTTCGGCGACGAGCGGATAGACTGCCGGCGCGATGCTGACATCCCTGCCCGTCTTCGCCAGCGTCCCTTTCAGGTCCGCATACTGCCTCTTGGCGATATCGAGATTGGGATAGATGACGAAGATAAGCTCGCCCCAGCGCGCCGCAAACGTCTTGCCGCGGCCGCTCTGCCCGGCCTGGATGATCACCGGGTGCCCCTGCGGCGAACGCGGTACCGTGAACGGGCCACGCGAGCGGAAGAACTGCCCGTGGTGGTCGAGCCGATGCACCTTTGCCGGATCGGCGAACACGCCGCTCTCGCGGTCGAAGCTGACGGCGCCGTCCTCCCAGCTGTTCCAGTGCCCGAGCACGACCTCCATGAACTCGTCGGCCCGGTCGTAGCGCAGATCGTGGCCGAGATGCGCCTGGGCTCCGAAATTCGCGGCCTCGGAGTCGTTCAGCGACGTCACGACGTTCCACGCCGCGCGGCCGTTAAGCAGTAGGTCCATCGTCGCGAACACCCGCGCGACGTGGAACGGCTCGTAATAGGTGGTCGAGTAGGTCACGCCGATGCCGAGGCGTTCCGTCGCCAGCCCCATCGTCAGCGCAACCGAGACCGGATCGAGCTTCGCCGCTCGAACACCGTGGCGGATCGTCTCCCTGAAATCGTCGCCGAAGCGGTCCGGGATCGCCAGCCGGTCGTCGAAGAAGGCGAGATGGAATTTGCCCTGCTCCAGCGTACGGCCGATGTGCTCGTAGTAGTCGCGCGAGAACCAGTTCGGCTTCGAGTCCGGATGGCGCCAGGACGCCGGATAGTTCGAGCAATTCTGGGCCTGCAGGAAAGCGATCAGTTTCATCTGCCTGGTCATGGCATCGTTCTTTCGTTGCAATGGGAGGATCGGGTCACGTCAGATGACCCCGTCGTTGCGCAGCGAGGCGAGCATCGCCGCGGACGCACCCGCCAGCGCCGTCAGGACCTCGTCGGTGTGGGCGCCGAGCGAAACGCCGGCGTGCTTGAACTGTGGCGGAGTGCGGGACATTCGCGGGATCGCGCTCGGCACGGCAATGGGGCCGGCGCGTGACGGCACTTCGGCGATGTTGCCGCGGGCGCGATATTGCGGATCGTCGAAGATGTCGCGGATGCTGTAGATCGGCCCGCACGGCACGTCATAGCGCTCGCATTCCGCCAGCGTCCGCTCGAGCGGCATGCTGCCGATCCAGTCGGCGACGATGCCGTTGACCTCCTCGCGCCGCGCCAGCCGGGCAGCCATGGTCGCATAATGCGGATCAGTCGCAAGCTCGGGCCGCTGCATCGCCTCGGCCAACCGCTCGAACATCTTGTCGCTCGAACAGGCCAGCGCGACCCATTTGCGGTCGCTGGTCTGGTAGTGGCTGTGCGGCACAACATTGACCGTATCAGCGCCGAGGCGCTCGCGGACAAAGCCGGTCTTGGCGAACACCGTCGCCATCTCGTCGAGCAGGCGGAACACCGATTCATAGAGCCCGATGTCGACGACCTGGCCATGTCCGGTGGACTCGGCATGACGTAGCGCCAGCAGCACGCCGAGGGCTCCCCACAGGCCCGAGATGTAGTCAGCAAGCGAGGTCGAGCCCGGCATCACGGGCTGGCGTCCGGCTTCGCCGGCGAGATAGGCGAGCCCGCTGAAGCCGTGCGCGATCCGCGCGAAGCCCGGCTTGTCGCGCATCGGTCCGTCCTGCCCGTAGGCGCTGACGCGGAGCATCACGAGCTTCGGATTGATCTCCTTCAATGCCTCGAAGCCGAGCCCCCATTTCTCCAGCGTGCCGGGCCGGAAATTCTCCAGCACCACGTCGGACTTGCGCACCAGTTCGCGGAACAGCGATGCGCCTCGCGCGCTGCGCAGATCGAGGGTCACCGACTTCTTGTTGCGGGCTTCGCTGAGCCAGACATAGGTGTCGCCGCAGTCGCTCGGGGTCCCAAACCGCCGGAGCGGATCGCCTGTGCCCGGCTGCTCGACCTTGATGACCTCGGCGCCGAAATCGGACAGCACGGTGCCGCAGAACGGCGCCGCGACGAAGGTCGCGATATCGAGCACGCGGATTCCGGCCAGTGGTGGCTCATGCGACATCGCGTGCTCCTTCCCTGCCCGCCGCGGCAATCGCCGATTGGCGGTCGATGATCGCCTGCGCCCGCTTCAGCACCGCAAGGTCAATCAGCACGCCGTCCTGTCCGAAGGCGCCGTCACCGCCCGCGCTCGCCGACTGGATCTTCGCGATGATCTCGCGCGCCCAGGCGGCCTCGCGCGCGGTCGGCGAGAACACCTCGTTGGCGATATCGAGCTGCGAGGGATGGATCGCCCATTTGCCCTCGAAGCCCAGCGCGGCGGCACGCTCGGCGCTTGCGCGAAACCCGACCGGATCGCCGAAATTCGCATATGGGCCATCGATCGCGCGCAGGCCGTGGGCGCGGCACGCATTGGCGATCCGCGCCAGCGCGAAATGCCACTGATCGTTCCAGTGCATGTGGCGGGCGCCGCGCTCATCCGGGTCGGTGAGAACCGCGTAGCGCGGGTCGGAGGCGCCGATGATCTCGCCGCAGGTACGCAGATCGATCGAATAGTCCCCGATGCCGAAGATCACGGCCTCAAGCCGGTCCGACGCCTGCACGATGTCATCGACATTGGCGAGGCCGAGCGTGGTCTCGATCAGGATCTCAATGCCGAGCGGCCTAGCACGGGGATGTTCGCGCTCCAGGCCCGCCAGCAGCGCATCGACGAACCTGACGTCGAATGCGGTTCCGACCTTGGGCACCATAACCAGGTCGAGGCGCGGACAGCGGCCGACGATCTCGATGATGTCGCGATGGGCCCATTCGGTGTCGAGGCCGTTGATGCGCACCGCGAGCGTCTTGTTGCCCCAATCGATCGTGTTGAGTGCCTCGATCGCGATCTCGCGCGCTTCCGGCTTGCGCGCCGGTGGGACGGCGTCCTCCAGATCGAGGAAGATGAAATCGGCGGGGCCTCGCGCGGCGCGCTCGAAGAAGTGTGTCGAGATGGAGGGCACCGCGAGTTCGGAGCGCTGGACCCGGCGCGTGCGCGGCTTGGGGATCGTGAAGGACATCAGGGGCACTTTTCTGCATCGCGCCGCGGGATCGGCTCCCGCGGCCAACACAATCATGCTAGATATCCGGCACTAATCTTTCCAACGAGATTATCTTAAGAACTGTTCAGTTCTATCGAACAATGAGCAGCCACCTGCCCGGAGCCCGCAATCGATGTCGCAGATCAATTTCAAGCTGCTGCATATGTTCATCGCCGTCGCGGAGAACAAGAGCTTCCGCCAAGCCTCCGAGCAGTTGAACCGCTCGCAATCCGCTGTCAGCATGCAGATCAAGCTCCTCGAGGATCAGGTCGGCGCCGCACTGTTTCACCGCACCACGCGGCGCGTCGAGCTGACCGCGGAAGGGCTGCAGCTCCTCACCCACGCGCGGCGCGCGCTCGGCGAATGGGAGAACGGCTTGCGCGAGATCCGCGAGGTCATCGATATCCAGCGCGGCACCCTGTCGCTGGCATGCGTTCCGACCATCGCGGCAACCGCGCTGCCGCAGGCGCTGTACGCGTTCCAGGCGAGCTATCCCGGCATCAACATCAACCTGCGAGAGCTGGCGGCGGAAGACATGCTCGACTGCCTGCGGCGCAGGGAGGCCGATTTCGGCATCGGGCCCGAGATGGACGGCTCGACCGAGTTTCAGTTCGCGCCGTTGTTCCGCGACCCGATCTATGCGCTGGCGACGCGCGCCTTTCCATTCCGTAGGCGCAGCGCGGTCGACCTCGCCGAGCTCTCAGCCTATCCGATCCTGCTCAACTCGAAATCGACGGCGCTGCGGTCAATGCTGGAGCGCGCGCTGGCCGTGCGCGGTCTTCAGATGAAGATCAAGTTCGAGGTCGAGCATAGCCACACATTGGGCGCACTGGCCGGAGCCGGCCTCGGCGTCGGCATCCTGCCGATGATTGCGCTGCCGCGACCGCTGAAGAAAACCATGCAGGCCCTGCCGATCGTCAACCCGGCGCTCGAACGCACGGTTTGCATCGTCTCGCTGAAGGGCCAGTCGTTCTCACCAGCCGCAACCGCGCTGACGACGACAGTTCAGAAGGTCTTCAGAGCACGCAGCTGAACGATTCGGAGCCCGACGTCTCAGTCGACCTGCGGCGCGATCGCGCAGAACTGCCCGCCGAAATAGACCAGCGGCGTTACACCATCGCACAAATGCATGGCGCGAACCTGCCCGACGAAAATCGAGTGGGTATCGTGGGGATGTTCGTCGACGAGCTCGCAGTCGAGGCTGACGAGTGCACTTTTCAGGATCGGTGCCCCGGTCGTGAGCGAGAGCCATCCATCCGCGTCCGTGAAGCGATCGTCGCGCTCGATGCCGCGGCGGCCGGCAAATACGTTCGCAAGCTCGGCCTGCTCCGCCTGAAGCAGGTTAACGCCGAACGCGGCAGTCCGCCGGATCAGACCATGCGCACTCGCCGAGCGGTTCACGCAGGCGATCAGCCGCGGCGGCGTATCCGAAAGCGAGCAAACCGACGTCGCCGTAAGCCCGGTCCTGTCTCCGGGCGTGCCCGCGGACAGGATCGCCACGGCACCGGCGTGGTAGCGCATGGCCGCACGATACGACGCGGCATCGACGCTTCCGTTGAGCGCGGCGGCCGTCCGGGAGACCGAGGAAAGCGAGCTGGTGGATTTGATCATCGGCGTGTTCCGCTCGAGGTAACGACGCGGAACGTATAGGCCAACCGCATCGATCGCTGAAACGCAAATATCTAACCGCTTGTTCAGTTTACGCGATCAATCATGCGCCTAGCGGCGACGGCAGCCCGCTCACGAGCAGCGACAGCACAGTTGCGCCGGCGATGCGATCCCTGGAGATCTCCTGATAGGCAGGTGAATCAAGGAAGCG
Organism: Bradyrhizobium sp. Leo78; assembly: GCF_059512425.1. Lineage (NCBI taxonomy): Bacteria > Pseudomonadati > Pseudomonadota > Alphaproteobacteria > Hyphomicrobiales > Nitrobacteraceae > Bradyrhizobium > Bradyrhizobium sp. Leo78. The sequence goes on from NZ_JCAMOT010000087.1 coordinate 8,420, forward strand.
TATCGCTTCCGCTTCGTCGGGAAATTCCATGATCACGACCTTGTCGCGCGTCCACTCGCCATCGAGAACTTTCGGCTTCTCGTCGGCTGCCAGCAGGCGGTCATTGAAGCCTCTGAAGATAAGCGGGATTGGTAGCGGCGGTAATATTCCTCCTGGGTGAACTTTACCAGCGCGATGACATAGACGGTCATTCTCGGTCCTCATTTCTGAGAGGGCGTGCCGAGCTTGGCGCCGGAACGACGGGCCTCGAGGTTTTCAATGACGGCAAGCATAAGTTCTCTCTCAATTTGAAAATCAGACAGTTCGGTCGACGTTCTCCGTACTCTTGAGTTCACTGAAGCAAAGGAGAATCTGCTTCTCGTGGCTGAGAAGGTCGAACTGGCCGCTTTTTTGAATTGCAGCAACGCAATCTCCACCTCAGAACGCGCGTGCGATGACGATACGCTGTACATCGCTCGTGCCTTCGTAGATCTGACACACTCGCACGTCGCGATAGATTCGCTCCGCGGGGAAATCGGCGAGATAGCCGTAGCCACCATGTATCTGGATCGCGGCGGAGCAGACTTGCTCGGCCATTTCGGTGGCGAACAGCTTGGCCATCGACGCTTCGGTGAGGCAGGGCAGTCCCCCCTCCCGCAGCTCCGCTGCATGGAGCACCATGCATCGCGCCGCCTCTGTACGGGTGGCCATGTCAGCGAGGCGGAAGGCCACCGCCTGATGCCCGATGATAGGTTTGCCGAAGGTCGTGCGCTCCTTCGCATAGGAACGGGCCGCCTCGAAAGCGGCCCTTGCCATGCCTACCGCCTGCATGGCGATGCCGATGCGCCCACCCTCAAGATTGGAAAGGGCGATCTCCAATCCTTCGCCCTCCTCCCCAAGCCGCAGGCTTTCGTGAAGGCGCATATCATTGAAGGCAAGCTGGCAGGTGTCGGACGAATGCTGGCGGAGCTTCTGTGTGTACCGAAAAGCTTGTCCGAGCTGATGATGTGACGGATTCGGCTAAGTTGGCGGGATGATCGGGCTGCTTTGTTTCGTACTGGCCGTCTTGGCTTCGCCCCTCAAGTCGAAGAGCCGACTTGAAGCAGAGAATGCGGCGCTCAGACA
>NZ_JCAMOT010000088.1:0-9145 GCF_059512425.1 Bradyrhizobium sp. Leo78
AGCTACAGTCCCGTTGGAGAGCGTCGGATCTTTGCCGGCAGGCAGCTTCTTGCCGACGAACAGGGCATTGTCAGGATCGCGAGCGAGACAGATGCCGTTGCGGTCGGTGATGGCGAGCGCGGCTCCCTCCGGAACGCCTTTTTTCGCGATATAGTCTGCGAGCCAATCAAGGCTGAGAGATGCTATGACGACGCCACCCATGTGGTTTTCGTCGTCGTAGAATGGCAGCGCAAACTGGAGGACGCTGCGACCGGTGTTTCGGCCGAACGCGAACTCTCCAATTGTGAATTTTCCGGTCCTCACGGCGTTCGCGAAGTAGGCACGTCCAGTGGCGGGAGCCAGCTTATGCACTACGGGAGCTACCCTATGCTCCGTGAATGAGGAGCAGAAGGCACTGGCATTCATGTCGACCACGATAAAGGAGATGAACTCCGGATATTGTCGCTTGATCCGGGACAGGTAGGCATCGCATTCCTGGACGTCCTTGGCCTTTATCGCCGGAACCTCCGAGAGCGCAATCAAAGCCTGGCGAACTCCCTGGACGATCTGCTGCTGCTCAGCGGCGGCGAGCTTGGCGAGGCCGAGTGCTTCGTCCTGTACTTCGACCTCGCGCGTGCGACGCAGGTCGATCTCATTGTACGCCTGTATCGCGATTGCCGGCAGTATGGCGGCTGCCACCAGCGCGAACAAGCGTGATAACAGGCTGCTCATTTCGACCTTTTCCTACGCATGATCGGCGGCATCAGACCGACCGTGCCCAGTCCACCGACAAGCGCCATTGCATCAAGAGTTCTCCGAACTGCGATCGGAAATGACGCCATCAAGCGGTGGCGCTATTCCGAGCCTTCATTGACCAGTTCGTCGCGGAGAAGTGGCACCCACGGCCGTGAAGACAGGCTGGCCCATGTCGATGCCAGGGATGGCAGAGCGACGAGAAGACTGGCGGCAGGTGACCCTATGGCGGCACGCGTAGCATTCAACAGCCTCACGAACCATTGAGCCCTAAGGCCCAATGCAGCGTCCTCGGACTGGGCGCTCGACATCGCTGGAGCTCTAGTGATCGTCGACTGGCCCCGCAGGTCCACGGCTCGGCGCGGACGAGGGAGGCCGATCTATCGGTCGGGTTGGCCCTTGGCACGTCAGGGCGATAGAGTGATTCTCATTGACTTCTGTCCCGCTACCAATCTTCTGCCGTAAAAGCCTGAACCGGCCGTATTACAGAGCTGTTTCAGTCCGCCGGGAAACGATTGCGATTGTAGGCGAGCGGCCAAAAAGTTGGCGAAGAGAAGCCAGGACACAACGAGGCCGGTTCCGATGGGCGCTAGTCAGCGCCCATCGGACGAGTTTGAGGATCGCGCGCTAACTTTTCAGCGCAAGATTTCGCGCAGCACCTCGCCGTCGACGCGGTGGGGCGTGACACCCAGGATCTGCATGACGGTCGGCGCCACGTCGGTGTTGCGCATGCGGCGGATCGTGGCGTCCTTGCGGATCTGCGGGCCGGCGGCGATGAAGGTCGCGCTCATGACCGGCAGCTCGGGATCGTGGCCGTGGGCACCATAGAAGTTAGGCATCGACAGCATGGTCGATGTCGCATTGAACGGCGCATCGCCGAGACGGGCGACGCCGGGGTTCTGGATGCCGTCGAAGTTGTAGCCCGGGGCCATCAGCGCGAACACATCGCCGAAATCCTGTCCGATGGTCTTGCTGGTGCATTCCCCGGTCCCTTCCTCGCACTGCAGCGGCCGGGTCTCGACCACGGTGAAGATCCGCCCGTCCTTGAGCGAGTAGTTGAACTTCGGGTTGGAATCGACCGCGTTCTTCACCGCGTCGGTGATCTGCGTTACCAGCGCCTTGTAGGCCGCCAGATCGACCGTGCCGCCCAACTCGCGGTTCTGCAGGTTGACGTAGATGTTGGCCGCCGGACCCGAAGTGCGGATCGCGATCTTGGTGGTGTCGATGCCGGCATTGCGCAGGACGTTGGTCAGGCTGACCGAGGTGTGGAACGGCGCGAAGCCGTGATCCGACACCACGATGACGTTGCTGTCACGGCCCGCCGCATCGGCGATCTGCTTCACCGCCTTGTCGGCCGTCTGATAGGCGAAACGGATATATGAAGCATACCGCACGACCTTGGCCGGATCCTGGCCCGCGCCGATCGAGTTCGGATCGGTCGGGTTGGTGCCCTGGCGGCGGTCGGTGAGCAGGAACTGATGCTCAGAGCCGTCGGGCTGCTCGATATAGATCATCACCAGGTCGGCGTCGGGATGGTTCCGGATCGTGCGTTCGCCGATATCAGCCTGGTAGCGCACGAAAGTCTTCACCATGTCCTCGAACATCGTCTCGATCTCGAGATCGGGGAAGTTGGTGAAGCCCGGGCTCAGCCGCTCCGGAATGCGGAAGTCAGCCTGCGGACGCCAGAATCCGACATTGTTGTTGATGTCATCGACATCGGCCAGCACCGCCGCGTTGCGCGGGATGTAGTTGGCTCCGTAGCGGGCGAACCGCACCACCGAAAGATCGGGCGCCAGCGCCGAGACAAAGTATGCGGCGCCGACCTTGGCCCCGCTGCCTTCGAAGAAGAATGGCGCATTCTCGCCGCCGAGCTTGACGTAGGCCGGTCCGGTCGACGGCGCGTGGAACGGTCCTGCCGTAATGCCGCGCGTCGCGTCAAAGAACACCAGCGTGTCGTAATTCACCTTGCGGTCATTGGTGGTGTCGAGCGCCGCCACCCGGATCGAATATTTAACGTCGAGCGTCGCCGCATTGGTGCAGGTCGCCGATGGCGCCGAGGAACACGAGAACGTCTCGATCGGCGCTGAGGTTACCAGCACCGGGCTAAACGAGAAACGGCCGGCCGCCTGGAGCGCCGTGACAACAGCCGGATCGGAGGTGAAGTCTCCCCGAGCCAGCGAGAAGCCCTGAGCCCCGATGCCGCCGAACGCCCCGAACGGCACGGTAAAGTCGGTGACGCGGATCGGCTGGGCCGGTTGCACCACGGTGTTGTTGATGGAGATGTCGGCGCCGTCGCCGCCCGGCCAGGTCGCGGTGACCACTTTCTTGCCCTGCTGGCGCAACTGCACCCACAACGGCAATGCCGTCGGCCGCGGCGACGGCCCGAGCGGGCTCTCGCGATAGCCGCCGATCGGTGCCGCAAATCCGCTGATGCTCGATGAGATCGGCCCGACGATTGCCTGGAAGGTGTTCGACGGGATGTCGTTGTGAACCGCCGTCGAGCCGGTGGCAATCTCGATGTGCGACACCGCGGTGAGCGACGGCGACGCCGTCACGTTCTGCTCCGCCACCGCGCCGCGGCGGCTCAGCCGCGCCAGGCCGCCGTCATGCGGCAACACGCCCTCGTCGATGAACTTCTGGATAAAATCGGGCTTCGCGCCGTCGAGCGAGATCACCACCACCCGCGGCGACTTGCGACCATGATGGTTCCCGTCCGGATCGCCGTCATGATCATGGTCGCGGTTATCGCCGTGGTCGCGGTTGCCGCCGTCGTTATCGGCGTGCGCCGGCGCCGCAACGCCGGTCAGCGATGCAGCGAGCGACATTGCCAATATCAAGGAGAGAAAACTCTTCAAGTTCATATGGACGTCCCATTTTCGCTGCGCAATCTACGCGGGTTTGGTCGGCAACGACGCAACGATTATCGGGCTTGGCTGACGACGCGCATGTGACGCTTCGGCGACACCTGTAATGTGGTCGCGACAACGCCACGATGATGTCGGCACGTGGCCTTTCGCGTCGATATTAGAAGTGGCCAGCGCTCCTTGCCGTGCGAGGGAACGCAAGCGTTCGGATCGCAATCCTGTTTCGAGTGGAACCACGTACGTCGAGGCCGAACGCGTCTGCAACGCTTGGTGGCGAGTCTCGGAGCAATGGTGCAGTCAACCAGTGAGCGTCACCCGCAAGTTCTTGCCTGCACCGTCATGCGATAGGTCGCTGACGACGTCTGCAATCTCAATTCGAATAAGTGCGTGTCTGGATTTAGCAGCCTTCTGCGCTTTCGGTATCGAGCTCGCGCCAACCCATCGCCTCCGCATATTGCTGCGTGGACATTGGCACAAACTGCGTATTGGGCAGCGCCATCGTTGAGATGCCTCAGTGCGACGTTCGCATTCTCGCACACGCCACAGTGTCCGCATGCTGCCACAGACTGGAACTTAATCTAGAAGTCTGACCGCAAATGGTAGGGGTGCAAATCGCGCGGCGCACGGGCTACGACCACCTTGAACGATCCACCGGGAAAGCGTTCGCTCAGCAGGATGTTGCGATCTTCGCTGTCGGTCTCTGCACTCATGCGCCGCGCAATATCAGCATCTCGGCGAAGACAGGCTCGACGTCGCTCACAACGCAGTCGCGGCAGTCGGCCTGTGTCGGCATTCCCAGGAGACATGGCGACGTTTCATGACGGGCATATGACATTCCGGGGATCGCGAAGCCGCTAAGCACCATGAGGGCAGACATCACGAAAAAGCGGCGCACCATGCACATACGGCAAAGAGCTCACGCCCTTCACGCCATGCAATACTCCGAGGAAACCGCCAAGGCCCACATGGAGGAACACGGCAAGAAGTAATTATCGGCGCTTCGATTACGGACCTGCACTTGAGGCCGCCTCCGTTAGCGGTCTTTTTCTTTATTCGCCTGAGCGCGACGCCGGCTCTTAACGCGCCCGTGTCAGCGCGAGCCAGATGCCGCCGCCGATCATGAAGCCGCCGGAGACGCGCGAGACCAGGCGCGTCCGCCGCTTGGAAAAGAATTTTCGCGCGCGGCCGGCGAGCAGCGCGTAGACCATGTCGCTCATCGCCGCCGTCACCATGAAGGTCGCGCCCAGCAGCGCCACTTGCGGGAAGTGATCCTTGTTCAGGTCCACGAATTGCGGAATGAAAGCGCCGAAGAACACCAGCACTTTCGGATTCGACAGCAGCACCAGAAATCCCTGCAGGAAGAAACCGCCGCGCGGTGGCGGCGGCGGTTCATCCGAGCTCACCTCCGCAACCGGCGAGCGGATCAGCTTGATGCCCAGCCAGACCAGGTAAGCCGCGCCGGCAAAGCGCACCCAGTCGAACCAGTAGCCCATCGTCGCCATCAGCGAGGTGAGACCGACGGCGACGACGCCGATCACGATCGCCAGCCCCGCCTGCGCGCCCAGCACATTGGTCAGCGCTGCGCGGGTGCCGTGCCGCAGGCCGTTGGCGATCACCAGCGTGACGATCGGGCCGGGCAACAAAGCGAGCGCAATGCAGGCGGCGACATAGGCGAGATAGGCTTGCAGGGACATGGGAGGACTCGGCTCGAGGCTTTTGTTGCATAATAAGGACATGGATGCCCGGAACAAGCCCGGGCATCCGCATTCTTACTGCGTGTTCATCGCGAATTTTACCCATCTCGCCGTCTCTGCCGATGCCAGCAATTCCAGTGCCGCGCGCTGCACGACCGCTGCATCTCCCCTGCCCTGCGCCGCCGCCACCAGAAGATCGCAGCGGTGTGAGACCGCGATGCCGATCGCTTCATGCGGCACGCCATCGCCAATCTTCAGATTGTACGTCCTCATGCGTCCGGGCATATCGGCGACACGCACTGCTTTTCCTGCCTGCAGCGGTACAAACTGCGGACTGATCAAGTCGACATCCGCGACGCGGTCGACCTCATCATCGTCGGCGACGCCGGTCGTGCAGTTGCAGAAGCCGAGCTTTGGCCGGATGTAGACCTCGATATCTCCGCCGCAGGCCACGGCATTGCAGCGGAATGCGCGACCGGCGGGCCAGCCGTCGCGCGGAAACGGCCAGGCGATCTCTTGCCATGTCTCGCGCGGCGTCGAAGTCTCGTAGGCTGGGACGCCCGAGAGGACGCCGAGCACAAGTGCTGCAATCGCGATGACCAGCCAGGTGCGCATTCGTCCCCTTCACGGCAGGCCGGCGACAGCGCGCGCCTCGCCGGTCAATTCGAGTATATGCAGTCCTGTATTGGCGCGGTCGACGGCATAGATATAGCCGCGCTCGTCGGTCTCGACATTGTTGGTCTGGATCGCGACCTTGCAGCGATCCTTGCCCTCGATGGTGACGCAGCGCTTGTCGGTTGCCGGTGTGATCGACGGGATGAAGTAGCCGACCTCCCTGGGGTGATAGGGATCGCGGATATCGAGCGCACGCACGCCGGCATTGAAAAACGCGATGAAGGCGATTTTCTTGTAGTAGACCGGCGCCATGCTCTCGCTCGAGGAATGCGAACCGAACCGCCCGCCGCGTTCGCAGAACGAGCCGCTCGCCTCCGGCACGGTGTAACTCGAGATCATCATTGGCCGGGTCTCGGTGGTGACGTCAGCGAACCACACCATCTGCCGCGCCTCGCCGCATTCATTCAAGATCGCCTCGTCGACGATCATCACGATGTCGCGGGTCTTGCCGTCCTTGTCATGCGAAAATTCCGCGATCGGCATGCCCGGCATCGGGAACGTCGTGTGTGCACCGTTGAGCGCCGAGAGCGGCATGCGCGATATTTCGGGATAGCGGAGATTCTCGGCGATCGGCTGCTTCGGTCCCTTGAGCAATTTCTCGCGGTCGACGATCTGCAGGAAACCGCCCTTGTTGGTGCCATAGCCGAAATAGACGCGGTTGCCGGATGAACCTGTTGAGATTGGCCCGTGCAGCTCGGTCGGCACCGCGCCGGTCGAACCAGGCTCCTGGCCCGGCAGGCCGAAATCCCTGATCTTCACGGGGTGCGCGGGATCGCTGAGATCGTAGACCTGCGTCATGCGACGGGTGCGCCAGTCCGGCGCGCCCGATACCAGGAAGGCGATGCCGGTGTCGCACTCCCACCAGCTCTTATGCGTATCCTTCAGTCCCCCGATCCGCGCGATCAGCGCGGGATTGGCGGGATCGGCGACATTCCAGATCTCATGCGCCTCGCTGCCGAAGGTGCGTAGCATATAGACCGCGCTCCGATCCCCCTTCGGCAGATCCTTGCCGTCGCAGACACGCACCATCTGCGCGCCACCGGATTCATATTTGCCCTCCTGCCCCGGAATGTGCCGCAGATATTGCGGATGCGCGGGATCGGTGACATCGACGATCGACGTGCCGTTGGGTTCCGGCTTGCCGCTCATCGGATTGACGGGATCGGGGATCTCATCAGTGCCGCCGTGATGGCCGATATAGGCGATCCAGCGGTCGCCCTGATGATGGATGGTGGGCTGATAGGCGCTGCGCGCCTGCAGGTCGTTGGTTCCCACCAATCTCATGTTGGAGGCTTCGGGAGGTGCTCCGACCTTCTGCTGCTCCGCATAAGCGCCCGCGCTCCCGAGAAAAGCAATTGCCACACACAGCGCAAGTTTGCCGCCACCCTTCATGCGTCACTCCCATTGTTGCAAAGCCAATCTTCGTTGGCTGACGCTACGATAACACGGCTCAATTCCGCGCCAAAACACACCCTTGACATGCAACCATTTAGTTGCCTATTGTCGATGGCATGGACGAAGTCTTCAAAGCGTTGGCGGACGCATCGCGGCGGTCGCTCCTAGACAGGCTTCACGCCAGAAACGGGCAGACATTAAACGAACTGTGCGAAGGCCTCGCCATGACGCGGCAGGCGGTCACCAAGCACCTTGCGATTCTCGAACAGGCCAATCTCGTCACCACGTTCAAGCATGGCCGCGAGAAGCTGCACTATCTCAACCCGGTGCCGATCCATCAGATCGGCGAACGGTGGATCAAAAAATTCGAGCGCGCCAAGCTGGTCGCGCTCAGCGAATTGAAGCGGCAATTGGAGAAGCGTGATGAGTAAGCCGGAATTCGTGTACGTCACCTATATCTCGACCACGCCCGAGAAATTGTGGGAGGCGCTGACCAATAGCGAGTTCACTAGGCGTTACTGGTTCAACACGGAAGTGAAATCCGACTGGAAGGTGGGTTCCCCGTTCGCACTGGTCATGAACGGCACCACGACGGATATGGGCGAGATCCTCCAAGCCGAGCGGCCGCGGCGTCTCGCCTACACCTTCAAGCATCAGCTCGATGAGGAGATGCGCAAGGAACCGCCGACCAAGGTCACCTTCACCATTGAGCCCCACGGCGACCTCGTGAAGCTGACCGTGACGCATGAAGGCTTCGCCAAAGGCAGCAAACTTCTCGACGGCATTTCCAAGGGATGGCCGGCGATCCTGTCGGGACTCAAGACCCTGCTCGAGACCGGGACAGTGATCGCGATCCCGCCTCGTGCGCTTGAGATCGAAGGGTTCGAATAGAAATGAAGATATATCGGAGGAATCCAGAAGACATGAATATCGAGAAATTCAAGCCGGCGATCGTCTACACGATCTATATCGCGTCCACACCGGAGAAGGTCTGGGAGGCGCTGACCAATGCCGAGTTCAGCCGGAAGTATTTTTCCGGCCACGCGGTCGAGGTCGATCTCCGCGTCGGCGGCGCATTCATGGTGCGCACGCCCGATGGCGCGCCGCACATCACCGGCGAGGTGATCGAATGCGAGCCGGCGCGGAAGCTGACGGTGACCTTCAACGTCAACTGGCCGGCGCTGGTGGAAAAGCTCGGACCGACGCTCGTGACCTATGAGATCGAGCAAGCCGGCGATGCGGTCAAGCTCACGCTGCTGCAATCGCACGACCGGCCGATCAGCGACGATATCCTTTCCGGTGGCCGCGCCGGCTGGCCCGCTATGCTCTCCAGCCTCAAGAGCCTGCTGGAGACCGGTGAGGCCATGGTCATCCAGATGCAACCGCCGGAACGGATGCTGGCGGCGCTGAAGGAGCTGGGGATTGCGACGCCGTAAGGCTACGACGGTCCCGTAGCCCGGGTGGAGCGAAGCGTAACCCGGGACAGCCCGTATTGGAGTGCCCCCCAAAAGTGAGACACGGGAAATTAGGGACAGTTCTCTAACGGAGAACGTATGCCCAACAAATCTCCCCGTGTTTTCAGCCGAGAGTTCAAGCTCGAAGCGGTCCGCCGCATTCTGGCGGGCGAGCGAATCAAGGCGCTTTCAGAAGAGCTGAAGGTGCTGCGCAAGGATCTCTATGCATGGCGCGATCTATTTCGCGCCGGCGGGGCGGAGGCGCTGCGGCCGTTGGGGCGTCCGCGCAAGAGCGATGCGGTTGCACCGAGCGTGAGGGCGCGGGCGCGTG
>NZ_JCAMOT010000089.1:0-9009 GCF_059512425.1 Bradyrhizobium sp. Leo78
CTGCTCCAGGGCCGGCCGTTCTCCTGGTCGTGATCAGCAAAATTGTTGAGGCGCAATTCGAGCGGATCGACTCCGAGGGAGTCCGCCACAAAAATGCGTATCTATTTACAAAACAACCACTTTCTTGCACCAATTCACTGCTACATACACTTTCACCTACACCCTCGCTGGTAATCGCACGAGAGACCTGCGAGGCGCCGCTTCTCCCCTTGCGGGAAAGCACATAGGGAAAAAACGTAACAATTTCAATGCGAAATAGGCTCAGTGTCTAACGGGGGTTCAAAAGAGAGAATCCGCTGACACTGCGGGGAGATGCGCGTTTCCGTGCCTAGTGTCTCACAGCGACGCGGCCTTGGAAACGTACCGGCGAGGCGCGCTGTGCGAGCACCGCACGCGAATCGCACCTATGATGGCCCGATGGAAGAACGGCCCTACCTGCCTGGGACAAAGCAACGCCACGCGATGGAGCGGGGGGCGTTCGTACTCGACCTCTACCGGCTGCTTTGCATGGTCTCGGCATCTCGCGACGTGGCTACGCACGGCCTCGCCTCGCCTGCCATCGCAATGATGCAGGGTGGCTTCTTCAAGGCCGAGGTGACACGGATCTTGATCTCTTGCGCGGTTGGCTTGCGAATCTGGTTCGATCAATCGCAGAGCGGCCCAACAGATGAACAGAGATCAGATTGCGGGAAGCTGTTTCCAAACTGGGCGACCGATCCGGAGAAGGTCGAGATTCTCACCCTGCGCGAGGCCTGCAACAAGATCATTCATGCAATAGACATCCGGTTTGACGTCGTGGCTCCCGGTTCAACCACAAACCGGATTCATGAAGCCGGCGCTTACTACAAACCGCAACTCTACCTGTATGGCAGCAAGGGGCGCGAGGACTGGCGCGCCGAGTTATCTTTAATCGACTTTGCACGATGGGGGTGCGGTGGCGTTCAAATGGCTTGCCACGGATCGGTGACTAATCAGCATTTCAAAATAGGAGGACATTGTTGTGGGGGAAGCGAAGCGACGGCGACAACAGAACTCGATGCGAGGGCCGGTCGTTTATCATCATACGAGCACGCTTAGAACAAACCTGCTGTGGATGTCTGGCGTGATCGAAGTTGAAGGCAAAGGCGCTGAGCCGCTTCACCCGCAGATCGGAGTAATTAAGACAGACGTGCTGCGCCGTCGCGCAATGCAGGATTTTCCGCCAGTCGCATGGTTCACCTCCGAAATCGCCGTGCCGAACTGTCTCAGGAACACGAAGCTCTGCTTCACCGACAGAGAAACGGGAGAGCTTCGGTACGAGGATCACGCCATAGGGAATCTGAGCGACGTGATCGCACTCAACCCCGTGGCAATTGGCTTTCGTCTGGCCGAATGCCCATCGATCATCAAGTGGTCGGAGCACGCGGGCTATCACGCCAGCGAAGGCAGAGAACTGAATGAAAGTGCCCAAGCCTATGGAGATAATCCGAGCACGTGGTACGTCTCGGAGCAACCCATCGACCTGCTGCAGTCTGTTGAGTTTTGGTCATCTCGCAAGATCATGAATCCGAAGTTGCGGCGAGAGGATTGGTATCTCAAGGACATGCACAACATGGTCCGCAACTGCCGCGAACGGAAAGACATCTACATTCCGCCGACCTGGTTGAAGCCAGAGCAGGCGAAGGCTTTTGCTTCTAGTGTTGGCCTACCTGCCTATCGCGGCGATGAAGAGTTTCCGCCCTCGCGTGCTCGATAATCAATGGGTCACTGTGAAGGCGTTGGCGCAGGGCGAGGCGTCGAAGCAATCATGATGCACGTCTGGGGAAGGATTTTTGGTATGTATGAAAGAAAGCCAATTGACATTTTGAGACACGAAGCAGGCCACATGGTGGTCGCAAAAGTACTTGGGTTTAAAACCGGGGAACTTGAATACAACGAGCGGCATGCTGGGGCTCACATAACCATTGAACCGATGTTGCCCGATTTGGCCGCTGTCAGCGCATACGTTCGCCGACGGGCGACGGTTCTCTATGCCGGCGTACTGGCAGAGGCCTTAAAAGACAGCAAGATTGTCAACGAGAAAGCGCTTGAGTTCATCAGGAGCGAAGAGAACGTGGCCGATTATAAGAGGGTCTCGGAGTTGATCCACGTTGCTGCAGGTATCGAACGCTCTGAAGGGAATCATCAAGGCGTATTGAATGCCATCGGCAATGAAGTCTGGAACAGGGCCGCGACTTTGGTTGAAAAGTACGCCGAGCAAATAGTCATGCTTTCGAAGGAGTGGCGACAGGCGCTCGGCGGACTAGCCAAGATCACAATATCGGCGGAAGAAATTAGCAAAATCCAGTGCTTCAAGGAGATCGAAGCAGGATGCGAGATTGAGCAATAGGGCGTGCTAAACCGTGCTGATCTACTGTGCTGACTGAGATGCGGTGAACGAGGCTCATGCGGATTTTCATCGACGAAGCCGGACGGTTTATCAGCGGTGATGGCATCTCGCTGGCGTCTGCGCTAACGATCCCCCATCGATCTGTTGGTCCGTGTCGGCGCGAATTGCTTCGCTTCTCCCACGATTGGCCGAGGCGGGATGGCGAGTTAAAATCCGCCGAACTGGACGCGAAGCACCTATCCACCTTGGTTGACGTCCTGCATCGGCACGACGCCCTGCTGCACGTCGTCGCGACGGACGCGGCGAAAGATCAAGCTAGCGTCGCCCGACACCAAGCTGAGCAAGCACTAGGGATTACCAAGTATCTTACGAACCAACATCACCAATCCCTAATCGACAGCGTTTGGGAACTGCGAAGATCATTGGAGAAGATGCCAGCCCAGCTCTACATTCAATGCGTCGTTATGCTCCAGTTAGCCTGGATCGTAGCTGAAGAAGCTTCGATGTACTTCGCTCAGCGGCGGCCGAGGGAGCTGGCGCAATTCGAGTGGGTTATCGACGCTAAGGACCCTAGTAGAATCACATCGCAAGAAAACTGGTGGCGCGATGTGATTGGACCGATGGGTGAAGCTAGGAGTAGGCGCAAACCATTTGCGTTCGTAGACGACGAGGGTTTCAATTACAAATATTTCGACCGCGCCTTTTCGATGGAAAAGGATATGTGGTCCCCGGACGGCTCGCGCAAATCGGTGGACGGCTTCAACATAAAGAAACTGATCACCGACAACGTGTCATTTGTGGATTCAAGGAGCGAGTTATTCATCCAAGCCACCGACATTCTGGCAGGCTTCATGCGGCGAGCGCTGAAAGGCCAGAACGCCGAGCCAGCTGTGCTAAAGACTCTGGGCCGCTTGATGATCCGAAAGAAGAAGCAGACAGTGCGCTTAATTGCGCTGGGAAATGGTGGGGATGTCGAGGAGGCATTGGGAGCGCGCATCAAAGTGATTGCATCATCTGGTCGCGGATTGTTGAAGCCTGAGCGCACATAGCGATTACCTTGGAAGGCACGTCAAACCGACGCAAAGTGCTGTACGAGAAGCTGCACCCGGAGACGAAGCAAGGGGCTACGCGGCGAATGCCAGCACGAATCCGCGCACCGCAAGCCCTACTGGCCGGGCCATCAACCGCAAATTGTCAGTTCGTACGGTGCGCATCGACCGCGGCCCGCAACTCCTGCCGCACCGCGCGGCAGGTGTACCAGTCTTCGCGCGCCACATAGCCGGCGGATGACGTGGACCCTCGCTCCCGTCATTGACGTCGTTGCCACCCCACCATTCGTCGGTGAGGCCGGCCGATTTCGACGCCCTGCGCGCCGGCAAGCGCAACGACGAAGTCCGCTCCACGCCCGCAAGGCTCGACTGGCTGCATGAGATCAAGCACGACGGGAAATGGCGTAACGGTCATCATCGTGGTCCGCACGCCGGGAGCGCCCGGAGTAACGATCCGACGCGGACAACTGGGCCTCGCCTTTAGGCCCTCTTGGGATCGTCTCTCCGGCCATGCCGGTCAAGTATCTTGTTAGTTGCGGCAATATCTTTCTTTAGGGCCTCAATGACCTCCTCTTTGGTGTAGCCCTCAGAGGGTTTAACTTTCCCGGACTGTAAGCCAGCAAGTCGCCGCACGCTTTCGTCATGCAGTCGTTTTGCGTCCTCCAATACCTTCTTCACGGCATCCTCCCAACTTCTGTTTTCCGCTAAGCGTAGCACGAATTGGAGGCAGAAAGCCCACCGTCAAGACGGATTCAAACTGAGATACTACCGAGGCGTGATCTCGCGCTCTGTCGTCAACCGGATAATATGCCCGCCTCACGGGCGGCCTCTACAGCCCGCTGGCGCGCCAAGTCAGCGCGTATCTTCGCGCCGATGACCGGGCCGCCGTAGATGACCTGACGGGATTTGGTGCTCATGGCCGGGCATTACAGCGGCGGTTGCGACGACAGGCAATGCCGCGAGGATTAAGCGTCCGGGTGGACCGGCCATACCAAGGCTCGGTCAATGTGCAATCTTGTCTGATTGCGGTTGCTGGCACAAGGGTTCCCTTCCAGGCTGAGCCTTTTGAGCAGCAACCGCAATGACCCCCATCTATTCGATCACCACGAACCCAGAAGCGATCCGCGCGCTGTTCCGCGTGGTCAACCGCTACGTTGGCAACCTCGCGCCGATGCCAGGGGTGTTCCCCGACTACCCAGCGCCAGTTGTTCGTAATGTCGAAGGCGGGCGCGAGCTAACATTGATGCGCTGGGGCATGCCGCCACCGCCGCGCACGGGCGGTCCACCAGTCACGAACATCCGCAACACGTCATCTCCGCACTGGCGAGGCTAGCTGAAGCCGGAAAACCGGTGCCTCGTTCCAGCCAACAGCTTCGCCGAGTACGCGCCGGAGCCGAACCCGGAGGCGAAGAAAAAGGACGTGGTTTGGTTCGCGGTCAATGAGGACCGGCCGCTATTCGCCTTCGCTGGCATCTGGACGACGTTCAACGGTGATCGCGGCACCAAATCCAAGCCGATCGCGGGACCGCATTAGGTCTACGGCTTCCTGACGACAAGCCCGAACGCGGTGGTCGAGCCGATCCATCCGAAGGCCATGCCGGTGATCCTGACCACCGACGAGGAGCGCGACGTCTGGATGCGCGCGCCGCGGGACGAGGCCAAGGCGTTGCAACGACCGCTCCCCGATGATGCGCTCAAGATCGTACTGCGTGGCGAGGACAAGGAAGACCGAGCCGGCGCGGCGGCCTAGTGTCGCCTTTTAAATCTCGCGATCCGGCGGTCGCGTTGCTATAGGTCTATCTTCTGGCCGTCCACCAATCGCACGGCACACTGTTTAGCTTGATCTTCGCTCTCACAGAGCAGGTCTATGCGGTTGATGATGTGGCGGTCTGGTCCAACGACGTAGGCGCAATACTCTTGCATCTCAGGACTCCGAGGCTGGAGGGCTCAGTTGCAATTCGCCAGGGAACGGGAAGTAAAGCGTGATGCGGATATATGGGTTTTGTGTTCCAAATGTGGAGCTAAGGAGCTTTCGCTCGCCGGATAATGAGACCAACTGACCGTTGTTGTGCTATCTCCGCGCATGAAAATGGTCTGGTGCCGCTGCTGAGCCGCGCGAATTCGTTAAAGTAACGAGGTCAGCCGGCTCAATGGACCATGCGATCAATGCGGTGCCGGCAGCCCGCGAGCGTGTTCATGAGCTGCACGGCGATGGCGTGCGCTGGCCTCACCCGGCTCCCTTTTAGGCCCCGGGCTTCTTCTCGGATCGTCGACTACATCCGCCGATGATCCGGGTTGTCCACTTTGAAGCGCATTCGGGGACACATGA
The DNA here is from genome assembly GCF_059512425.1 of Bradyrhizobium sp. Leo78. Classification (NCBI taxonomy): domain Bacteria; kingdom Pseudomonadati; phylum Pseudomonadota; class Alphaproteobacteria; order Hyphomicrobiales; family Nitrobacteraceae; genus Bradyrhizobium; species Bradyrhizobium sp. Leo78. Next base: position 5,747 of record NZ_JCAMOT010000089.1, read on the forward strand.
CGGACATTGCGCTCTGTCCGAAAACGCCATTCGCGCCGCTTATCCGTACTTCGGGTCTTCCCAATAAGCGGACATTGTCAGAGTCCGACGGCATGTCTCAAAGGGGCCAGAACCGGACCTTCGTTGCCGGCTTTCTCGCGATCATAAGCAACGCGAGGCACGCCGAACGCTCCAACGACCGCTGTCCTGTCTTGCACCACAGGCCCCGGCCTTCTCGCTCGACGGCTTCCGCCAGATCGCCGACATGATCGTGGGCGCACCTGGAACAACCTCCGGAGTGGCTCGTAGCGTGGCCGATTGCCTTTTTCGAACGCATGCCCGCGTCTTGGTGTGGTCAATCCCGTGCTGGCCGTCGGTGCGGTATTGTGGGATGAATTGCCCCACTGACCGCAGAGTGCCCCGTACAATGATTTCGAGGCTCAGACTACGCTGGGCGGCCAGCCCACAACCCTCATAGATGGAACGTTCCTGAAAACCGGAGGGAGCACCATGAAAGCACTATGGTCAATTCCGATAGCCGCAGCTCTTACATGCGGCACGTTATCTGCGGGAGCCGCAGATCCGCTCAAACAGCAGCTTGTAGGCACTTGGAGCGTCATTTCATTTGTAAACGTGAATGAAAGGACCGGGAAAACAACGCAAATATTTGGTTCCGATCCGAAAGGATATTTCATGTTCGATGCAGCAGATCACTTCTCAATCAATGTCATGCGTCCGGGACGGCCAAAATATGCCCGCCGCGACTTTCCGACCGCCGGGGAAAGCGAAGCCGCTCTGGAGGGGCTAATCGCGATGTTTGGCGACTACAAAGTCAATGAATCTGAACATTCAATATCCTTACATGTTATCGGCGGCAGCTTTCCCGCGTGGGACAATTCGAATCAGAAGCGTTTCATCGCGATCAACGGCGACGAGCTCACGTATAAGAACCCTACACCGGCGTCCCGTGGGGGTACTGCTGTGGTGACTCTGAAGCGCGCAACAAGCGCAACCAAGTGATCTTTTGGTCAATCTGTCGCCACGGGCACCGGTTTCAGAACTCGGCTCCCCCGACCCGGCAAGCCAAGCCTCGGTACCCCGAAGTGATCGAGTGAGTGGGTCCGCACACGGTGTCCGAATCGGGTCAGAAGCGCCGCTTGGCCTCACGGCAGGGACTTCCGGTTGCCCCCGATCTTCGGAAATATCCTGCGCGGCGCCAACAGCCGCGCCGGGCCAATGGGCGACATCCTGATATGGAAGAGGCCGACAACTGAGGCGGCCTTAGGCCAAGGCAACTCCTTCCCGGTGAGCAATTCGTAAAAGGGTCTATACGGCTTACAATCCGCCGCCCGCATTTCCGCTCATGTTGTAGTTCACGAGGTAGATCATGGACCTAACCAAAATAGTTCATGAAGTCTAACGAGTACGCGACCACCTAAAGACTGGCTCACTCTAAGGGAAAGGCTCATACAATGAACAGATTAGCGCTCTCTCTGTTGCTCGCACTTGGCACCACAGCTCCATTTACTGGCGCCAACGCAGGGACCGGAAAAGCAACAACTTTGATGGCCAAAGAGCTTCCCGACTTTCCTGGGAAGGAAGGTATGGTCGAAGTCGTCGACTTCGCTCCGGGCGAAGTCTCGGAGCCGCATCGGCATAATGCAGATCTCTTCGTCTATGTTTTGGAGGGGAGCGTCGTCACGCAGGTAGAAGGTGAAGCCCCAAAAACCGTAAATACCGGTGAGGTCTTTTATGAAGCGCCTACGGACGTCCACATTGTGAGCCGCAACGCTAGTGCGACGCAGGCCGCAAAACTACTTGTCTTCTATGTAAAAGTTAAAGGCGCGCCACCAACCATCCTAGTAGGGCGTGGACATAAATAGCGCTTTTTGACGTCGGGCGAGGAAAGGGCGTGGGTTTATGTCCGCATCGGGTCATCAGCGCCGTTCTGACTGCGCACCCATCACTTTCGGTCTCGCCTGGCAAGCGACGCGCCACAACGTCGCGGGCGCCGAGGCATCGCCACGGCCTGAGCGCTGGACCGCGTGCGAAAATCGTCAGGCCGGAAGACGAAAATCAGGAGTCCAACCCAGCTCGGCGCGTGCCTTTTCGGTCGCAACGTGTCTGTTGGACTGCGCGATGTTATAGATGCCCGGGTCGCCGTGGTCGATGGCCAGCAGAGCGGCATAAGCCGCCGCATCCACATGAATGGGCGCAGAGTTTGAGGGCCGGTCCGAAGCGGTTCCGGGGCCATAAAGCTGGCCGTAGCGAAGGACGACGCCCTCGAGCGGCGGCGATTTTAAAGTGAGATCTTCCAGCGCGATTACTCCCTGCATGTTGATACCGTTCTCTCCCTTGGCCCCGGTATCGAGCGGGTCTGTCTCCGCGTGCGGCTCGGGCCCCGGTGCGTAGGCCCACGCGATGCTTTGCGCCACCAATCGGTGCGCCCCCGCCGCAATTGCGGCCCTGACGAGGTTCCGCGTTCCCTCGCTACGGATGCGGGCGGTGCGAACGATCGCTGCTCCCATCTCGCGTGGATTAAGATCCTTCGGGAGGTCGGTGAGCTGATGGATCACGACATCGGGGCGTGCTGATGCGACGGCGCGTGATAGCGCCGGCGCGTCGAAGACGTCGACCACGACCGGGTCAGCCCTGAGCGCGCGCAGCGCGTCGGCATTCGCTTCCGATCTGGTGCTGCCACAGACGTAATGGCCAGCGCCGTGCAGGAGCGGCGTCAGGCGCCTGCCGATGGCTCCGGACGCGCCGGCAAGGAAGATTCTGTAACCCATCACCGTTACTCCGTTGAACCGTGCGCCCAAGTGGGCGCTGCGCGCCAAGTACTTTCCGATTCAAGCGGAGGGCGGGCAATCGTTCCGTTTCAGTGAAAATCAACTTTGGAGACGGCGGACAAATACGGACACAGCCGCGCATTGGAACAGATTGGCAGCCCCGGAACCTTACCTGAACCGAATGTCCGTTGGGGGTCAAACTGAGAAGAACTCAACCTGAGCAAATTTCTTCCGGGTTACCCTTGAAAGCGGACATTGCGCGACACGGCCGGCATGTCTCAAGAGGGCCATAGGACTAAACCGCTCGCGCGGTAGGCCGCTGCGGCAAACAGGGTGGCCAAGCCGATAGCGCCAAGGGGCGTCCTGTCTTGAGATTGAGGGGTTGCAACAACCTCACCCAAGACAGGAGCATCCCCATGACCGACGAGGCAATGAGCCCGTTGCGCCGGCGCATGATCGAAGACATGACGATCCGCAAGTTGGCCCCGAAGACCC
>NZ_JCAMOT010000090.1:0-8707 GCF_059512425.1 Bradyrhizobium sp. Leo78
TCTGCAGCTCTTCACGCCCAAAGAATGCGCAAGCTACTTGGCAAACTCAGGATATGCACGAACCTAACTTCATCGCGCTCTAGCAGCCGAGACCTCGCAGGAGGCGCTGCTCTCCCTGATCCGGCGGCTGAACGCCGACGACGAGGTCGATGGCATTCTGGTTCAGCTCCCGCTACCGTCGCACATCGACACCGACACCATCATCCGGTCGGTCGATCCGGCGAAGGATGTCGATGGCTTCCATCCTGAGAATGCCGGACGCCTGATGCGCGGGCTTACCAGTCTCGTCCCCTGCACCCCGCTCGGTTGCATGCTACTGCTCCGTTCGGTTCATAGGGGACTGGCGGGCCAGCACGCAGTGGTGGTCGGGCGCTCGAACATCGTCGGAAAGCCGATCGCCCAGCTTCTCCTGCAGGCTGATTGCACAGTGACGATGACGCATTCGCGCAGTCATGATTTGCCGGGACTTTGTCGTCAGGCCGATATCCTGGTCGCCGCGGTCGGCCGACCGGAGATGGTCCGCGGCAGCTGGATCAAGTCCGGCGCGATCGTCATTGACGTCGGCATCAACCGTTTGCCGGCAGAAGGCGGGGCCAGAGGCCGGCTGGTCGGCGACGTTGCCTTCGGAGAGGCCCGGGACGTTGCCAGCGCCATCACTCCTGTTCCCGGCGGCGTCGGTCCGATGACGATCGCATGCCTGCTGCGAAACACGCTGCAGTCCGCCGTCGAACGATCGGGCAAGAGCTAAGCCTATCGAACACTACGCGGACCGGTCGGCCGGAGATCCGGAACACCAATCTACCTAACCCCATCCGTCGCCGGAAGGCACAGTGAACCTGTGATTTCCGGCTTAGCTGACGCCCCTCAGCAGTCCAGTGTGGTTTCGCGCTCCCATGCCGTCAAATGGCGTGCATACGAATTCCATTCGTCGGTCTTGAGCTTGACGTAGCACGGTACGAACTCGCCCAACTTATCCGACAGCACCGATGACGACCGCAGTGCTCGGATCGCGTCGAGCAGGTTCAGCGGCAATTTCTTGCCGGCCTCGACGGAATGACCGTCCGTATACATGTTAATGTCGAGACGACTGCCGGGATCGCGCTGGTTGTCGATCCCGTCAAGCCCTGCGGCGAGCAATCCTGCCTGCAGTAGATAAGGATTGACCGCGCCGTCGGCGAGGCGGACCTCAAAGCGGCCGCCCTCGGGAATACGGATGAGATGGGTGCGGTTGTTTCCCGTATAGGTTACCGAGTTCGGCGCCCAGGTCGCTCCAGACGTCGTGCGTGGCGCATTGATGCGCTTGTAGGAGTTGACCGTCGGATTGAGCAGAGCCGCCAGCGCATCGGCCGAGTGCATGATGCCGCCCAGGAACTGATAGCCGAGCTTTGACACGCCGAGTTCGCCAGCTTCGTCCTCGAACAGATTGCGGCCATCGCGCCACACCGAGACGTGGGCGTGGCAGCCGTTGCCGGTCAGGTCGACGAACGGCTTCGGCATGAAGGTTGCGCGCAATCCGTGTTTCTCCGCGATCGAACGCACCATGTATTTGAAGAATGCATGGCGGTCCGCGGTCTTCAAGGCCGAGTCGAAATCCCAATTCATCTCGAACTGGCCGTTCGCGTCCTCGTGATCGTTCTGGTAGGGTTTCCAGCCAAGCGACAGCATGCAATCGCAGATTTCAGCAATGATGTCGTATCGTCGCATCAATGCCTGCTGATCGTAGCAGGGTTTTGGCTGGTGATCGGCATCATCGGAAATCCCGGTCCCGTCGCGCGAAATCAGGAAGAACTCGCATTCGACGCCAGATTTCAGCTCAAGGCCCTTGGCGGCGGCATCGGCGACCAACCGCTTCAAGAGATTGCGCGGCGCTTGCGCAACCGGCTTGCCGTTCATCCAAGGATCTGCGGCAAGCCAGCCGACTTCAGGCTTCCATGGCAACTGGATCAGGCTTTCCGGATCCGGCATCGCAAACATGTCGGGGTCGGCCGGCGTCATGTCGAACCATGTCGCGAAGCCTGCAAAGCCCGCCCCGCTCTTGAGCATGCCGTCGATCGCTGCAGCTGGCACAAGCTTGGCGCGTTGCACGCCAAACAGGTCGGTGTACGAGATCAGAAAATACTTGATGCCCCTCTCTTGCGCGGTGGCATGAAGACTATCGGCCATAGTTACCTCTTTGATGCGTCAACCCCGGCATCGAAACTTGCAGTCAGTTGGATTCGCGCGCTGCGTGTTCGCTATTTCGTTATTCCCGGAATCCAGTTGGTACCGGCGAGCGGCACGCCCGCCATCGCCGCAGCCTCGATCGACAAGGCGACGAGGTCTTCCGGTTCGAAATTGTGCAGATGGCTCTTTCCGCAGGCGCGCGCGATCGTCTGCGCCTCGAGCGTCAGCACCGAGAGATAATTTGCCAAGCGCCGGCCGGCCTTGACCGGGTCAAGTCGTGCCGCCAGCACTGGATCTTGCGTGGTGATGCCGGCAGGATCCAATCCGTCCTGCCAGTCGTCATAGGCCCCGGCAACGGTGCCCAGCTTTTCGTACTCCGCCTGCAGCTGCGGATCATTGTCGCCAAGGGCAATCAACGCCGCGGTGCCAATTGCCACCGCATCCGCGCCGAGCGCCAGCGCCTTCGCAACGTCGGCGCCCGTGCGGATGCCGCCGGAGACGATCAGCTGCAGCTTGCGGTGCAAGCCCAGATCCTGCAACGCCTGCACCGCGGGTCGAATGGCCGCCAGGATCGGCAGGCCTACATTCTCGATGAAGACCTCCTGGGTTGCGGCTGTGCCGCCTTGCATACCGTCGAGCACGATCACGTCGGCACCTGATTTGGCAGCAAGCGCGGTGTCATAATAGGGACGGCTGGCGCCAACCTTGACGTAGATCGGCTTTTCCCAATCGGTCAGCTCCCGCAACTCCTCGATCTTGATCTCAAGATCGTCAGGCCCGGTCCAGTCCGGATGCCGGCAGGCTGAGCGTTGATCGATCCCTTCCGGGAGGGTGCGCATCTTGGCCACCCGTGGTGAAATCTTCTGGCCCAGCAGCATGCCGCCACCGCCGGGCTTTGCACCCTGCCCGATCACGATCTCGATCGCATCAGCCCGTCTCAGATCGTCCGGGTTCATGCCATAACGCGACGGCAGATACTGATAGACCAGGATGGAAGAATGACCGCGCTCTTCGGCGGTCATCCCGCCGTCGCCGGTGGTGGTCGACGTTCCAACCGCGGAGGCGCCGCGTCCCAGCGCTTCCTTGGCCGGCGCCGACAGTGCGCCAAAGCTCATTCCCGCAATGGTGACGGGTATCTTGAGCTTGATCGGCTTCTTGGCGAAGCGCGTGCCCAGCGCAACCTCGGTTCCGCATTTTTCGCGATAGCCTTCGAGCGGATACCGCGAGATTGAGGCACCTAGGAACAGAAGATCATCGAAATGCGGCAGCGCACGCTTGGCGCCGCCGCCGCGGATATCGTAGATGCCGGTCGCGGCGGCGCGCTGAATTTCAGCGATCGCCTGCGGGCTGAAGGTAGCAGAAAACCGAGGCGGTGTACGATGGGGCGGCGGGGCGGTCATCAGAAATCCTGCTCAGTAGGCGTCGACGTTGTCGATGTGGAAGTGATAAAGGCGGCGAGCGGAGCCGAACATCTTGAAGTCATCGGGGCTGATCGAATCGTTCAGGTCCGCACGTTTCAACAGTGACTTGAGAATCGACTTATCTTCCGCCGACATCTCTTTCTCGATACAGTCGGCTCCGAGGCTTGCTACGCTGCCGCGCACGAACAGGCGGGCTTCATAGATGGAGTCGCCGAGCGCATCGCCCGCATCTCCGAGCACGACGAGATTGCCGGCCTGCGCCATGAAGGCACTCATCGGCCCAATCGAGCCTTTGACGACGATGTCGATGCCCTTCATCGAGATTCCGCAGCGCGCGGACGCGTTGCCGTCGACCACGAGCAAGCCGCCGCGGCCGGTCGCTCCGGCAGCCTGGCTCGCGTCTCCTTTGACACGAACCTCGCCCGACATCATGTTCTCGGCAACACCGACGCCCGCATTTCCCGAGACGACGATCGTCGCTTCCTTGTTCATGCCGCCGCAATAGTAGCCGACGTGCCCCTCGATATCGATCGTGATCGGCGCATCGACGCCGCAGGCGATCGCATGCTTTCCACCCGGATTGGTCACGACCCAATGGGTTTCGTTGGTGGAAGGCGGCAGCGAATGAAGGGCCGCGTTGAGTTCGCGCAGCGGCGCCTTAGCGAGATCAAAAGTTGACATCAGGCGCGCTCCCACGCGTAGACGGTTGCAGGCTTCGGCTCAAAGAGATTGGCTTTGTCGACGCCTGGCAACATCGCGAGCGCGCGATACTCCGAGCCAAACGCCACATAGTCGTTGGTCTCGGCCATCACCGCCGGCTTGCAGGAAATCGGATCGCGCAACACGGCAAATCCGCTCTCCGTACCCACAACGAAAGTGTAGAAGCCATCGAGATCAACGAGACTTTGCGTCAACGCTTCCTTGAGCGAGGCGCCCTCCCGGATCTTCCAGCTGAGATAACCTGCTGCGACCTCGGTGTCATTTTCGGTTTCGAATGTCATACCTTCGCGACGCAGGACACGACGCACACCATTGTGATTCGAGAGCGAACCGTTGTGAACGAGGCACTGGTCGAGGCCGGTCGAGAACGGATGAGCGCCGCGCGTGGTCACTGCAGATTCCGTCGCCATGCGGGTGTGGCCGATGCCGTGGCTGCCTGCCATCCGGGCCAACCCAAACCGCTGCGCGACTCGCTCCGGTAGACCGACCTCCTTGTAGAGCTCCATTCGCGTCCCAGCCCCGACAAAGCTGATGTCGCCATGTGCAGCGATCCAGCCGCGCGCCTGCCGTTCCTTGCTCGCAGGGAGCAAAATGACCGCGTGCGTGTCCCGAAAAGTCGAAACCAGATTTTCTCCGAGAGCGCGCCCAAGCTCCGTGAGCGATCCGCGCAGCGCGGTTTCGCTCGCGCCACTCACCGTCAGCTTCACACATCCCGTTTGGCCATCGCCATAGACCGCGAAGCCCGCGCTGTCGGGACCGCGATCGCTCATCACGGCCAGCATGTCCGACAACATCGCCCCGAGCTCCGGCTCAAGCTTCGGCTGCTTCAGAAACAGCCCTACGATTCCACACATGACATCCTCCGCAACGGGGGTTTGCGCCCATGCACCCCGAAGAATTACTCTAAAGAATATTTCTTTCTCGTCAAGAATATCGATGTCCGGAATTTGGAAATCGGCTCACCTAGCTCCCGAAACAGTGTCGCGGCGGCACGATACGATCGTGCTGCCGCGACAATCTCGAAAGCTCGAAATCTCAGCCGTGAATCGCCTCGCCATGCAGCGCGAGATCCAGGCCGATCTCCTCGTTTTCCTTGCTGACACGCAGACCGATCGTGAGATCGATCAGCTTGAGAAGAACGAAGCTGATCGCGCCGGACCAGACTAGGGTCATGCCGACGCCTTCGAGCTGGAGCAGGACCTGACCCGGGTTGCCGTCGACTAGGCCGGCCTTCCCGGTGCCGCCGATCGCGGCGACCGCGAACACGCCGGTCAGAATGGCACCCAGGATGCCGCCGACGCCATGGACGCCCCAGACGTCGAGCGCATCGTCATAGCCAAAGGTGTTCTTTAGACCCGACACGCCCCAGTAGCATGCGACGCCGGCGGCAAAGCCGATGATCAAGGCGCCGCCGACGCTGACGAAGCCGCAGGCCGGCGTGATGGCGACGAGGCCCGCGATCGCACCCGAGACCGCGCCGAGCAGGCTTGGCTTGCCGCGCATGATCGCTTCCACTAGGCTCCAGGCGACGATCGCCGCCGCAGTCGCGCCATGGGTGTTGATCATCGCGATCCCCGCCGAGCCCCCTGCAGAGAGTGCGGAGCCAGCGTTGAAGCCGAACCAGCCGACCCACAGCAGGGCGCCGCCGATCATGGTCAGGAGCACATTGTGCGGGACGACGGCGTCGGTGCCGAAATCCTGGCGCTTGCCGATCATCAGGGCGGCAATCAGGCCGGCGATGCCGGAATTGATATGCACCACCGTGCCGCCCGCAAAATCAAGCACGCCGGCATCGGCGAGGAAACCACCCGGCCCCCAGACCATATGCGCGATCGGGGCATAGACCAGCACCAGCCAGAGCGACAGGAACAGCATCGCCGCCGAGAACTTCATCCGGTCCGCAGGGCCACCCAGGATGATGACGGGGGTGATGATGGCAAAGGTGAGCTGGAACATCACGAACACGAATTCGGGAATGGTCTGTGCCGCCGGCGCCAGCGTGTCGGGCGCGATCCCCTGCAGCATGAACTTGCTCATGCCGCCGAAGAATGGATTGCCTTCGGTGAAGGCCAGGGTATAGCCGATCACGATCCAGATCACCGACAGAATGCCGGCCGCGAAGAAGCACTGCATCAAGACGGCAAGCACATTCTTCTTGCGCACCATGCCGCCATAGAACAGCGCAAGGCCAGGCACCAGCATCATCAGCACCAGCAACGACGAGGTCAGCATCCAGGCCGAGTCGCCGGAATTCAGGACCGGAGCCGGCGCCGCCGGCGCAGGCGTTGCGGATTGTGCCAGCACCTCGCCGAGGCCGGCCATCAGGAACACAACAGCAGCGAGGGCTGTGTCACGCATCTTCTGCATTGGTACAATATCTCCCTAAGAGCCTAGGATTTCGGATTGCCGCGTTTTGGACTTGATCAGTCGAGGCTTCGCCGAGGCAGATCGAAGCCTTGAATCGATATTCTTGATGCGCTGAAACCGCGGCTGGTCATCGCACCGCGCGATGCGGCGAGCCGAATTGCCGGCAAGTTTCGATCTGATGGGTCGAAGGACAGCGATGATGAACTTCATTGGCGCTTCCACTGCTTGCCGGAGGCAAGTTTCTTCACAGGCAACAAATGTTCATACAAGTCTCGTGCCAGTCTTTTTCGAAATTGGAACTATTATTTCTCCAAAGGAAATACGATTGAAGCCCGGCGGGTCCTGATCGGGACGTGGGTGCAACGCCCTTTTTGGACGGCCGCCCCTGGCGAGAATCCAGGCAACAGGACAGTTTTGTGGCAGCGCGGAGGGATCACCTCCCGGCACGGGCTCCGCACATTGGGAATCGGCCGCAGCCGGCGATCGCTGTGGGAAATCGTCGCGAAAGCTGCGGGCAGCTAGCCGTGATTGCGGGGGCGCAGTATAGAGGACATTGTTGCTTCATCCGGTCGGCGCGGCCGCCGCGCTCGCGCTGCAAGGCCGAAGGCGCAAACTCAGCGAGGTTTCATCGTGGCGAAAGGCGCCAGCAAGCGTTCGACAGCCGACGCGCCGCGGCAAGAAACGGAGCTCCTGACCGGTTCGCTAGCTCCGAAGGAAGTAACCCCCACTCTTGAATCCGAAATTGGAGCCGAAGTCCGTCGACTGAGGAAGGAGCTGGATCTCACGGTCATGGAGCTCGGTGCGGCGGCTGGTATTTCAGCCGGCATGATGTCCAAGATCGAGAACGGGTCCATCTCGCCCTCTCTGGCGACCCTATCAGCCCTGGCGAAGGCCTTGAATGTACCGATCGGCCGTCTATTCCGCGAAAGCACCGAGCAACGTGATTGCTCCTTCGTGAAGGCGGGCACGGGCGTCCGGATCGAGCGGCGCGGCACCAAGGCCGGGCACCTCTATGACCTGCTCGGGCACAGCGTCGGCGGCGATATCGTCGTCGAACCCTATTTGATTACGCTCAAGGGTGACGCCGTTCCCTACACCGATTTCCGGCATGCCGGTGTGGAGTTCATCTACATGCTCACCGGCAAAGTGCGCTATCGACACGCCGATCGTAGCTATCTGCTCGAGCCCGGCGACGCGCTTTTCTTTGACGCGGCCGCCCGTCATGGGCCGGAAGAGCTCGTCAAGGCGCCGATGACGTATCTCTCGATTATCATCTATCCGCGGCGAAGCTGACATCGAGCGTCCGCGCGGTGTTTAGACGCCACCTTTCCCATCTGTTCATCCGATGCGCGCCGGTCCGAGTTGCGGTCTTATCGCTGGACATCGAGCCCAAGTTCTGCGCGGACGGCAATTCAATTGCGGCGGTCACGCAGATCGGTTCGCGGCGATGCTTTCGAAAATCTTCACCCGGAGCTGGTTGAACGTCTCGCTGGTCACGAGAGCGGTCGTACGTGATCGCGGCAGGCAAACTCGGAGCTCCCTGACGATCCGGCCGGGACGGGCGGACATTACATAAACGACGTCAGCGAGGAAAACAGCCTCGTCGATGTCATGCGTGATGAAGAGGACGGTCTTGCGATATTTCTCCCAGACGTCCAACAGCAACTGCTGCATCTGGAGCCGCGTCTGGGCGTCGAGCGCCCCGAATGGTTCGTCCATCAACAGCACTTCGGGCCGCATCAACAGAGCCCGCGCAATGCCGACTCGCTGCCGCATACCGCCCGATAACTGGTCCGGCAGATACTTCTCGAAGCCAATTGAGGCCGACCGCCGCGATCAATTCTTTAGCCAGCGGCTCATACTTGTGTGTACCGAAAACTTGTCCGAGTTGATGATGTGACGGATTCGGCTAAGTTGGCGGGATGATCGGGCTTCTCTGTTTCGTGCGGGCCGTCGAGGCCTCGCCGTTCAGGTCGAGGTTGCAGCTTGAAGCTGAGAACGCGGCGCTTCGACATCAGTTGATGGTCTTGCGGCGG
>NZ_JCAMOT010000091.1:0-8669 GCF_059512425.1 Bradyrhizobium sp. Leo78
ACGCTTCCCGCGGAGATGAGTACGGGCTCTGGCCTGAATGGACTGTGAACCGCCCAAATTCTGCCGAGAATTTTTCAGGTTCCGGCAACCATCAGTCTCCTCGCGCGTCTTGCTCACGCAAGGAGTGCGCAATGACCGACGGCGAGCAACAGCGGGAACTTGAAGAGCGGGTGATGCGCTACCGCATGATGGAACGCGAGGTCACCGACCCGCTCGCAATTCGTCTCTTGCAAGACATCGTTGCAGAAATGGAAGCGGACCTACGGAAGCCTGAGGAGTAGTTCGAATCGTCGGCAGCCGTTGGGCGTAAGCGGGCTTTTTCAAGGTACCCCCGTTGGCTTGATAGATGCCGTGCGGACGCCGTGGTGTTTCCTACCGCGGCGCCGAGTGTTCGTGATCTAGCCTTAGGGCTGGCATTTTGTGGCGCAATGCTGGCGACCTCTGCCAGCGCTCCAAACCGATAAGCGCCCTGAAGATCGCCATGCGCGGCCCCGACAAGGAAGACAGGCTCGCGGCCAGAAAAAAGGAACGACCCCGGCCGGGGGCAGGGCTGAGACCGTTCCTCTCGGGACGTGACAGGCGGCTGTCACACATCAGTGCAAGCCGCCTCGGGCGCGCCCCATCGACAGCATGGCACCGATCTTCAGAACGTCAGTCGTACTTGCGGCGGCGCTTAATCAGCCAATAGACGCCATAACCGACGGCGATCACCGGAAGACCCGCGCCGGCAATGGGACCGGGGGCTCCGCTGACGCGGTGACCAGGCGGGTCTCGACCGGGGGCGTTTTCGCAATTCCCGCCGCCGTTGCAGGCATTCGCAGGTGGGGCAATCATGATCAGAGCTAGGCAAAAAAGGCAGCGGGAATGGCAGATAGAATGTTCACAGATACCTCCTGCATTCTGACCAGTTCAAACAACGTCATTAAATGTGTCATTTAACAATTAAATAGGTTAATTTATTAAATTTGTTCGTCGCAATAAAACTAATGTTCGGAGAAATGCGCGGAAGGCGGAATATGGTCAATTTGAAACCGATCACTTGCCCCCTTTGTGGGGCTGAGGCCCAAGACATTACCGTTGCGACGTTCGATGGTCGGACGATCCGTTGCGGCTTCTGCGGCGACTATGATGTTTCCGGTACGGTGTTCGAGGCTGGACTGCTTGACAGATTGGATCGCAGAAGAAGGTTGGATGCTCTCGAAAGAGCGAAGGGCTCCGCTCCCTCGGGTAAGCGCCCAATGATCACAAGCCACGATCTTTAGCAGACATGCCGACCGGGCCCGCCGATCTCTTTCTCCGCCCCACCGTAATCGGCGGGGAGACGCGCGAAGGCGACTATGTGGTCATTTGGGATGGCTTCACCATCGGGCGCATCTACAGCACCCAGGGCGTCGGCGGCCATAACATCTGGAACTGGGCTGTCATCCTGCCTAACGTCCCCCAGCAGCCCGATCACCGCGGCAGCAGCGCAGACCTTGAGGACGCAAAACTTCTTTTTAAAGCGGCGTGGCTGCGGGTGCTTTCGCGCCTCAGCGATGAGCATGTTGCGGAGGCTCGTCGAATCTCACAGGACCGAAGCCGGCCTTGGCACCAGGGATAAGGCACATAAGGCGAAGCTCGCCCTACGGCCGCAGCGTCCGGCAACCCTCACCTTCGAAAGGTCGGCCGCGGAGCCCTCACGAACGCATCAGTTCATTCCAGTCGATAGTGAGGCCGGCCTCGTCTAGCTCCCGAGCACTTCAGGTTGAGGTTCGATCGAGGGATTGGCTCTGGCGGAGTTCTTCCTTCTGCTCTCCTCAACTGGACTCGTCTATCGCCGATGCCATCTCGAAAGGGTGAACGGACAAGAGCTTCAAGTCAGCTTCTTACGCCAAAAAAAGGTAAGAAGAGTCGAGGCAAACAACCCTCCGACCTAGTCTAAACCGCACGATGCTAACTTTTCCCGACGACTCGGGAACTTTCTGGTTTTTGCATCTTATAACCGGTCGACAGTACTTTAGGGGCACGCGTTGTGGCCGAACCGCCCATGATCCTCTTCGTCAAAGACGACAATGAAATCCGAGGCCTTCTCGGGCACGCGCTGCGCGAAGGCGGCTTCGAGACCGCGACTGGACCGGCGAAGAGGTCATAACGCTCCTCAAGGGCGGTCCCGGTGTTTACCGAGGCATCGTGACAGAGATCAATCTGCTAGGCCAGTTCAACGGGTGGGAGGTCGCACAAGCGGCCCGCGAGATCGATCCGGATTTCCCAGTCGTCTACATGTCAGCGCTCGCCGCTGAGCAGTGGGTCGCAGATGGCGTTCCCACCGGCATAATGCTTCAGAAGCCATTCGCACCCGCGCAGCTTGTTTCAGCGATGTCACAACTGCTTAACCGTGACTCGCCCAGCAGTACCGGCATTTAAGGCAACATGCATGAGTAAAGCATCCATACTCCTCGTCGAAGACGAGGCCATTATTCGAATGATGCTGGTGGAATGGTCGAGTCACTCGGCCATAGCGTAATTGCCGAGGCGGCGACCATCGATGAGGGCCGCTCTCTCGCGGAGATCGAAGCCTACGATCTGGCGATCCTTGATATTAATCTGCAGGGCCTCAATGTGCAGCCCGTTGCCCAGGTGATTGCAGCCCGCGGAATACCGCTGTTTTTCTTGAGCGGCTACAACGCGGATGCTGTGCCGGATAGCTTCAAAGGAGCGGCGGTCCTAAACAAACCCTGCACCACCGATACCCTCAGGCGCACAATCAATGCTGTTCTATCCGACGGACAGCATGAAAAACAACACGACAGCGGCGGCGAAAGGTCGTAAGTCTCAAAAGCCCTATCGCGGCTTGCCGCCAAGCCGTACGGGCACGAGGTCTGGCGTTTGCTCGTGCCAGGCCTCGTTCTATTTTAATCGGATGCATTGCTCCCTCTAGAACGAAATGGTCAGCAGGCCAAACCCCGCAATGCTGAAAGGCACTGGGCCGGGTCAACAGCGCAGCCATACTCGTCGGTCACTCCTACGGCGGAGCCACCATCACAGGCGCCGGAGTCGACGAGCGCGTCGCCGGATTGGTTTATATCGCCGCGGTCGTCCCGGATGTTCAGGAGAGCGTGAAGAGCCAGCTCACTGACTTGCTGGGCGCTTCCACCGGCCCGCGAAAAAGCACAAGCTGCCGTTCATTCCTTGAATCGCCACAGCGCCGAACCGCCTTTGCCTTCACGCGCGACTTTGCCGGCTTTTTCCAGCCGCAACAGACTTATGGTCAGCGAAGAGACTTTGCCGCGCAGCGTTTCGTGAACGGATACGTCATGGCCGAGTTTCAGCATCTGCCGCACAATGGCTTCCGTCGTCATCGGCCCGTGCTTGGCAAGAATTTCGCGCACCACCATCAGCCGCCGAGCCCCATCGTGAAGTCGACTATTACGATCCAGCTAGGATGGCTCTGGACGCACGAGAGCGGCACTTAACGCCTTCCGAGCACCAAGATACCCAGCATAGTGGACGGCGCCATGCCGAGGGCGATCGCGATCGCGATCCAAAAACCCGGCTCGTGGAGTATTGTGGTGTCCTTCTCCAACCGCTCAACCAATTGAGAGCGCAGACGTTCCACCCTAGCAACGCAGTCCTAACGTCCATCTAGCGGATTTTCTCTCCACGTAAGCTCACCGCGGCGGTAGGCACATCGCCGTCCCGGGCAGCCTGAGCGCGTATCGCTTTTGCGCGCTTCCCGTACTATGCTGGCGTTTCGGACGCGGGAGGAGCCCATGGACGACACGACGCGGACCTGCCGATGCGGCGCGCTCTACGGACGTCGGCTTGTTCTATCTTCCACCCCGGAAACAGGGACATTCGCCTGCGTCGTTTGCGGCGAGGTCATCGAGAGCTTCAACACGCCGTTCGTTCCAAAATATCGGCTCTTGGTTGGGCCAGTAAGAGCGCAGCAACCGTAAACGGGAGTTGCCATGGACCGCCGCCTGATCCTCGAACACGTGGGCCGAGGCGGATCGGCACGTTGCGCTGAGCGATACGCACATCAGCCGTCAGATGGAGATAATAGACGAGCTGTCCCGCGCCGGTCATCCAATCTCGTTGGCTCAAGACCTTCTCACCACTTACCGCGCGCTGCGGGCTGCACACGTCGCCCATCGCGATAGGATCCGCAAAGGGCTACCGCAGGCCTGACTCGCCCGCCGGCCTGATGCCGTTTCCAACGCGCGTAGCGGCCGTTCATGACGGCCACGTCTACATACCTAGGGATTCGCCGCTTATTCCCCAGCGATGGCTTTGGAGACGACGTCGTACTGCTCGTCCGCGCCCGAAGAGACGGTTTGCCTTTTCACGACCTGTTCCAGCTCAAGCGCCTCGATGGCAAGCTCATCACCTAAACGCTTAAACAGCTCGCGTTGGCTTGGATCTGTCGCCGACATGCCCAAGCGGGCAAAATGTTTCGCGTCAGCTCGGAGCTGCTGCCACTTTCCGGTGAGGTCCTTCATGAGTCGCTTCCTGGCTGGCGTGATTGTTGGCGTCTAAGGGCCGGCGCGCGTTCCGCATCCGACACCTTTTTTCGAAGAGCAAGCAGCTGAACCCTCTCCTGTTCCAGCCTATCAACGACGATAATCACGATTTGAAAGTCCTTTTTAGAGTCAGCCTCGACCGGAAAATCCATACGCCCCTCCCATTCGGGAAAAAATAGCATCGCCTCCTCCGAACAGCCGTCCGCTTACCTGCGTTAAGCCGAGGCGAGATTTATTCACCGGTTTCGATATATCGCTGCTCCAACCGCCACCGGTGAGTCCGGTTCCCGACAAACATTCGGGAACATGAATCTGCCCGCGCCCTCTCGGTGCATCCGGCGGGGCAATGTGGAAAACTGCGGAGGAAGGATGCCGACCATCGCGCGTAGACAGCGGCTTCCGGTCCCCGAGCGCCCAGGACTCGGAAGAAGACCTGTCCATCCAGGTTGGGGGCCCCAGCCCCCATCGACCTGGAGCCGCTTCTACGGTCCTACGGCTTTAAATGCGCTAGTGTCCGCTTGGAGGTATCTCAGCGATGACGAAAGGAACCACCTCCATGGATGCCGTTGAGCGTGGTTTCCTCGCTTGCGCGCTGCTCGGATTTTTCGTTTTAGCGATAGCGATTTGGCTGATGTAAACTCTGGAATCCGAAGAGCTGTTTCGGGCCGACGTCCAGCGCGGTCCGTCCCATTAGCGACGCGCTCGATCCGCTCCTATGCGAACTGGCTGCAAGTTCCGCGTCGGCGGCGACTTTTCGAAGCGAACGCAGATCCGACATCATCAGTGCGAGCCTCTTGTCATCTGACGCCAGTTGCTCGCGAACTGTTCTAGCCAAGCGTTTCGAAATGGCCATGACAATCGTGCTCCTAATCGCAAAGAACAAAGGCGCGGTGCGCATCCGTGTGCAAAGAAGAGACCCCAGGATCGGAGATAAGGAGTTGAGAACGTCCGCGTCAGGACGTGAGCATGTTCTCGACTCGCTGAATGCGACCGCACGCGGCTATTGCCAAACATCGTGGCGCTGGATTTCAAAACGTCAGCTGTCCTTGAGGTGGCGCTTGACGAGCCAATAGACACCATAGCCGAGCGCAAGCATCGGAAGACCTGCGCCAGCGATTGGGCCGGGCGCTCCGCTCACGTTACCGGGTGGGTCTCCTCTCCAGTGATGGTGGTGACCGGGTGGGTCTCCTTTCCAGCGATCGTGACCGGCGGAGGCCCTCGCAGGCGGAGCAATCATCGTCACAGCCAGAACAAAGAATGCCGCGGAAACGATCGAGATAATCTTCATCAGATTCCCTCCTGCTTCCTGCCCAAGCGAATAATCTCATTAAACTGCGCATTTAAAAAATTAAATAGATTAATGTTTGAAGGTTTCTTCGACAGGTTGCAACTCCGGAACACATCGGTTCGCGCCAACTTTATCGAGTCTCCTTGCATCGGAGTACGGTCTTGACATTTCAGCGTAAAAACCCCGGCACCAAGGCGCCCTACCCAGGCTTTGTCGAGCCGGCACTGGCAGCCGATATCGAGCGGCGCGAGGTGGATTCACGAGATCAAGTTCGACGGCTACCGCGTGCAAACTCACATCGTGAGCGAAGCCGTCAAGATCTTCACGCGGCGCGACCATGACTGGACGCATCGCTTCCGCACGATCGCCGACGACGCCTGGCACATCTCCGCCAGCAGCGCGATCATCGACGGTGAAGTGGTCGCGCCGGCCGCGGACGGCACCACCGATTTCTCGGTGCTGCAGAACGAGCTCAATGGCCGCTCCAGGAAGATCGTCCTGGTCGCTTTCGATCTGCTCTATCTCGACGGTTATGACTTGCGGAAAGAGCCGCTCTCGACACGCAAGGCCGCGCTGAAGAAACTTATCGCCGGCAGCGACATTCAATATAGCGAGAGTTTTGAGGTTGATGGCCGTGCGATGTTCGAGCACGCCTGCAAGATCGGCTATGAAGGTGTGGTCTCGAAGGTCGCCGACAGCCCCTATGTCTCAGGCCGCGGCCGCAACTGGGTGAAGAGGCCGTGCGCGCTGCGGGAGACGCTGACCATCGCCGGTTTCGCGTTGGATGACGGAGAATGGGACGGGATCTATCTCGGCCGGCACAAGGGCGGCGAGCTTATCTATGCCGGCAAGGTCGACCACGGCTTCGACAAGGCATCCGCCGCCGACCTGCAAAAGCGCCTGACGCCGCTGATCCGCAAGACCCAGCCCTGCACCAAGCGCATCGCGCACAAGGGCATCTGGGTTGAGCCGAAGCTGCTGGCGGAAATTGAGTACCGCGCCAAATCGGCGGAGGGTAAGGTGCGGCACCCGTTCTTCAAGGGACAGCGGGAGGACTTGCAGTGGCGAAAACCCTCAAAACCAGCCGCAGAGCGTCCAGATCAATCGAACGTCGGGGTGAATGTCAGCCGCTTCGCAGATATGGACGAGACCGCGGACGCAGTCAGGGGACGTGATCTGTCCGGCAGCGCTGAACGTTAGGCGGGCGATAACTACGCTGCCTCGACGTGACTAAATTAAGTTCCATGAACCCTAAGGAACTCATCAGCGAGGCGAACTTAGGATTGAGCGGCATCTAATTATGGTTTAATATTTTAAATGCATCACCATTTAAATTGGGAGCAATCGAATGAAAGCCATAGTAACGTCGGTCGCCCTTTCGATGCTTGTTTTGTCACCGGCCTTGGCCGATCAAGGTGGTATCCCCAATGGTGGCGTCGGTAACGGCAACGGCAACGGCAATGAAAAACACGCACAAGGCGCTCCTGCCCCGCTTCTAGGCGCCGGGATCCCCGCGCTTGTGATCGGAGTAGGCTATGGCGCTTATTGGCTGGTGCGCCGCCGCCGTAGCGGTAGCTGATATTTCCGAGAGGCTTACAGAGATGAAATGAGGCCGCTGGATGGCGGCCTTTTTGTTTTTCTTCGCGAGTGGGCCGTCTGTTCATGGCCCAAACGGACCTGCGGAGCGTCCCGAGCGATGTCCGTTGCTGGGGAAAAGGGGAGTAGCCCTGTCGCCGCGCGAAGTCGCATTTTGACCCTCAACAGACATTCAGGTCGGCATTTGTTTGGTTCGGGAACATGCGCGGCGGGGTCCGTATCCAACCCCCGGCATCATAAGCTGATTTTCACTTTTTGCTTTCTCGAACAAGGAGTGAGATCGAGGCGGCAGGAATTTCGCGCAGGAACCTTGCTCTACCTCGGATGTTGGCAAGCAATGCAGATAACTCGGGAGGAAATTCCTATGAGAACTCTGTTATTGGCTGGTGTACTGGCGGTTGCTGGTTTCGCTATCGCCACGCCGAACTCCATTGCTCCCGCGTCAGCTCAAGTTGCCGTTGATACTCCGCTCGGCGGCGTGAGAGTGGGCCCGCAGCCGCGGTACTACCGAGACTACGATCGACCCGCTTATCGCGCCTACGGATATGATCGCGGATATGGCGGATGCCGCACCGTCACGATTGAGCGCGACGACGGTTCGGTCCGCAGGGTCCGCCGTTGCGACTAGCAGTACCGGACTGGAAGATTGACCCCGGCACACAAGAGCGTCGAGCAAGCTCTCGCAATCAAGGATTTTAGAGCCATACTAAGGCCGCTTCGGTTGGCGGCCTCTTTCATTACGCGAATGTCGTCTGTTGGCCCAAATGCGAAGTCCGCCGCGGCTTTCAAACTGTCACCTTCCGGAGGTAAAGCGGAAACGGTAGGCCGACCGGCGGACGGCGCTTTTGACCCTGGCTGTGCAAAACGCGAAATATCGAAACGCGACGAGAATTACGTTCTTCCGCTCGTTCTTTAAGTTCAGTGCCGTTGCGAATTGGAGGGCTAAGAGGCTCTTGGGCGAATAACTTGTTCGATGGCGCATCGAGTGCTGAGCGTTTTCACACAGCCAAGACCCTGACCAGGTTAATTGTTCGTAAAGGCTAGTCAGCCGCCACATGCGCAAGCACGGCGTCGAGCGGCGGCCGTAGCATTCGCCAACAAGAAGAGTCGTGTTGCCTTTGTGAAATTGATGCGGCCGCGCTACGCACTTTTCGCTGCACGGACCGTGGGTTCCCCTCCCAAACAACCGACGGTCAGTCCGAGTGATGCCTAGGTCGCGTGGACAGTTATCTTAGCCAGAGCAGAGTTGCGGCGATAGCGACGACAGCGAAGTAATTTCGTGCGGT
>NZ_JCAMOT010000092.1:0-8171 GCF_059512425.1 Bradyrhizobium sp. Leo78
GATAGAAAGGGATCAGGAGCAGTCAGTTTCCAACTAACAAACCGGTTCAAGCGGTCCCGCTCCGCGGGTCCATTTCATCCTGCCTGGCGCGCGCCGACAGCTTGGTCGGATCGCGCCGCTTGGCCACATGGGCGGGGTAGGTCGAAGGGGCGATCGGCAAGACCCTGCAGATCGGCTCGACCCCATACGTCCCACGGTGATCGTCGATGAAGGCGATCATGGCTTGGACCGGCGGTCGAGCTCCGCCGTCGCAAAATAGGCGCTCGCCTTGCGCAGGATCTCATTGGCGTGCCGAAGCTCACGGTTCTTCCCGTTCCAGGGCCTTCAGCTTCTCAGCCATGTCGGTCGGAACGCCTGCCCGCTGTCGACCTCGGCCTTCTTGACCCAGTCATGCAGCGTCTGCGGCGTGCAGCCGATCTTGGCCGCAATCGAGGTCACCGCCGCCCAGCGGGACGGATGCTCGCTCGCGTGATCCAGAACCATCCGAACCGCACGGGCCCGGACCTCGGGTGAAAATCTGTTCGTCGTCTTGCTCGTCATGGCTCCATCCTCTAGGAGCTGGAGCCTCCGGCAAACCCGGGGCGGTTCAAGGCCACGCTCGGCCAAGCCTTGAAGGACCTTAGAAACCCGACTGCGGAGCTCGGGCAGTCTGCGCAGAAGCGAGCTACACGTCTGCGTGCGCTGAGTGCGTGGCTTAAAGAAAATGCCAGGGGGACCATAACCTGGCGTGTTAACGGCGCTGGCAAGGAGCAGTTAACGCTGGACAACGATGTGCTAACGTTCCAACGCAAGCCTCCGGTCGCGCGCTGCGGCCGGAGGTTTTTACTAGAACAGGACATGCTTTGAGGCTACTCACGTTTCGAAAGCGCACAAGCCGGTGTGTGCCGCACGTTAGCCAATCAGAAGATCGCCCGCACGGGCGCGTGTCGGCAAGGCTCCGTCACCAGAAACTCCTCGCGCTTGGCGGCGCTGTTTGTTGTTTACGCTCACCGGCCTCTTGGCTAAGCCCAAAAAAGGCCGCCGCAATCAGCCAAAGCGGAACTGTCCACCGCCATTACCTGAGAAACTGCCAACATTGCGGAGCCGAAGATGTCTGCTGCCCGCGTAGTGCGACGCAGCTCTCCTGGTGCGACACCACAGACGAGCGGTCTGCGAGGCCTGAAGGGCTGACAATGCGTGGAAAGATCATGATGGTTTGAGCACTGTCGGCGTAGATGAGCATTCACAGTGTGTTCGTTTCTCAGCCATGGATCCGTGCGCTCGGTATTCCGTATGTGGATGTCCGATTGCCGCCTCAATGTCGTAAATCCGACGGAGCTGCCGGGGCAATTCCGCACGAAATGCTGTAGGTGGGCATGTTCTTCTCGTCCAACGAGGCGCAGTCGAGATTTTGTGGCTGGCACGGCGATTGCTGATGAGCAGAGACCACCGGATGGGTGGGTGAAGATGGTCGCAGCCGGACTTTAGTGTTCCCACGAATGAGAGGTTTCAGCAGACGGCTTGCAAGACGCGCCATTGCGGGCCAAGCCGCTGCCCCATCCCAAGTCACACAAACGTGCTTCAGTAATGAAGCGACGCGCCCGGACCCGAGCAGAATTTACACGAGCGCCAACGTCAAGAACTTACACGAGCTCAAAGAGACTTCTATGGAAATGCTGGACCTCATCGGAATTGGCATCGGCCCATTTAACCTTAGCCTCGCAGCGCTTATTGAACCTACTCCGCTCCGCGCACTTTTCCTGGAGAAGCGAGACGCACTCTTTTGGCATCCAGGCCTTGCGCTGCCGAACAGTCGCCTACAGGTGTCGCCGCTCAAGGATTGCGTGACCCTGGTCGATCCTACTAGCCCATATTCATTCCTCAACTATTTGGCACTGCATGGTCGGCTCTACAGCTTTGTCAACAAGCGCAATGCTTCAACGTCCCGGCGGGAGTTCATTGAGTATTACCGGTGGGTCGCAGGGCGACTCAATACGCTCCGCTTCTCCGAGGAAGTCAAGGATGTTGTTCCTTTTAGGGATGGCTACCGCATCAGCACGAATACAACCACATACTTGGCGCGCGCCGTTGTTGTCGGCGTTGGCGTAGAGCCCAAGATCCCGGCCTGTGCCAGATCTTTGCTATGTGACACCGTCTACCATGCAGCCGACTATCTCGAGCGGCAGCTACCGTATGCAGCCGAGCATGTGCTCGTTGTGGGAGGCGGTCAGAGCGGGGCTGAGATCATCGAGGATATTCTTACTCGTTCTGTATCCACCCAGATCACGTGGGCAACGTCGCGTTCGAACTTGTTTGCCATCGACGACAACAGTTTCGTGAATGAGGCTTACACGCCCGCCTATAGCCGTCGCTTTCACGCTCTACCGCTTCAGCAACGCCGGAACATAGTCGAGGGCGAGATGCTTACGAGCGATGGTATTTCTGTCGATTTGTGCAACCGCCTATATGAAATGCTGTACGAACGCAGCCTGGATGGCACGCTGGCCGACCGATTTCGTGTGTTGTCCAGCGTAGTCGTGAAAGACGTCACGTCCCACAACAAGCGCTGGCGAGTAGATCTAAATGAGATCGCAACGCAGCGAAATAGCTGCATCCTCGTCGATCGTATAGTGCTTGCTACAGGCTTCCAGCCACGTACGCCGCCCTTCTTGCAGGCCCTCCTCGAAGGCGCGTGTATGGAAGACGGCCTGCCCGTACTCGGCCCGGACTACGCAGTCCGCTTCAGTCGGCACATGCCAGGACCAATATATCTACAAAATCAAAGCCGCGTGCAGCACGGATTGCAGAGCGCCAATCTATCTTTGGTCGCGTACCGCAACAGCCTGATTATTAATAGCCTCCTCGGCCGACCGTTCTATTTGAATACATCCGACAGGCAGATGATTGAGGTTTACGCACCTTCGGACACGTCTGAACGAGACGCCGGTGTGGTTGCGATGCCATCAACCCGACTGGGTAGCATATGAACGGCGGTTCGACCTCACCGCTGCGGGGCCGGATTGCGGATGGAACGGCTAAAGCCGCCGACCAGCTTTCAGGCACGCTCGACTACCGCGCCTTTGCACCATTTTTGATTGCCTCCATTATCATTGCAGCAGCTTACGGCACTAGCTTTCTATTGCCGGACTACATGCATGCGCTCGGAACGGATAGTGGAGCCGCGGGTCTTATTATTTCCAGCGGCATGGCTGCCACTCTCGTTTCCTGTTGCTTGGCAGGCTGGCTGGCAAAGCGGATAGGCCTATTGCCCACGTTGACTGTCGCCTCGCTATTTATGGCCTTAGCCATGCTGGCCTTTGCCGGCGCTGCCCTCGATAGGCGAGCGGCGTACGGTGGAGGATTACTGGTGGGCTCTTCTTGGTCAGTGTTCTTCATTCTGGCACCGCTGCAGATCATCCGCCATCTACGTCCCTCAGCACGTATTCAGTATTTGACTGTCTTATCCGGATCACAAATGGCTGGGCTCGGCCTAGCGGCTCCACTTGGTCACTTGCTTGCAAAATACACTGGTTCGCTGGCCACGATTTATGCGGTGCTTGCGATTGCGTGCGTGATCGCAGCCGCCTGCGTAGACCTTACAAGACGCGCGATGTCGAGGCTATCGGCAGTGCCGATGCCGGATGTCGAAATTACACTGGCCGCGACTACGACACTGCTTCAGAAGTGCACAGCACTCCCCATCGCCATGATTGCGATTTCAGCCTGCATGTTCGCGGGGCTGTCCACATATCAGAGCGCGTATTCCGCATCACGTCACTTGAATTCCGATCTGTTCTTTCTCGTTTTTACTGCTACGAGCGTGGTACTACGCTTCTCGGTCGCTCACCTCATGGGCAGCCTGCCGTTACAGCGACTGGCGCTCACGCTCATCCTACTGACCGCTGCGTCTCTGGTGTTGTTCCTTCTCAATGGTGGCAGCACCTCACTCTATATCGCGGCCACCGTCCTCTTTGCCGCCGGCTATGGGTTAAGTTATTCAACCTTGAACACGATAGCCGTCAATCTTGCCGGCGAGCACGGCGTCTCCGTGCCCACTACCTCGCAGATCTTTACGCTCGCATACTTCCTCGGGCTCTTCGGCTTTCCCCTGGTCGGAGGGCAGTTGGTCCGTGGATTCGGCCCTGACGTGATGTTGCTGAGCCTATTGAGCGCGACCGCTCTTAATGCGGTGCTAGCAAGCCGCCTGGGGTAAAGCACAACTGATCCGTCTCATCTTACGAAGGAGCTCACACATGCTGACTGAGGCACAACAATCGAAATGGCATAAGGATGGATATCTTCGATTGGAACAGTTCTTCGATCCAGCCACGCGCGACAAGATTTCTCGTTTCGTTGAGGAAGTCGCACGTTGGGATGTAAGCTCCGACAAGTGGATGTTGTGGTTCGAGAAGACGAGTGACAGCCGCAAGATTATCTCCAAGGCCGAGAACTTCTTAGACTACCATGCCCCTCTACGGGAGGCGCTCCTGGCCGATGGCCGCATTCGTACAGCGGTCGAGACACTCTTGAATGAGGAAACACGGATGTTGAAGGAACTTCTGATCTTCAAGTATCCGGACAGCGGCGGATACCGCCCACATCAGGACATCTATCATATCCCGCACAAGATACCCGAACGCATGGTGCACGCAATTGCATCCATTGCCGTGG
Source organism: Bradyrhizobium sp. Leo78 (assembly GCF_059512425.1). Lineage (NCBI taxonomy): Bacteria > Pseudomonadati > Pseudomonadota > Alphaproteobacteria > Hyphomicrobiales > Nitrobacteraceae > Bradyrhizobium > Bradyrhizobium sp. Leo78. Next base: position 4,651 of record NZ_JCAMOT010000092.1, read on the forward strand.
ACGACTCGGACCCGGGTAACGGTGGGCTTTTCTTCACGCCAGCTCGCCATAAGGAAGGAGTGTTTCCGATGGATGCCGGCGGCGTGATTCGCCCGGAGATCGCCGAAACCTTCACATGGGAGCCGGTGCACTTGAAGGCTGGCGATGCTTTCATTTTCGACGATTATGCGCCCCATTACTCACTGCCAAACAAGAGCGATCGGTCGCGTCGTGCGATTCACTTGGTGTTCCAGCGCGCATCCACTGGAGGTCCGACACGCACCGAATACAACCGCATGAAGCGCGCCTACAACCCACCAGAGGAAGCGGTGGCGGATCTTGAAAACCTGAAGATTCCCAATGGCATATTCTATCGCGACTGATAGCCACGTTTGAGGAAGACCAACGTGTACACGAAGCAGGCCGATCATTCTCTGATGCGAACCGAATACGGCGTTCTGGTCTGGCGCCTTTTGGAGCATCTCCCGGAGGGTCTCAGCCCAGCATTTGGCGCTTCAGTCGTGGAGCTCGCTCCAGGCGATGCGGTCGACCCGCACGATCATCAGGAGCACGAACTTTGGGTGCTGATCTCTGGTCGTGGAGAATTCGAAGTCGACGGTCAGGTCCGTGAGGTTAGCGAAACGACCTTGTGTTACATGTCGCCACATCAGACGCACACTATCCGTAATATCAGCCAAGACAGCGCTCTCAAGTTTATCTCGATTTGGTGGGATTGACGTGCGCACCTATTTTGTCTGTCCCGCGCCGCCTTGCCCTAACGGCAAACTACATCTGGGTCACATCGGCGGCGTGTATTTACTCGCTGATATTTTCGTCCGCTTTCAACGCATGACCGGCCATCGGGCCTACTACATCACTGGCTCAGACGAGCACGGCACATATACGCTCGAAACGGCACGAAAGCTCGGCCAATCCTTTAGCGAGGTCGCAGAACGATACATTCACCAGATCTTACAGTGTTTGCGCGCCGTGCAAATTACTCCCGATGTGTTCGTGCGCACATCTAGCGCGATTCACAAGGAAAATGCGCTAGCTATATTCCGCGAGCTGCAAGGGGCCGGCTACGTCGACGTACGGCAGGGCGTCCAACTGTATTGCGACCATTGCGATGAGCTCGTTACGGACTCGCTCGCAACTGGCCGTTGCCCGGCTTGCTCATCGCCTTGCGACAGCAATCTGTGTGAGAACTGCGGGCTGGCTCTTCAGCACGACACAATCCGTGACGCACGGCACGTCACCTGCGGCCGCGATCTTGTGCTAAGACCCATCACGCAGGCCGTGTTCGACATGCCACGTCTCGCTCGCCCACTGCACGAAGCCATTGGAGAAAGCACATGGCCCGAGCCGATACGCGCCAAGGCGCGCGCTTGGCTACACCGGGAGGTGCGCGGCTTGCCGATGACCCGCCATTTCAGGCACGGTGTGGAGGTAAAACAGCCTGACTCTCTGATCGGCCAAACGCTGCTTACATGGTTTGAGGGCCTCTGGTGCTTCGACACCGGAATTCGCGAGCAATGCGCCCGCGCCGGTCTGGACGCAAACGCGACGTTGCACGACCAGAACACCGAGCTTCTTTTCTTCATGGGGCAAGATAACCGCTTCTATTACACGCTAGGTGTGGCCGGCGCTCTGCTCGCGCGCGGCTACCCAATTCCCAAAAATCACTCCGTCCAGGATTTCTACAAGCTGGAAGGCGAAAAGTTTTCCACCAGTCGTGATCATGCTCTTTGGGCCGATGAAGTGGCGCGCGAGGTGGGGCCAAACGTACTCCGTTATGCACTGGCGCGAGTGGCCAAGCCGTTTGGAACCGACGCAAACGATTTTGACCTCGACGGGCTCATCTCGGCAGCCTCACGCATTCGGGTCTGGGAAGATGCGTTACGCCGGTATGCAGAAAACGCACGCACAGTAGAGAGCACCGAACTGTCCCCGAATTTCCGCCGCTTCGCTGAAGATTACGCCGATGCGGTCACCACACTGCGTTTCTGGGATGCGCTTGATATCATCGACAAGTACTTCGAGCTAGCTGGCTTTGCACATGCAGACGGTTGGACATGGAATGCTGCGCAGATCTCGCTGTTCCTGAGCCTACTCTATCCCGTAGTACCTGAGCTAGCGATGGGCTACGGCCAGCACTACTTTGGCGGTGCGTGGCGGCCGTCCCTCGAGACATCAGCCGTAGCAGCCCAGCCAAAGACGTCGGTGGACTTTCCCCGTTTCAGCGCGCCAATACCCGCAAACTTTGCCGCGGAGTACAATAAGCGCTTTTGCAAAGAACAGATTTGGCAATCATGAAGATCCGAATGACGAAGCCATGAATTCGCGCATCTCAAAACGCAGCGCTGTCGCTCAGGGCTTTGCGCCATTCAACTCCTCAACTGCGAAACATGGTATCAATTTCGGCCACGCGCTGGCCGACCCGGTGATGTTTGCAGAACTGCCGTGGCCAGGCGCGTTTGACGGAGGTACAGGTGTCGCTCCCGCCGATCTGCCGCAGTATACGGATGCGGCGGGTTTGCCCGAACTTCGTACAAAGCTCGCACTGAGGTACGGCGTGCGGCATAACCAAGTTATGCTTACGGGTGGTGCTTCACAGGCTTTACAATTGCTTGCCGATGGCTGGATTGACCCCGGTGACGTGGTCCTGACGGAGGACCCCTCCTACTTGGGCGCACTGCGTACGTTTTCGATCGCGGGTGCAACCGTGGTCCAGCTAGGTCTGGCCGCAGAGGGAGTGGATCTGAACGAAGTCGAGGCAATGCTGCAGACCAATGCCCGGGTGAAGCTTTTCTACACGATGCCAGCATTTCATAATCCAACCGGGCGCCAGATGTCGTGCGACTATGTGGCCAAGTTGGCGGGCCTGCTAGCCCGCAGTGGCGCTCTCTTGGTGCAGGATCTTGTCTATGCTGAGTTGCCCTATAACGGTCCAGTGCATTGGCTGGCGCCAGGCAACAACGTGATCAATGTCCATAGCATCTCAAAAGTTGCCGGACCGGGGCTACGGGTAGGCTGGGTGCTTGCGGAGGCCGACATCATCAACAGGCTTGCGCACCTCAAACCCGACGGCGGCGTAAGTCCGGTTTTGAGTAATGTCGTTTTGGGGTTGTTGCAATCGAGCGCTCTTGACGCGCACATAACACGCTTACGCGAGCACTACCAAGCGAAGCGAGACAGCGTGCATAGGTTGTTGCAGCGCAGCCGGATTTGCGAGCCGGAATATACGGTGCCAAGCGGGGGCTTCTCGTTCTGGGTACGGCTTACCGCGGGTACGGATCCGGAGATGTTTATTGAAGCTGCGAGCCGCGAGCACGACGTGCACCTTATAAATGGTCGCAACTATGGCCCACGAAGTGGCCGTCACGTGCGCCTGTGTTTCAGCTATCTTCCAATATCTCTCATTGAGCAGGGGCTGGAGCGCTTAGGTAATTTGCATGCTAACCTCTAGCAGTCTGCTGAAAAAGCCCTCGTCAGGGGCTGCGATTGATGATTCTATATCGATCATGGATCGTCGGGGGTTC